>JBGSLX010000377.1:0-4005 GCA_041740475.1 Akkermansiaceae bacterium | reverse complement strand
GATCGACGGCAACTTCGGAGCCACCGCCGCCATCGCCGAGATGCTTGTCCAAAGCCACGTCGCCGCTCCGAACGGCGGCCATTTCATTGACCTTCTGCCCGCGCTTCCCTCCGCTTGGCCGGAAGGCACTGCCAAAGGCCTACGCGCCCGTGGAGCCCTCAGCGTGGACCTACAGTGGAAAGACGGAAAACTCGACGCCGCCCGCATCACGGCGAAAAATCCCGGAAAATACACCATCCGCCTCGGCGACAAAACCACCACCCTTGACCTCAAGCCCGGCAAAGCCCTCATCCTGAACAGCGATCTTGCTGCTGTTGATTGAGAAACATCTCCTGTAATGTTTTAAGTCCTAACATTTTAAGAAGCTTCTCTACAAACTGGGGCGCAGTTCTTGGGGCGCAGTTCTGAAGTTGAAGGTTCTCGAACGATTCGTTGGCGGTCATGTTCTTTGAGAACAATGTGTCATCGATTTTGAAATGATCAGTTACTTCGCAAGACTCTGAGTGCTTTATCTGCTCATTTCTTCGGGTGGCTTGTCATCGACAGCAATCTTGATTTTCTGGTTATTTTGTTCATGCCGAGCTGGGGCTCAGCGGTCCCGGGGAGGAGTGAATCCGCTTCCATTTGTAGTTCGATGGGCTTGCTGGAAATCGACTGCGGCGGCTTCGACATCGGCGAGGGATTTGGCTTTGAAGCCCTGTTTCTCTAGTGCGGCGAAAAAAATGGGCAAGGATGTGAGGGTGCGCTGAGTCTGGTTGATGATGTTTTTCCGCAGGTCGAAGCGATCTTGGTTGTCGTGAAAGACGACGATGCGCCCGGGAACGGCAGATGCTGCGTTGTGGCGCGCGTAACTCTGGGGGATTTCGAAAAACACATCCCACGGGAAGTTCAGGCCCAGATAAAAATGCGGTTGGTAACCCAGCTCCACGCCTTTGGTGCGAAGGAACTCCGCCATCGTTTGGTTGTAGAATCCGTGTGAGGGACGAAATCGGACGGGAAGCGCTCCTGCATCTAAGAGGATACGGTGGTTGCGCTCGAACTCGGCGGCAAACTCGTATGGCGGCAGACTGAGCGAGGGCACGGAATCTGGCATGTGATTTCCGACTTCGTGCCCATCGTTCAAAATGCGCTGCATGAGCTGTTTTGAGGCGGTGTCGCGAATTCTCGCGCCATGGATGAAAAAAGTCGCGGTCGCTCCGTGGTCGCGCAGGGAGTCGAGTATTTTCCATGTTTCTGGGCTGGGCGAATCGTCGATGGTGAGAGCCAGCAGCTTTTGATCTGGGGGTAAGTTTTCGATTTGTAGAACCGCCTCTGGCTGAAATGCATGTAGGACTGGCCGCAAGCAGCACTGGCCGAACTTGTGCCGCAGGCCGCTGGCGGCGGTGGCGAGTGAATCGAAAAGTGCGGAACGGTGGGGCAGGGACATGTGCAGTCGGTGGCAGCTTGCGGGGGAAAAACGATCACGCAAGCCGCCGTATTTATGGGGTGAAAAGCATAAAAAGCGCGAGAATGGCCCTGAGCGACCAGCCAATGGTTCGGACCCAATTGCTGCGCACAAGTTGTTTGTGGGCTGTTTGATCGAAGCCGCGCAAGAGCCGTTGGTGCAGCGGCACCTGCCTCGTGGCGGTGCTCAGCCAAATGATCATCAACATGCCGAGTCCGCCCCAAGCGAGAGCGCCGCCGAGCCAAAATGCCAGCGCCGCCGCTAGAGAGAATTCGATCAACATCGGTGCGCTCACAAGCCATCCAGTTCTGCGGGTGTGTTCCTGTTCGTAGCGGGGAAATTCCGGATTTCCGACGTGCTTGAAGAGAGGGTAGTGAACGATTTGAACGAACCAGATCAGACCGGCCATGAAGATGGTGACGATGGCGTGCGCGGCGAGAAGCCCTTTGAGGATTTCAGAATTCATTAATAATCTGTGCGGTTGGTGTCTGCGGAAAATGGATACTCGGCTAGGCGTAGAATTCGAGAACGATGGTGAGCAGGGTCGTGAAAATGAAGTTTTGAATGATGTGCGGCTGCGTTTGCGACATTTCCGCCATTGAAGCGTGCGTTGAGTAGGGTTCTTGGTTGAGTGGGTCATGCAAGACGCTCCGAGCCATTCCAATTTTGCGAGATGCGCCGTTTTTTCGGTTTGGGCGTGGCTGCTTGTTTCAGCGGTGCGGCTGTTAGGCCAGTCGGTGCAGTTGTTGCCGGAGATGGTGGTGCTTTCTGAGAGGCGAAGCGGCGATGGCGCGTCTCTGGCGGCATGGGATCGAGACGAACTAAGAGAGCAAGCGCCGCGCACGGTGGATGAATTGATGGCGCAAGAACCCGCGTTTTCGCTGTACAGGCGGCAATCCTCGCTGTTTGGAAATCCGACATCAGCAGGTGTGAGCTTGAGAAACACCGGGGCGACGGCGGCCTCTCGGACGCTGGTTCTATTGGACGGGGTGCCGCAGAACGATCCATTCGGCGGCTGGGTTTACTGGGCGCGCTACGATGCGGCGGCGCTGGATTCCATCAAGATTGTGCCCTCGGCACGGGCTGCGGTGTGGGGCAATCAAAGTCCGGCAGGGGTGATCCAAATGAACGGGCGAGCGCCGTTTCAAGATATCCACGTCGTAAAAGCTGGCGCGGGAGGGCAGGGGACTTACTCGGGATCGACGCTGCATCAGATGAGCAATGACGATGGAACGATCTCCGCAATGATCGCGGCATTTGGATTGCACTCAGATGGATTTTTCGCGGTCGGACCTGATCAGCGTGGAACGATAGATCGCAAGCTGGACATCGATCTACGGGGCGCAGATGCGAAATTTGCGTGGCTCGCAGCCCCCGGTCTGACGCTCGAGCAGAGTGTTTCGTTCTACACCGAGGAGCGTGGAAACGGCACGCCGCTCGCCAAAAACGCGACGGATGCCGTGGATTTCTCTCTGCGGGTTACTTCTGAGCACGAGCAGTCATCTTGGCAGGCGATCGCGTGGCATCAAAGGCGCGAGTTCGAATCCACATTCAGCTCGGTGAATGCACAGCGAACGGCAGAAACGATGGCGCTGAATCAATTCGACGTGCCGGGGCGCGGCAGCGGGGCGGCGTTGACCGTGGAGTGGGATCGGGACGAGGCGTGGAGTTTCTTGGCGGGGGCCGATACGCGATTGCTTCGCGGCGAGACGAATGAAGATGTGGGCACATTCCGCCGACGTGTCGCGGGAGGTGAGCAGGATTTTTTCGGCATCTTCGGCACTGCGAACTATCAGGCCGACGAGAAAACCAAGCTCAGTGGCAGTGCGCGGCTGGATGGGTGGTGGCTGAGCGACGCGCAACGAGTGGAAAATTCTCTCAGCACAGGCGCGACGCTGCGCGACGAACGGCCTGAGGACCGCGATGGCATCGAACCCTCGGCATCGCTGGAACTCAGGCGGCGACTTCATCCAGATGTACAGGCTCGTGTTTCCGCTGGGAGCGGTTTTCGGATGCCGACACTCAATGAACTTTATCGACCGTTTCGCGTGCGAAATGACATCGTCGAGGCCAATCCGCAGCTTGATCCCGAGCGTTTCTTGAGCGTGGAAGCAGGCGTCGAATGGAAGCCAACGACTGAGTTAAGCATCAGTGCGGACTCTTTTTTCCATCGGATCAGCGATGCGGTGGCCAACGTGCCAGTCACCGATCCGGCAGAAATACAGGGAATTTTCGGCACAATTCCTCCCGGCGGCAGCGGCTCGATCCGGCGCAATGTGGACTTGGCAAGAGTCGTGGGCATCGAGGCTGAAATGGATTGGCAGGCACATGATCAAGTCACGTTAGGACTCACTGGGATGTGGTCGAAAACGCGTTTTAGCGAGTCCAGCGAGCAGCCACTACTGGAGGGCAAGCCGTTCCCGCAAGCGCCCGAACTAAGGTTGCTGGCGAGTGCGGAGTGGAGGCCGGTGGAACGGCTCGCGCTGTTTGCAGGCTGCGAATACGGCAGCTCGCAATATGACGATGCGCTGGCAAGCCGCGAAATTGAAGACTTCACGCGA
>JBGSLX010000376.1:0-10355 GCA_041740475.1 Akkermansiaceae bacterium | reverse complement strand
CACTTGCCAAGTCACGTCCGGGAAACTTAACAAAGCCCTCCCCACCCAACAAATGCTCGGATGGCGGAATTGGTAGACGCGCTAGACTAAGGATCTAGTAGGGTAACCTGTGGAGGTTCGAGTCCTCTTTCGAGCACTTTCTTTATTCTCTTTTTTGGAGTGAGCACTGGCTCAAACAATGCATAGGAAGGCAGCGAGCAAAAAAGCGCCTGTTATGAGCAAATTCCTTTCCACCGTGCTCTTGGGTGTTAGGTGACACCGAAAATCCGACCATCATATGGCCTAACTAAGCTATAGTGGATAAGCTCTGTGGATTGATAGAATACCATGGATGATGGGTAAAGATTGCTCTACTCCTTTGAAGAGAGAGGCGGGCGTGCTCAAGCTGACGACAGCTTGAGCGATTTTTTGCCGAGTGGCCTTCTTGTCAGCCAGTCCAACCCTACTGCCTCCTGGCCGATCGTGGCATGCAGTAGGGCGCGTTCGCGTTCGAAGACGACTGCATGGGTCTTGCCTTCTCCGGGGCTGAAGACACTCGTGGCTCTCTCAGCCATCGTCTTCTTCCACACAGAAACCTGCGCCAGATGAAGGTCGAATTCCTTGTCGATATGCTAGATGGTCTTGAAGCTCTTGAGCGCCTCAAGCGCTACGTGGGCTTTGAATTCGGGGTCGTGTCTTTATCGTTTTGCTTTTATTTTAGTGTGTTCGATTCGGTTTTAAAGCCGCGCCCCGCACACCTCAATCATAGCTTAACCAGTGGACTGATTTTTTGGGACCGACACAGATCTCCTGACATGGGAAGACGTAACATTAAATCCAACTTGGATTTCGGACGTCGGCAACATGCGAACCATCAAAATACCAATTCCCACCTCCCAGAAAAATAAATTCAGCAGGGTCAAGGCATCCTATTGACCGTTCTTGAGACGTCATTTCCGGTAGATAGGAACTACGCAAACTTACATTCAGAGAAAAAAAGGATCGGCTCCCAGCCATTCTTTACCAAGACGTCACAATGGCTCGACATACCTCGTCTGCAGTTACTTTTCCTCACTAAGGACGATCAAAAACCACACACAATACCGCAAATAAGCCGGACATATAATATTTATGGTTCAAACATTAAAAATTGTCTATTACGTAATTCCTACCTAGGACATTAAGAGAAACTACAACCCGGTCACGTGAAAATCGCCATCGTTCATTACCATCTCGGAGCGGGCGGCGTCACCAAAGTCATCACCACCGCTTCCCGTGAAATGACACGCTGCGGCATATTGCACGTCATTCTCACGGGGCCATCAGCGCAGTCCGTACCTGCCGACTTGCCCGTGCGAACTATCGACGGACTCGGCTACTCAAGCAGTGTGGAGCTCGGATCTTTACGCACCGCTGCCTGCGACGCACTGGGAACAGCGCCAGACGTTTGGCATTTTCACAACCATTCACTTGGAAAAAATCCGGCTTTCACCCGTCTTGTCGAATCTCTCGCCGCAGCGGGCGAACGGTTATTGCTGCAAATCCATGACCTCGCTGAAGACGGACGACCCGATAACGCGCCAAATCTCATGGCATGCGCGTTGCCCTATCCGCTGGCGGAACACGTCCACTACGCGTTTCTCAATACGAGGGACCGATCACGTTTCATCGCTGCTGGTCTGCCAGAAACACAAGCACATCTGCTGCTCAACCCCATCGCCGCAGAACTAGCCGCAGTATCGTCGTTGACTCCTCCTCTGGTACTCTATCCGGTGCGCGGTATACGCAGGAAAAACCTCGGTGAAATCTTACTTCTTGCTGCACACGCGCCGCCAGATACGCAATTCGCCATCTCCCGTGCGCCGCGCGATGCACAAGCGCTGCGCATCCACGATGGCTGGCGACGCTTCGCCGCACAAACAAAGCTGCCCGTCGCCTTCGATGTGGTGGACAACCAATCGCCCGCAAATGGTGCGGAACAAGCTTTTCAGGATTGGATCAATCACGCCACGCACATAACCAGCACGTCAGTCGCCGAAGGCTTCGGCTTGGCATTTCTCGAATCCATCGCTTTTGGCAAACCCTTGCTCGGTCGTGCGCTGAAGCATCTCGATGATGACCTTGCCACTCATGGCGTCCGCTTTGAGAATCTCTATCAAAAAATCCAAGTTCCAAGCGATTGGCTCAATCACACGGCGCTGAATTCCTGCCTCGAGGAAACCATGGACCACTCGTGGAAAGCTTGGGGTCGCGAACTGCCGTCCGCCTCGCTCGCCACCGTTCACGGGATGACCACTGACTTTGGAAATCTCCCAGAATTTCTCCAACAGCGCGTCATTCTTACCGCCATAGAACCGGGAAATCGCGACGCGCTCAACGTGTCCACCGCCTCTGGTATGCAACCTCTCAGCGAGTGGCTTGAGCACGCACTGACCTCAAACGCAACAACTGACATCTCACTCGCAGCATGGTCGCCGCAAGCACATCGGAAGCATCTGGAATCGATCTACCGGCAACTGAGCGATGCCACGCCCAATACACCCAGGGCGCTCGATCCCAAACATATTCTCGACTTCTGCCTAACGGCTGAGAATTTTCACTTCCTGACCAGCCCCCTGCCTACGCGTCCGGCACCGGATTTTTTTAAGTTCCGCGCTGTGGTTTTTGACGTTTATGGCACCTTGCTTGAAGCGCCCGCTGGCGGTGTGAAACCTGATCCTGCTGCCGATCCGATGTTGCGAGAGATCATCACACGTTTCGGTCACGAGCCGCCAGTATCACCAAGCTCGGCTCTTCATACCGCCGTTCGACGAGCACATGAAATCTCGGACAAAGCGTTTCCAGAAATCGATCTCCAGGCAATATGGAGAGAAGTGTTGGAACTAGCGCCGGATCACGACGCCTACGAGCTGGTTCTCGAAATCGAGGCTGCTTGGCATCCAGCGCAACAATTCCCCGGAGTAACAGAGATTCTGGAAAAACTATCAGCTAGTGGCAAACCGCTCGGCATCCTTTCCAACGCGCAGTGCAACACGCTGCCTTCGCTGGGCTGTCTGGCGGAGCATTTTTCGCCGGACCTGACCATTCTTTCGTTTCAACACGGCATCGCTAAACCCTCGCCCGCATTGTTCGAGCTGCTGGTCGCACGTCTCACACAGCGCGGGATTCCGCCGCATGAAACTCTCTACATCGGCTACGATCCGCTGCACGACATCGAGCCCGCCGCATTATGTGGATTCGCAACCGCGCTCTACACTGGCCATCCACAATCGTGGCGAGCGGGCGCGTGTTTCCCTGATTACGAAATCGGCGGCTGGGCACAATCCTTTGTAGAAGATTTATAGCCTCTTCCGCAAAAAAACGCAGGTAACTTCTCGCGCATGCGGAAAAATCCGGCGGTGGCGTCTGGCCAAAGTGCTCGATCCCACGAACGAGTGAATACAGTGATCGGCACTTCTGCGGCTAATGCATCAAACAAAGGTTTCCATGGCCCGACAGTTGGATAGGCGACGATCAAAGAGTCTAAAGACTCGCGCTGCATCCATGTTTGGACCGAGGAAATCCATTCTCCTGATAGTCTCTGCCCTCCAGCACGCGCAGCCGCATCATCGCACGCGGCGCTCCTTGCCGCATGAACAAGCGGCGAAATGTCTGTTGCGTTCAGCGGGTGCCAGACCGCCGAGGCATGAACTTCCAAGGGTGGCGGCCCGAGGTCGTCAGCGACTAGGAGGTGTCCCACTTTACCTACGGGTACTTTCCAATCTGGCAAAAGCAGCGGTTTTCTCGGGAATTCACGGTCCAGCGGCAGAGGTTCGGCCTTTTCATTGAGCTGCCCCGTCGGATCGAATCTTCCATTGGTATAATGCGCGATATTTTCGGCACGAGCGAGGTAGTGTTTTCCGCGTGTGTGCAGCCCAGCCACCCAGCGCCACGACAAGGTATTCGACGCCGGATCGCCATCGAGCAGATGACGCAAGAAAAAATCGGCTCCCACTTGCCACGGCAAACGCAGCGTGAAAATCCAAATGGACGCGAACCACATCCGCGCATGATTGTGCAAATAGCCCGTTTCCACCAACTCGCGACACCAAGAGTCAAAGCACGCGATCCCGGTCCGGCCTTCCTTCGCAGCGATGCATTCGGCGGTGACTGGCGTCTCAGCGAGTTCGTCGAGATAGCACGTCCAGACATCGGGACGCATCTCGAGCCATCCTTTCCAATAAGTCCGCCACGCCACTTCTTGTAGAAATTTCTCCACAGTGGAAAACGCGAATTTTCCCAGCACAGCCAGCGCCACCTCGTCCTCTAGTATCAACCGATGACGAATGTAGGGCGAAAGCATCGAGACGTTTTCTCGCTGTTTCGGCCCGAGGTCGTAATTTCGGGCGGATGCATATTTTCCCGCTCGCGGCAGGAAAGCATTCAGTCGAGTAACTGCCTCCGCTCGGGTAATCATGGTCGAGACGCCTGGGCGGTCGAGACTCCTGTGCGGGGACGCGTGAAATCATCGGCGTGCCCCGGCGGATAGACGATGATTCTCGCTTCCGGGTTGTTGACGAGGTAGGCCCACGCCCAGCCAAGAAGAACCGCCAGTTTGTTTCGAAAACCGACGAGAAATGCGATGTGAACGAACAACCACCCGAGCCAGGCGATGTATCCGTTGATTTCGATGCCATTGCTGCTCACCACCGCGTGATTTTTGCCGATGATCGCCATGATTCCTTTGTCGAAATATCGGAATGGCTTGCTGCTTTCTTGAAGGAAATTTTTCGCAAGGTATGTGCCCATCTGCATGGCAGCAGGCGCGACGTTCGGCATAACTCCGCCATCAGGCATCGAAAGTCGGACCACATCACCTGCGACGAAAATTTCCGGATGGCCAGCCACCGAGAGATTCGGCTCCGGAGTGACCCGCCCCCCACGATCAAGCGGCACGCCAAGGCACGCCGTGAGCGGACTCGCAGCCACACCCGCCGCCCAGATGATCGATGATGCCTCAAGAACGATCGCTGGCTGGCCGAAGGTGACTTTTCCATCCTCCACTGCGGTCACGGCAGCCCCGGTGTGAATTTCCACACCTAACGTTTCGAGCCGCTTGCGAGCATATGCACTTTGAGACGGGTCATACGCGGAAAGGATGTGCTCGCCCGCCTCGATTAGCACGATCCGGAGTTTAGAGGTATCGATGTTGCGAAAGTTCGACTTCAGCGAGCGATGGACGAGGTCCGCAAACGCACCTGCCAGTTCCACACCAGTTGGCCCGCCACCGACGATGGCCACTGTCATCAGCCGACGGCGATCATCTTCATCCATAGAAAGCTCTGCTTTTTCAAGGTTTGAGAGCACTCGGCGGCGGATGTTCTGCGCTTCGGCTAGCGTTTTGAGCCCCAAAGTGTGCGGTTCCCAGTCGTCGTGACCGAAATATCCGGTTCGCGCACCTGCCGCGATGACTAGGAAGTCATACGAGTAAATTTTCCCCATCGCCGAGGTTGCAGTCTTGCTGTTCGGATCGATTGATTGAATTTCCTCCATCAAAACCGTCACATTTTGCGCATCCGCAAGAATCTGCCGGATCGAGCGCGCGATGTCTGGTGCAGCCAGTGAAGCCGTGGCGACTTGATAAAGCAGCGGCTGAAAAAGGTGATGATTGGTGCGGTCCACCAAGGTCACCGTGAATCGCGGGTCATTCGCTAGTCCTTGTGCGCAAGCCAAACCTGCGAAACCTCCACCGATAATGAGAACGTGCTGCGTCTGGTTTGCCATGGCACCGCAGCTAACACCCGTTTGTCGAAAATGCACTCCGAAAATGATCATCGGATTCGCACTAGCCAAGCACCGCACCACACGCCAATCCTGCCTCATGGCTAAGGACAACCTCAATATCAGGGTCCGGTATCTCGAACTCTCGGATTTCACCGACCTCCGCAAAGCTCACTCGCTGTCCTACGCCTCTGTCGATGACGACCCATGGCGCAAACGCGAACTCACGCGCCTGCTCGAACTTTTTCCAGAAGGTCAGATCGGTGTGGAAGTGAACGGGCGCATCGTCGGCTGCGCGTTTTCGCTGATCATCGACTACTCGGAATTTGGCGACAAGCACACCTACTCACAGATTATCGGCGAAGGGAAATTCGATACCCACAACCCAGATGGCGATGTTTTATATGGCATCGAGGTCTTCGTCCACCCCGAGTATCGCGGCATGAGACTGGCCCGGCGCATGTATGACGCTCGCAAGGAACTCTGCGAAAATCTGAACTTGCGTGCCATCATCGCGGGTGGACGCATCCCCGGCTACAAGGAGCACTCCGACAAGCTCACACCACGCCAATACATCAACCGTGTCGAAGCCTGCAATCTGTCCGACCCGATCCTCGGCTTCCAACTGGCCAATGGCTTCCACGTCCGTAAGGTGCTCACCGGATACCTAGAAGGCGACACGGATTCCAAAGAATACGCCACTCTGTTGGAGTGGAATAACATCTACTACGAGGAAAAACCTCGCCTCATCAGCGTCAAAAAACGCGAAGTCCGCATCGGCGTGCTGCAATGGCAGATGCGCCCAGCCGCCCGACTCGAAGAGGTGATCGATCAAGCCGAATACTTCATCGATACAGTAAGCGATTACCGTTCCGACTTTATCCTGTTTCCTGAGTTCATCAACGCGCCACTAATGGTGAACTACAACGATCTCACACCTGCCGAGGCGATTCGCAAGCTCGCGGGCCACAGCGAGCCATTGATCGATAAAATGAGGGAGTTCGCCGTTTCTTATAACGTCAACATCATCACTGGCTCAGTTCCGATCGTGGAGCGCGGCAAACTCTACAACTGCGCCTTCCTCTGCCGCCGTGATGGCACTTCTGAGATGGTGCGGAAAATTCACATCACTCCCAGCGAACGAGAATATTTTGGCATGACCGGCGGTAGCGATCTGCGTGTGCTCGATACCGACTGCGGAAAAATCGGCATCCTTATTTGTTACGATGTCGAGTTTCCCGAGCTGCCGCGCCTGCTGAGAGAGCAGGGAATGGAGATCTTGTTCGTCCCATTTATGACTGATTTGCAAACTGGTTACCAACGCGTGCGCTTTTGCTCTCACGCCCGTGCAGTGGAAAACGAATGTTACGTCGCGATTTCCGGAAATGTCGGCAACTTGCCTAGGGTGGATAATATGGACATCCAGTTTTCACAATCGGCGGTCTTTTCCCCCAGTGACTTCGCATTTCCCAGCAACGGAATCGTCGCAGAGGCCACACCGAATACCGAAATGGTCCTTATTTGCGACGTCAATTTAGACCTCCTCAAAGACCTCCATGAAAGCGGCTCGGTTCGAAATATGAAAGATCGCCGCAACGACGTTTACGAACTCCGTCTGCGCAAGCCTCTCAAAACGCCAAACAAAAAACCACTTCGTGATGTCAAATAATTGATTCTGAATACATTACAGCGATTTTGTCCTTTACACAATAGATGTCATTGCCAATAAGCGTAATTGTTTTCTGCTATGCAGAAATCATTACAGACAGACCATAAAAATGTTTGATTCCCGTCATCGCGGTATATTATTTCTAATGATATGGGTCTAAATGAATTCAACTGATCAAACCAACAAAGATTAAACAAATGACAACTATACATCCAATCGCACTTTCACGTGCAACTGTTGCAGCAATGAGTGTTCTTGCTGCTCCATCACTTTTAGCGGGTGCCGATGAACCTGCAGGGTGGATTAAAGTGAATCGCCAAGTCGTCCTCCCCGAGACCATCGTGGATGTTTCATGGGCTGCTTCCTACCCTAAGCCGATTCTTGAAGAAGTCATCAGGGATCCAGATCCAACCAGCCCAGATGAGGGCTTGACACCATTGTATCAAACAGAGGTTGAAGTCCGCGTAATCGGTGCTGCGTTTGGTGCGGTCAGCAAACCATACCCAGTCCAAGGCTGGGTAAAAACCACCTCCACAGGTGGATGGGAGCAAATATTCTTGGGCAACAACAATAGTTATAATCCTCATGAAGTCGTGTGGTCGAAAGTTGTAGAACCCAATGAGAGGATCGACTTCAAATTCCAAGGTTCTTATGACAATTCATACGACCTCAAAAAACCAAACACGATTGGAAGTTGGCAGCCAGCGATCGACACCACGTCTAGCTCTGGAAGACCTTACAATCGCATCGTGCTAGTCGATGGTGAGGTTGTTCCAAATTACAACCCTCAGCTCGGTCAGAAGGACGTTCACACCCACCTTGCTGCATATTTTGAGCCAGGAACAAAGCGCTTGAAGCTCGCAGAGAATGATTTCATTTACCTGACCGAACTTTCACCATTTGCCAAAGGCCACAAGGACACTGATATGCAGGATCTTGTGCTACTTGTCACCTTTAACAAAGTTGAAGTTGTGACCGCAGGCAAACCTAACAATGGCCACGGCAACAACATTGATGGAGTCGATGTCTCGAATCCTGGCCAAGGCGGTGGTGGGCCAACTGGATTGAATAACGCAGGTCTAGATCCATCCGGCACGGTTGATGATGAGAAGAAGAATAAATAATTTCCGATAATCTAAACTGACAGAGTAAGAGCCTAGTAATAATACCAATATGAAACGCGTGATCTTCATTCTGTCAGTTTGTTTGTTTTTGGAGTCAAATGCTCAAAACTCCAACCGCACCCATGTGGTCAATGGCAAAGTCATTGAACCAAAGGAAGCCTCCAATCCAGTATCGCAAGGCGATGATACTGCCTCAAAGTCTGAAAACGACTGGTCAAAGTTTGCAGAACGCTTTGTTTTCCTCAGTGATGGAACTTACTGTGTGATGTTGCCTAAAGGCGCGGTAATCAATTTACCAGCGGGTGGGCGAATTACTTTGCAAGACAAAGTCGTCGGAGAGTGGATTGAATGGGACGAGTTTTTCACGAAAAACCGTAACGCCTTACGGTTGGAATCGGTGAGTTTCAATCAATTACAAGGTCTGGAACCAATCGATCCAGATCTTCTCACTAAAATCAAAGCTGAGAAAATTCCTGTTATTACAGCCTACAACAGAAAAGTAGTCGCGATGCCATCTGCTTATCTTAATTCCACAAAACCATGAAAATTTCAGCATTACTTTTGATTGCATCCGTTGCTGTTGCACATGCTCAATCCACAGAATGGAGAACTTATATGCTCCAAGTTCCACTAGCAGGTGGTGTTGGAATCCCAGAACGGGTTACAGATGCAGGTAGCAAACCTTCTCTACCTCTTGGCATCAAAGGTTCACGATTCGAACTTTGGGGATATAAATTACTGGATGGCGTGGTGTCTTCCACAGATTTCCTCGCAGTGACTGAAGCGGGTGTCTATAATCCTGAGATAAGAGATTTTAGTATTTCGACCGATGATCCCTTCCTTACTTTTCCCCGCACGCGTGTCGATATGCCTTTCGTGTTGAATATCGATATATCAGGTCTGTGGCCTGAATCACCGACTAGTCCCATTGCATCACAAATGGTATTAGTAGAGCATCACGCTGATTTGTTTGTTGAAGGTAATTTTGATGGGACTCAGATTGAATCTACGAAACTCGTTGACAGTTTCATGATCAATACAAACGGAATGCACAATATCACATTTGACAGAACTCAAATTGATTTGAGTGGTATCGATAAATGGCAAACGCGTGCGGGAAAAGAGCGATTCATCGTTTATGCGCTTGCCGATGGGGACGTGCCTCAACGTGTAATCACAGGACAAGGCGTTTTGACTTTACCCATTACTACAGGAAAAATTAACGGTATTGTGGACGATGGAGTATATAAGTCAATTCCACCATTCACATGTGATGTTCATCGTATATACCCTGATGGAGAAGTGTGGGTCGAAGTTTATGAAGGGGCTTATTCAGACAACAAGCGAGGCACTCATCTACAAAATGGTGGGTACACTACAGGGGGTAGGCAATGGTCTCAAAATCATGTGCTCCTAGAGTATGATAACTTCAGTGATAACGAGCAGCCTTCAAGCGCAGGTGCTCACACATTCGTGCTGAGAGCTTCCACGCCGTTTGCTGGCGAAAGATTCGAGGAGGGTGGCGTAGTTCTTGATAAAGTTACCACTTCATTTTCTAATACAATCTCTGTGAGATCGATGATATCGACCAGTGAGTGATGGTATCAGCCCGGCCTGATAACTTTATCCTAAAGGAAGTTTGAAACTGTCGCAGTAGAACTTTGCTATCTACGATGTCGTTAGTGCTTGTGGTGTAGCCTTGCATTTTAATCACATGCTAGGCCTTTGCACATCAATTGTGTCACCTCTCAATAGAGGTGGCTTCACATGGTCTCAGTAGTCAAAAGCAATTCAGGGTATACCTAGTCTGTGCCCGATAATTC
>JBGSLX010000375.1:0-4862 GCA_041740475.1 Akkermansiaceae bacterium | reverse complement strand
TCGCGAGGTATATCCCGCCTTCACCAAACCTCCATTCCTTGCGGCGCTCCTCATGGGATTTCTGCGTGCTTGTTCCCGACCGTGAGCGAGTCAAAGGCGTACAGTTAAGGTGCCAGAACTGGCCATCATGCTTCTTGACGTATCATCTACGGCGCTTGACGCTGTGCGAACCATGAAACAACGCATCTTCCTTTTCGCAGTCGCAGCCATCGTCATTTCCAGCCTCAGCTCCTGCCTGCCGCTTGCCGCTGGCGCCGCCGCCGGCTACATCGCTCATGAGGAAGGCTACCGAGTGCAAAGCCCGGTCACCAAGGACTGACCCTATCCCACGCAGAGATCGTGGCTTCTAACATCGCGAAAGCCTCTGCGGCCTGATGCCTTCGTGCTTGAGAAGTTTCCTTAGCTTCTCACGCGACCTTCGTTTTCCTTGCCCCTAGTCCAGACGCTGCCCAGTCTGCGCCCGTGCCCGATGAGCCAGAATACAATGCAATGGAGGAATTGCTGCGGGCGATTGACGCATCCGATGAGTCGGCATTGCTCGCGGCGGCAGAAGACGTCCACTACGCCGACCTCGCGGCACTTTACGAAAACCTCGATGACGAGCAGCGCGATTTGCTCCTGAAAACCATCGGCCCGGAGCTAGCTACCGACCTGATCGCCGAGCTGCCCTACACGCTGATTGAGGAAGCGCTCAACCACTTCAAACCCGCTCAGCTTCGCGTCCTGCTCGGAAACCTCTCCGATGACGACCGCGTGGACGTCTTCCAAGTCGTCAGCGAGGAAGAGCAAGTCCGCTTTTTCAGCCTGCTCGGCCCGCGCGACAAAGAGCTAACCCGCAGCCTTCTCAAATACGAAGAAGACACCGCAGGCGGTCGGATGACCACCCGCATCGGCCGGATCACCGCAGACATGACGGTGAAACAAGCGATCACCGTCCTGCGCCGCGACCGTGAGGATGCCGAATCGCTCGCTCGTATTTTCGTCGTCGATGAACAAGGGCGGCTCGCGGGGAAAATCCGTCTGCGTGATCTGGCCTTCAGCACATGGGACACGCCGATCCATGACATAATGGAAGAGGCGGATGAATATGTTCTCGCGTCCGCTGACCAAGAAGAAGCGGCGCGCATGCTTTCCAAATACGACCTTGTGGTGCTGCCAGTCGTCGATGAGTTTCACCATTTGTTAGGCGTGTTGACCTATGACGATGCCTTGGAAATTCTCCAAGAGGAGTCCACCGAGGACATCGAGAAACTCGCCGCGATCAGCGGTGAGCAATCCGAGATATCATATTTAAACACCAGCGTCAGTCTGCACTATCGTCGCCGCGTGATCTGGTTGGTCGGCTTGGCATTTGTTTCGATTGTTTCTGGCTATGTGATGTTTCGTTTCAGCGAGACGTTAGAAAAAGCCTTCGTGCTCTCGCTCTTCCTGCCGATGGTGGTGGCGGCTGGCGGAAACTCTGGCGGGCAGGCTGCCACCATGGTGATTCGGGCGATGGCGCTCGGCGAAATCAGCACCGGCAACGCTTTGCGCATCGCATGGAAAGAAGCGCGCACAGGCCTTTTCCTCGGGCTCACGCTGGGCATTGCGATCATCGCATTCATCACACTGTTATTGCCGAGCTTGCAGCATGGAACCGGTGCGGAGTTCTCGTTCCTGCAACTCGCCGTGGCGGTAGCGACGGCGATCACGGTTCAAGTTCTATCCGCCACCGTGCTCGGGGCGATGCTGCCGCTGGGTGCACGCGCGATCAACCTAGACCCAGCCGTGGTTTCCTCGCCGTCGCTTGCCTCATCCGTCGATGTCTCGGGCATGCTTATCTATTTCACCACAGCAGGAGCCATCTTGAACTTGCATTAGACTAAACTTGGAATTGATGACCACGGAACACACAGAAAGCACGAAAGCTCAGAGTTAAAGTAGTGAAAGCGGCCATCCGAAAAATTGCGCAGCATCACCCACACAAACCATATCTTTTCCGTGTATTGAGTGTGTTCCGTGGTTCGCTATCTTGCCTTCTAGCATTAAACTTCACTGGGGCTCAGCGAGCTTAGCACGCCAGTAATCCAGTCGCTCGCGGATGCGTTTTTCCATCCCTTGGTCGCTCGGATGATAGTAGATCCTGCCCTCGGGCAGATACGCTTGAGGCACGTAGGCTCCCTCATAGTCGTGCGAGTAGAGATACTTCAGTGCCTCCTCAGATTCGCCGGAGGCAGCCGCGAGTTTCTTGCGGGTACTAGTGCGCAAATGCGGTGGCACCGTGAGCGTGCGGCCATGTTCGATATCTTCAATCGCCTTGCCCAGCGCTGCGTAGGCGGTATTAGATTTTGGCGCAGTTGCTAGATATACCGTGGCGTGCGCTAGTGGTATGCGCCCTTCCGGCATGCCGAGAAATTCAAACGCCTGGTGCGCATCCATCGCCACCCGCAGTGCAGCAGAATCCGCGAGACCGATATCCTCCGAAGCGGAAATCACCAACCTGCGCGAGATGAAACGTGGGTCCTCCCCGGCATGCAACATCTTCGCCAGCCAATACAGCGCCGCATCCGGATCGGACCCACGGATGGATTTGATATACGCGGAAATGGTATCGTAATGCGCGTCACCCACCGCATCGTAAACCACCGCCTTGCGTTGGATCGATTCCTCCGCCACGGCCAGCGTGAGCCTCACCACGCCTTCAGAATCCGGCGGAGTCGTTAGAATCGCTAGCTCCAGCGCAGTCAGCGCCTTGCGCACATCCCCATCGGACTTCTCGGATAGATGACGCAATGCCTCAGGCTCCACGCTCGTCTGATACTGAGCTAGGCCACGCTCAACATCTGCCAGTGCGCATTCCATCACGCGGATGACATCATCCACCGGCACTGGCTCTAACTGAAATACCTGAGAACGCGAAACAAGCGGGGAGTTGATATGAAAGTATGGATTGTGCGTCGTAGCGCCGATGAAACGCACCACCCCACGCTCAATGTGCGGCAGCAACACATCCTGCTGCGCTTTGTTGAAACGGTGGATTTCATCAATGAATAGGATCGTGGTTTCTCCGCGCAGCTCGCGCCATGTCCGGGCCTGATCGATCTTGGCGCGGATTTCTGCCACGTTGGACTCCACGCCATTGAGCTCCTCGAAGCGCGAGCCAGTCGTGCGTGCGATCACATTGGCGAGCGTCGTTTTGCCAGTGCCGGGCGGCCCGTATAAGATCAGCGATGTGAAGCGGTCGCTTTCAATCGCGCGCCGCAGCAATTTCCCCGGCGCTAATATGTGCTGTTGCCCTGCCACCTCATCCAGCGTGCGCGGCCGCATGCGTGCCGCCAGCGGCTCGGGCGGAGTCGGCTTGTGCGACAATGCAGCAGTAGTGGTAAACAAATCGGGCACAGCAGTTGTCGGGCAACATCGTCACACACCCAGCCACCCGCCAGCGAATTCATCTTTCCTCACCGAGCGCAGACGCCGTGAAACCCTGCGCAAGCCCCCGGGATTCGACGAATTCCTCAGCTACCGCATCGCATCGCACAAAATCCCGCTCGTAGTCGCCTCCATTCCCTTCGTCAGAGCCTTCGGATTCATTGTCAGCCCCCTCGGATTCTTCGTCAGTGCCTTCTATTTCATCAACAACACGAAAAATTTCATCAACAGAGGCAACAGACTCATTGTTGAGACGATATTTTCCTTCAACAGAACCCCGATTTCCTAGTCAAACCCCTCAATTTCTTCAACAACGCCCAAAATTCATTGTTTTGCCCATGATTCCCATTGTCGGAACCCTGATATTCTTTGTAAAACCCAAGATTTTCTTCAACGAGTACTCAAATTTCTTCGCGATTCGCTAAAACTTCATTGTTTTGCTCCTGATATTCTTCGTCGAGTACTTGATTCTCTTCAACAGTCGCAATTTTCGCGAAATTTTGCCAAATCTTCGAACGGAGTGGCTCCCTCCGGCGAGCCATAACCCGCAGCGGTGGCTTATAGCCGCCTGTGCGACCCATGGCACTTAAACGCCACTCCACCCCCTCAAAGCTAAAAATGAACGTGCATCCTCCACCTCGTTCCGGTAAGCCCGACGCGTTCCCTAACCAAAACATAGCACTCCCATGAGCGAAACCTCCACGCCACCTCCCGCCATCTGGCCTTATCCTAGCGAATCAAACCGCCCTATCCGCAAAACTTTCAATCAGTGATATTCGCCGATACTCCGCACTCACTGGAGTCGATCTGCAACCGCACTTCAAAAATATAAAACCGATCTAAATCAATTAGATATACCCACTTAAAGCTGGATTATTAATCCAAATCCAACCTTTTGGGTATGTTTCCAATGAAGGACGATGCAAAATATTCAGCGTTAAACAAAACGAAATACACTGTTCTTGAAAATAAATTGACTGTGCACATTAGAGATTTGTCCGTTGCGGCAGTAGGCTTTGCGGCTAGCGTGCTTCTAACTTGGATGTTTATCAACGCGTTTGATGGATACATCTCCAATTCTCAAATGATTCTGTCTGGTGTGATTGCAGGTGGTAAATGGTCCATTCAATTACTTCTTGCAGCCGCACTTCTTGGAGAGAAGCGGTGGGATTATTTCAGAGAGATGGGTGTAATTTGTGGGATTGGTAGCTTAATGCTGGTTCCATATATTTTGTTCAAGGGGAGCTGGGCCTTCTTCCTTGGTTCTCTAGTTTTTTGCGTTGTTGTTATGGCGTGGCTCCTAGTTTCTAGACTTGCTTCGATTGGCGTAAGTGGCAGGTGGGCGATTCTGTGGTTCGTACTTCTAGGCATTGCAGTCAGTCTGCAGCTCACTTTGGTTTTCGATGTCTTTGGATAATGTAATGTGGGCGGTTTCAGATTGTTAGCGAATAATC
>JBGSLX010000374.1:0-2510 GCA_041740475.1 Akkermansiaceae bacterium | reverse complement strand
GTTATCTTCTAATCATTCGATGCAGAGCCGGGTAGTCGATCTTCGCTTGGTGTCTGCGGTCCAAGGGCATGGCATCGATAAACACCAAGTCCTCGATGCCTAGCTCGCTAGCCGTCGCGTGAATCGCTTGTCGTTGCACCTCATCACAGCGCTTCGCAACAACCAACAAACGCTTGCCATTTCGTTCGATTGCTGCGGTGCGGATTTCTGGAAATTTCTCACGCACCGCACATTCCACGGCAAATGGATAACTCAAGGCAGACGCAGGAATTTCCGCTGGAGCGTGAAATGATGGCAGCTTCGCCGCGCATCGACCGAGCAACCAAAGTCGCCCATCGTCATCCAGCCAGCCCGCGTCGCCAGTGCGATGCCATACCCCGCCAGCGACGCGGATTTTCGTTTCAGCGTCGCCGATGCCGTCCAGATAACCGCAGAGAACATGCTCGCCCGCGACGACGATCTCGCCCGCTTGCCCAGCAGATAGAATCATCGCAGAAAACTCCGCTTCATTCATTGGCCCGAGCGCCTCGCCCCAGCGGTCGGCGATGATCCTCAACTGGATCGCCGCCACCGATACGCCAGCGCACAAACCTCCACCGCAGCAAGTGATCGCATCGGTTTTCGCATTCATTTGATCGACAGAAACATGCGCAATCGGCTCGGCTTCTGTGGAGCCGTAAACCGACTCAATCACTGATTCCGGCAAGACTGTGCGCAATCGCCGCAATAAGTCTGGAAACACCGGCGCGCCGCCAGTGAACAGTTTGCGAAACTCTGGCATCCGCGATGGCGAGCTCAAAATACCTTCGAAAAACGCGGGCGACGCCGTGCAGCGCGTGACCTTCCATTTCACGCATTGTGCATGGATCGACTGAGTATCGGGCTCCCCGGGCCGGGCGAGATCGGTCGCCGCCAGCACGCTGGTTAAGCCCGAAGCAAGATTCGCCAGCACGAAAACCGGAAGTGTGATCAAATCCACTTCGCCATCCTCAAAGTCCAGCGATGCAGACAACTCGCGATGTTGCGCCAACAAAAAGCCATGAGTCCGCAGCGCCGCCTTGGGCAGGCCAGTGCTGCCGCTGGTGAATGTAATCAACGCTGGCTCATCATCAGGGACGTCCACCAGCCGCGAAATTCCGCGATCCGTCCGCCACCGCGCCGCACTCGGAAACCACAGCCCCGAGACAATCGACTGATCGATCCGCCGCAGCGCAGGCATCGCCAGCCGCAGACACTGCGCTTTGCACGAGCCGAAAAACGCGTCTGGCATCAATCGCTGACAACAGAGTGATAAAAACTCTCGACCTGCCGATGGGTCCGCCAGCATCACGCGAATGCCCGAGTGAAACGCAGCTAGCAGAAATTCATATAACTCAATCGAGACCGGGTGAAATACCAGCACTGTGTGCCCGCGCCGGAGACCTATTTCGCTGAGAGCGAACGCGCCTGCTTGGACTCGCCTCGACAGCTCAGCAAACGTCACCGAACGATCTCGCCCATTTCTCGAATCCACCAATGCCAGCCGCTCAGGATGACGTCGCGTCTGTTTTTCTAGCAGTGCGGTGAGATTCATAGCCGCTTGGAAAACAATGCATACTTCCTGAAAACACGCCCACTGTAGCGACTGGTGATCTTCTGCGAAGTATTCGCCTCATGCTCGAGCGCGTGGATCGCTTCAAGATAGCCATGTTCCATCGCCGCTGCGTGCACCCCGTCCACCAATAAACTGCCCAATCCCGCGCAATGTGCATCAGGATCCACGGCCAGTGTTTTGACGATCACAGCCGGCTTTTCTCCCCGCGCTTCCGCTTCCAAATCGCGGATGGCGAAGACAAATCCACAGCACACGCCCGCCCGTTCCGCGATTCGCACCAAGCCCGGCTCCAGATGCTCGCGGACCTTCGCGTAAGCACCGAGAAACTCCGCTTCGTCGAGTGGTGTGTAGAGAAAATTTCCGCTGAAACTCTTCAAGCTGAGCGCGTGAATCCGCTTCAGTTCTTCTTCAAAGCACGCCAGTTCCAACTTCCGAATGACGACGCCGGAGTTTTCGAGACGCGCCTTCATCGCCGCTGAAACGACACGCCGTCCATCGAGTGGGACCACCGAAGATGTGTAACGGGACAGCTCGGTGAAACCTGCATTTCGCCACCATTCGGGATCGTCTGGGAGATTTCGCGGTTCCATAAAAAACGGCCCTCGCGCTTCGCTTGCGACGACGAAGCGGTGTCGCCGCCAAGTGTTTCCATTCATTGGCCCCACAGCGATCGAGCATCCATTTTCACGAAGTCGCACCGCCGCATGCTCCAATAAAATTTTCGCTAACTCATCATCGAGCGCGCAGAAGTCACCAATCGCGCCGACCGTTTCACCTTCATGCACCGGCGATTCTTTCCACCACAGCGCCGCATGAGCGACGATGCGCTCTTCGTGGTTGGTTAGATAAACTCGCGCATCTGCTCGCTCACTCGAAGCAGCCATCGTTTCTGGTAATGACAAACCTTCGACTGGCT
>JBGSLX010000373.1:0-4280 GCA_041740475.1 Akkermansiaceae bacterium | reverse complement strand
CGGCTCTGGCTCACCGCCTTCGGCGCAGGCTTCGCCGCCCATGCCTGTGAGATGTGGCGGGATTTGAGATTGGGTTCAAAATCTGAAATCTAAAATCGTAAATCCGAAATACCCCATCCCGCCTTGCGCCGCTTGGCTCCCGAACTAGCTTACCGCGTCATGAGCCGTAACAATGTCATCCTTCGCGCCATGGTGGCGCTTGTTATCGTCTGGTCGGTGGTGTGGGGCGTGCGGACCTACGCGGGTTCGCAAAAAATCACCGCTGAGCGACTCGAAGCGCGGATGCAGAACGCCAAGTTTGCTGACTGGTCCAGCGCTGATGCCTCTCCCACTCCGACCGAGGCGAAACGTCGCGAAAAAGAACTGCGCGAAATCGCAGACATGGTGAACCGCCTCGATTTCCAAGAGCGTGAAAAAAACCGCAACAACCGCTCGGGCGAAGAATTTTTCCGCAAACTGAATGCTGAGGAGAAATCTCTCTTCATCGACATCACCATCATGGAGTCGATGAATCGTTTCATGGAATCGCTCGACGCCATGCCAGCCGAACAGCGCCGGAGTTTCGTCGAGAAAGGGCTCAAAGAAATCGAGGATGGCCGCACCGAAGAAGACATGGCGCGCGCGGATGAACTGAGCGCCGACGTGTTAGAAAAAATCAGCCAAGAAGGCATGCGCGCCTATTTTGAGAAATCCAGCACCGAGACCAAGCTCGACCTCGCGCCGCTGATGGAGGCGATCAACGAGACGATGCAGGGCCTGCGCGGCAACGAATTCGGCCCACGTTCAAATTGATGAAACACCGCGGTTTTACCTTAATTGAAGTGTTAGTCGTGGTGGCGATTCTTGCGACACTGGTCGGGATCGGCATTCCAGTGGGGAAGTCGATGATGGCGAGATCACGCGAGGCGGCATGCCTTGGCCAACTTCGCTCGATTGGCATCGCATTGGAAAGTTACCTGCAGGATCACAACCAGATGCTTCCTGAATTGGCGATGGGGCGCTCATCAAAGGCGGATGAAACGCCCGTTCTTGAGACGGTGCTGCTCAAATATGTGGAGACGCCGGACGCTTTCAAATGCCCACAAGATCGTCGCGAGTTTGAAAAATCGGGATCTAGTTATTTCTGGAATCACCTGCAAAGCGGCGAACATGTGACTAAGGTGGCTTTTTTCATGATCAGCGACCGACCCGATAAAATACCGCTGATTTCCGACAAAGAAGCGTGGCATCCCGGCGGCACGAATTTCCTCTACGCGGATCAAACCAGCTCCAACCGCGTGCGCTTTGCAGCCACTCAATAAACTCACTCCATGCTCGAAATCAGCGGCCTTCACAAATCCTTCGGCGGCAAGCCCGCGTTACAAGATGTCTCGTTTCGCGTCGCGCGCGGAGAAATCCACGGCTTGCTCGGGCACAATGGCGCGGGGAAAAGCACCACGCTGGGCATCATCCTCGGCATGGTGATGCCGGACGCGGGCGATGTCACAATCGGCGGCGTCTCTGTCCGCACGCACCGCTCGCAGGCGCTGCGCAAAGTGGGGGCGATTTTTGAAGCGCCTGCGTTTTATGAGTATTTGAGCGGCTGGGAAAATCTGCGGATTTTGATGGGTTACTCAGACGGCTTCAATGCTAAGTCTGCTAGGGAAACGGTGGAGCTTGTCGGGCTGACGCGCCGCATTCACTCGAAAGTGCGCACTTACAGCCACGGCATGCGGCAGCGGCTTGCGCTGGCTCAATCGTTATTGCCGCAGCCGGAGTTGATGTTGTTGGACGAACCGACCGATGGGCTGGACCCCGAGGGAATCAAGTGGTTTAGAGATTTCATTTTGCAGCTCCGAGACGAGCGTGGGATGACGGTTTTGTTCAACTCACATCTTCTAGCAGAAGTGGAGCTGATGTGTGATCGTGTGGCGATTCTGCGTGAGGGCAAGCGGGTGTTTGAAGGCTCTGTGAGTGGCTTGCAAGAGGACGAGCTGACCTTCGAAGCAGACCTAGAATCTTGGGAAAATGCTCTACCGATCCTTCACGCGATGGGCTGTCAGGTCACGCCGCCCGGGCGCATCCGCCTGTCGCAAGGTGTGGATCCCGCTGATTTAGTCGAATCCTTGGTGCGCGCCGGAGTGCGAATCAGAGCGCTCGCGCCAATCAAGCGCTCGCTCGAAGACGTTTACATGGAAATCCTCAACGGCGCAGGCAGCCCAAATTGAGAGGGTGGGGAAGGTGGATGTGGTGACGGCGTTTCCCATGAATCCCAACGGGATTCTGCATCTCAGGCCGGGGTTGAAACAACTCTAGGTAAGCCGTTAGGTGAAAATGACAACCCGGAAAGGGTTGTGGAGTCACGATGCACGGTTGTTGAAACAAAGCTGGGATGCGTAATCCCGTTGGGATTGAATGTGGAGTCGGTGTTATCCAGAAATCTCGTTGTGAATTAGCGTGGAGTCGGCATTGGAATGTCCTGATAACGCCAACTCTATGAACCCCAACGGATTCTGCATCCCAGCCCGGGGTTGAGGACAACCCCGGGTAAGCCGATAGGTCAAAATGACAACCCGGAAAGGGTTGTGGAGTCTCGATGCACGGTTGTTGAAACAAGGCCGGGACAAACCGCTCAATAAATCACCTGTTGGAGGTAGAGCCCATCCGGTGGGGCGCAGTTGGGTGCTTTGCCGAGAGGGAGGCCGGGTGCTTGGTCGAGCAGCGCGGCCAGGTCCTCCATGCGCAAGCGGCCTTGCGCGGCGTGAATCGCTGCGCCAGTGAGCAAGCGGACCATTTTATATAGAAATCCATCGCCAACGTAGGTGATGCGGTAGCCATCGGCGAGGTGTTCAAGCTCCGCACGGTGGATCGTGCGGTGCCAATCCATATCTGGCAGTTCATTTCCGCGATAGGCCGCGAAGGCATGAAAATCGTGTCGCCCAACATAAAACGCGAGTGCCTGCTCTAACACCGAGGCGTCCAACAAACGCGGCAAATGCCACGCCAGCCCGGCCTTGTGCGGCGGCAACACTGGCTCGGTGCAGAGGTCGTAGTGATATATCTTTCCGATAGCACAGAAACGACTGTGATAATCCGCCGCGACTTCCTCGCAGGCCATGACGCGGATCGTCGCGGGCAACTTGGAATTCAGCGCTGGCACCCAGTTAAACGGGTTCATCGAAATTTCTGGCGGTGGATCAAAATGCGCCGTCTGTCCCAGAGCGTGGACACCGGTATCGGTGCGGCCGGACCCGTGGAGCTTCACCGGCTGCTTCGCCACTTCCTCCAGCGCACGCAACATGAAGTCCTGCACCGTGTTGCCGCCGACTTGCGACTGCCAGCCGTTGTAGGGTCGCCCATCGTAAGCGATGACGAGTTTCAGCCGCATGATTTGGTCCGAAAGTTCATCCGAGTGGGTGGTAGTCGCAGAGGCGGAAAATGCCGAGCATAACCAAGTACAACAGGATGGTAATGGCACTCGCTAAACCAAGACTCAGCGGGAAAGAGTAATGATTTAGCAGGCTAGGGAGCGATGCAAATAGGCCTAACGAAGGCAGCACAAACCAAAAGACTTGGATCGAAAATGAGGCGATTTTCTGCGTGTTGTGAGTCTCCACATAAAGGATCACCATCGAGATGAGGGATAGCACTGGCAGGGAAGCTAACAGTGAACCCCAAAAGCCAAATCGCTTGGTCGCTTCCGTAATGGCGATCACCATCACTACGGTGAAAACGATTTTCAGCAGATAAGGCATGGCACTTCTGCTAGATATCAACTATTGAGCTTGGCGAGCGACTTCGGCAGAAAAATCCCATCCTTGCGGATCAATTTGCCATCGAAGTGGATTTCGCCGCCGCCAAAGTCCGCGCGCTGGATGCAGACCATGTCCCAGTGCACTTGCGAGCGATTGCCATTGTCGGCGTTTTCGTAAGCTTGCCCGGGCGTAAAGTGGAACGAACCCGCGATTTTCTCGTCGAAAAGAATGTCGCGCATCGGCTCGCGAATCAGCGGATGCACGCCCAGCGCGAACTCGCCGATGAAGCGTGCTCCCGCGTCGCTATCGAGGATCTTGTTGATTTGTTTGGTATTCGCGCCGGCCTCGGCCTTGACGATTTTTCCTTTGGAAAACTCCAGCCGGATGCCATCAAATGGGATGCCCTGATAGATCGTCGGCGCGTTGTAAGAGATCACGCCCTCCACGGAATCTTTCACTGGCGAGGTGAAAACTTCGCCGTCTGGCACGTTGTAATTGCCGCAGGAAACGATGCTTGGGATGTTCTTGATCGAGAAACGCAGGTCA
>JBGSLX010000372.1:0-4530 GCA_041740475.1 Akkermansiaceae bacterium | reverse complement strand
AAGCCTCCAATTCTCCCCCATGTCACGTCGCACGAAAATCCATGTCGGACTCGAGATCGGCACCAGCAAGACCTGCATGGTGGTCGGCGAGGTGAAGGCGGATAGCGCGGTGAAAATTTTAGGCATCGGCGAAACCAAAAGCGCCGGAGTGCGCAAGGGCGAAATTTACGATTTCTCGCAAGCCCGCGCCTGCCTCAAGGACGCGCTGGCCAAGGCGGAAGACGCCAGCGATGTGGAAATCGGCAGCGTCTATCTCGCGATCAGCGGGACGCACATCGTAGGCGAAAACAACAAAGGAACGTTCCGCCTGCCAGATGGCGAGCCAGTCGTGGCCGCCGAACACGTCGAGGAAGCCCGCACCATCGCCCGCGATGTCCACATTCCGCAGGACCACGTTTACATCCACCCGATCATCCGCAACTACTGGCTCGATGGCCTGGAGCACTCGACCTCACCCGTTGGCTTGTTCGGCAAAACCGTGGAAGCGGATTTTCACATCGTTCACGGCATCGGCAACCGCATTCAAAACAGCATCAAGCTCGTCCGCGAAACTCCGCTCGAAGTGGACGAAGTCGTGTTTTCTCCCATCGCCACCGCCCAGATGGCGCTCTACCGCGAGCAACGCGAGCGCGGCGCGCTACTCATCGACATCGGCGGCGGCACCACCGACTACGCACTTTATCTCGGCGGCGTCATCACCGCCTGCGGCTGCATCCCGGTCGGCGGCGACCACATCACGAACGACATCCACCTCGTCACCGGTTTGCCATTTTCCAAAGCCGAACGCCTGAAAATCACCGAGGGCGATGCCTCCGCCGATCCGCTGCGCTCCGTCGGCAGCGTGAAACTGGAAGACGAAAACGGCTTTGCCGATGCCGAAGTGAACCGCGCGGTGCTCAACGAGGTGATTCGCCAGCGGCTCGAAGAAACACTGCGCCTCGTCCACCAGCGGCTACCCGCCGGAGCGGTGGAATCCATCGGCAGCGGCATCTACCTCACCGGTGGCACCAGCATGATGCGCGGCTTCAGCGAACTCGCCTTCGATGTCTTCAAGCGCGATATTTACCGCCCCGAACTGCCGGAAATCAGCGGCATTCAGGCGAATTTCAAGGACCCGCGCTACGCCACTGCCATCGGCCTGATCCGCTACGCGCAAATCCTCGAAACCGAACGCTCCCGTCCGCCCGGCGTCATCGGAAAAATCGCCGGCCTTTTCTGGCCATTCGGTCGGTAAAACTAGATGGAAAAATGGGAACAACGAAATGCTCGAAAAGCCACGAAAGAAGAATGAAGAAATGGGTTGGGGAGAACTCTCATTCTTTTTCAGCTCATTCTTCTTTCGCCAATTTCGTCGTTTTCGTTGTCTCAATTTCCTGATTCAGGGCAAATGATTATCACTAGCATCTAACATCGAACTCCTCAGTCCATGATCCCATACCATCGCGATCTCCATCAAGTCACTCCCAGTTCATCGGTCAAAATCATCGGACTCGGTGGCGCGGGTGCGAATATGCTCGAACGCATCGCGCTGGAAGGCAGCGAGGGCACGGAACTGGTCGCACTCAATACCGACATCCGCACGCTCGGTTCTAGTAAGGCAGCGGAGAAAATACAGCTCGGCCTCAATCTCACCAAAGGCCTAGGCGCTGGCGGCGATCCTGAACTCGGACATCAGGCGGTGTTAGAAGCCGAAGACGCCGTGCGGCAGACGATCAAAGGGCATCAGATCGTGTTTCTCTGCGTCGGTCTCGGCGGTGGCACCGGCTCGGGAGCTGCGCCCATCGTCACGCGCATCGCCCGCGAAGAAGGAGCCTTCGTGGTGGTTTTTGCCAGCATGCCATTTGCATTCGAGGGTAAGCGACGCCGCGATCAGGCCGAGACGGCGCTCAACGAATTGGCCGTGCTTTCCAATGCGCTCGTCACTTTCGACAACAACCGCATGGGTGAACTCGTGCTCGCCCAACAAGGCATCCACGAGGCATTCGTCGCCGCGGACCAAATGATTAGCGAGTCGATCAAGGCGGTCATCCGGCTGGTGATCCGCCCGGGGCTGATCAACGTCGGCCTCGATGACTTGATGAGCGCGCTGCGCACCACACGCTCGCGCTGCCTGTTCGGCTCCGGCATCGCCGAGGGAGAAGACCGAGCATTGAATGCTCTTCGCAATGCGCTCGCCAGTCCGCTGCTCGATCAAGGCTCGCTGCTGCGGGAGGCGCAAACGGTGCTCGTCCACCTGTGTGGCGGCGAAAACCTCACGCTATTCGAAATCGAGCTTCTGATGCAGCGTTTGCAAATGTTTGTCCCAGAAAATGCGCATGTGCTTTTCGGCGCAGCCGTTGATCCCGCGATGGGCGACAAAATTTCAGTCACGCTCATCAGTGCGCTGCCCGAGGACTCGCTCTCAATGGCTCCGCGCGACGCAGGCGAAATCAAGCGACCGGAACCCAGCCAAGAAGTTGCCAAGCAGTCAGACCAAGCGCCCAATCCGGTGCTCGCTTCGCTCGCATTTGACCCCGCTCCACCGCTGAGCAGTTTTCCGCGTACGATGGCCACGGCTCCAGTCCCGCCAATCGCAGAGCCTGCCGTTTCGCAAGAAACACTCGCCGAAGCCGAAGAGCAGCCAGCACCACCAGCCAGCCCATCGGTCATGGTCGCCGAGTTCGTCGCCATGGCGCATGACGAGCCGGAAAATATCGAACAATACCTAGAGGCCAAGCCCGCACCGGAACCCACTGTTGAGCCTCTGTTTGAGGAGAAACTCACAGAGCTGGACGAAGACGATGCTGACGCCGTACCCGAAAAAGCGCCGAGCCCTACCGAATCTCCAAAGCCCGAAGCGGCCGAATCCAGCGGCCTTCCGCCCAAGCGTCCGCAGGGCAAGCTGCCCTGGAGCATCGATAAAGAACCGAAAAGCCCACGCGTTCCAGACGAGCTGGATCCGCCGCTGCTCAAGCTCGGCATCAAGAACAGCACCGCGCAAAGCGAACTCTCACTCGATTCCTCACCACGCGGCCGCTTCGAAGGCGAGAACCCCAACGTTTTCGAAGGCGAGGATCTCGATCTCCCGCCATTCCTGCGTAAGAAAAAGTGAAGCGCTAGATCGCTGCGGTGCTTTTATGACCGAGAAGCCACGAGATGGGAGAAATAGGAATGAGGTGAATCATGATTCCCCTACTTCCTCAGAGCCCCTCCTCCCACCTCGCGGCGACTACCAAACCCTACTTTCCTTCCAGAAAGCTGAGGTCGTCTATGACATCACGTTTCGCTTTGCGCACAAGTATCTCGCCCGTGGGGACCGCACCGTGGACCAGATGATCCAGTCCGCCCGCTCCGTGAAGCAGAACATACTGGAAGGCAGCAAGGCTGCGCAAACTTCCAAGGAAATGGAAATCAAGCTCACCAACGTCGGCCGCGCGAGTCTTGAGGAATGGCTCCGAGATTACTATGACTACCTCCGAGTCCGGGACCACCTCCTCTGGGACAAGGAATCCAAGGAAGCCCGCTTCGTCCGGCAGCTTGGGCGCAAAACACCGCAGACGTTTGAGATCTATCGAGAGTTCGTGGAAACCCGTCCGCCCGAGGTCATCGCCAACATCGCGATTTGTCTCATCCATCAGGCGAACTACCTTATCGACCAGCAGCTTAAGACCTTGGAAAAAGAGTTCATCGAACAAGGCGGCCTGCGCGAGCGCATGACCCGAGTGAGGCTGGCGAACCGCAACCACCAGGGAAGAAAATGAGCCTTTATAAATCCAAACTATGATGTTGGGCAGAATGGGAATCATGATCTCTCGGCACCACCACATCATTCCCATAACTCCCATTCTTCTCATCTCTTCACCCAGAGCCGCATTCTAAGGACGGAGAAAGGAACGCCGTCTCGGCAACCGATCACAGATGGTAACCCAAAATTATTTTGAAAAACCCTTAAACGTCGCCACGTTTGACGGTCGTGTTTTTCTGTAAAACCCCATTCGTCTCACTTTTCACTCTTTCGGCCACCCTCACGGGATTCGCGGAAGTGAAGAACATGGCTGCCATCGAGGAGCTCTTGGAAAACCACTGCCACGACTGCCATGGCGGGGGAATCGAGCGCGGTGGCTTGGATCTTGAGGACATTTCCGGCGAGGCGCTGACCGAGCATCGCGCGATCTGGGAAAAGGTGATCTTGCGCATGGACTCGCGGCAAATGCCGCCACCAGACGAAGAGCGGCCCGATGAAGCGGAATACCAAGCTTCGGTAAATTTTCTCAGTGAATACCTCGACCAAGCTGCGCCCATCCGCGCTGGCCGGGTGCCTGCGGTGCGGCGCATGACCCGCCATGAATACCGAAATGCCATCCGCGATCTGCTAGCGCTGGACATTGAGGTCAACGAACTACTGCCCAAGGACGACGAGAGCCATGGCTTCGACAACATCACGGTCGGAACCCTGTCGCCCGTCCTGCTCAACCGCTACCTGAGTGCGGCCCAGAAAATAAGCCGTCTCGCAGTGGGCCTTGCGCCCGAGTCCCCGCAAGGCCGGGTCAT
>JBGSLX010000371.1:0-9386 GCA_041740475.1 Akkermansiaceae bacterium | reverse complement strand
AGCGCGCGCGACTCGACGAGGGCATCAATCTCGTCCTGCGGCAGCCGGAGTTTCAGCGTTTTCTCATGACGCACTTCTTTCCCGCGATACACCATCGCCCACTCGTGCAGTCCGAAGCACGCAAACATCGCGGGCCGGCTGCGTGTCGCCTCCAGCAGCTCGATCATCCACGCAAAGCGCTCCCGTTCCTTTAGCGTGATGGATTCTGGATTCGCCACGATCACTTGATCGACCAGCCGATAGCATCGCTCCGAAAATGGTGGCGGCAGGGTAGGGGAGTCCGATTCCAAATGCAGACCCACTCCGGGGTGCCAGCTTTCTAGCAGCGCGAAAGGAAACGGATAATAATCAAACAAGAAATCTGCGACAGGATGCGGCTGCCCACGGTCGCGCCGCATCCGCGCTGGCCCGGTGTGCAGGCTTGCGCGTAGTCGGTGCGTCTCCGCCATTTCCTGCCACTTGGCAGCGGTCAAAAATGCATCTGTAGCAGTGGCGAGCATCGGCGACGGTCAGCGGTCCAGCAGCGCAAACTTCAGCTCCGCCTCGGAAACCACCTCGCCATTTACCAGGCAGCGGCAGCGCGTGTGGCCGATGGAACCGCGCATTTTGAGAATCTCGGTCTCGATGAACAACGTGTCGCCTGGGAATACGGGGCGGCGCCATTTGACTTTGTCCGCGCTCATGAAATAGCCGATTTTTCCGGTGTTTTCCGGTTTGCGCAGCATCAGCACGGAGGAAACCTGAGCCATGCCTTCGAGCTGCAACACGCCCGGCATGATCGGGTGGCCGGGGAAGTGACCTGGGAAATAGGGTTCGTTGATCGTCACATTTTTGACGCCGGTGCATTTGTTATCGCCGACGAGATCGACGATGCGGTCCACCATCAGGAATGGATAGCGGTGCGGCAGAATCCGCATGACTTCTTTGATATCGAGCACGCTCTCGCCCTTCGGCAAGATGACTTCGGCTGGTACCATCGAGCGCATTCTCAGGTATTCCGACTTCATCTTGGACGCCATCTTGGTGTTTGGGCCGTGCCCGGGCTTTACGGCGATTACGTGGCCGAGAATTTTCACGCCTGCCAGCATCAAGTCGCCGATGAGGTCCAGCGCCTTGTGGCGTGCGAACTCATTGGTGAAGCGCATTGGCTCCTTGGACATGATTTCATTGCCACGGATCACCACCGCGCTTTCCAGAGATCCGCCTTTGATCAGGCCTTTTTCGAGCAGCGGTTTCACATCCTCGTAATAAACAAACGTGCGGGCTGCGCAAATTTCCTTCTCGTAGGTTTCCGGGGTGATTTCGCTCGAAAAATACTGCGTGAAGCGCCCTTCGGGGCCGACGTTGGTGACGGAAATCTTAAATGCCTTGTGTGGAACGATGGTGATGATCGTTCCATCCGGTGTTTCTTGGTGGATCGGCTCGCGAATTTCCCAAATCCGGCGCAGCGCGTTTTGAGAGACCAGCCCGACTTTTTTGATCATTTCCACGAACGGGCGCGATGAACCGTCGCCGATGGGTGGTTCGTTTGCATCCATCTCGATGAGCGCGTTGTCCACGCCCATGCCGGTGAGGGCGGAAATGATGTGCTCGACCGTGTGAACTTTCACCGAGCCCTCTGCTAGGGTGGTTGCGCGTTCGACCGTTTGCACCTTATCGGCATCCACGTTGATGAACGGCTGATCGGGCAAGTCGATGCGGCGAAACTTGAAGCCATATCCCTCCGGTGCGGGTTTCAGAGTGAGTGTCACCTTTTCTCCCGTGTGCAGAGAGGTTCCTTCCAAGGTGGCGGCGGCGGCGAGAGTGTGCTGCAAAGCTGCGGACATGGGAGAAATCCTCATGGCGTGGCCGCCGGGTATCAAGCCGGAATCCGAGCTGCGGCTGAGAGCGGCAATGCGAGTGGAAATCCTCTTGCCCTGTGCGGGCGGATTCTTCAACTTGCCGCGCACCAAGGCGGCTTGGCGGAATTGGTAGACGCGCTCGACTCAAAATCGAGTTCTAACGAGTGTGGGTTCGAGTCCCACAGCCGCTACTTCTCTCTCTTACTCGCCGCTGGATTTCCCCATTACATCCGAGCGCATGTCTCATTCCCGCAACATCGGCATCATCGCAGGCAGCGGAGTTTATCCGGAAACCTTCATCGCAGCCGCTCGCCGCCATTCGCCCGGGGTGAAACTTTCGGTGGCAGCTTTTGTGGACGAGACCGACCCCGAACTCGCCAAACAAGCGGACGCGCTGGAGTGGTTCCGCGTCGCCCAGCTCGGGAAAATGCTCAGTTTTTTCAAGCGTGAGGGTGTGACCGAGGCGGTGATGGTCGGGCAAATTTCGCCGAAAAACTTGTTCAACATGAGGCCAGATTTGCGGGTCCTGGTGATTCTCGCCCGCGTCAAAGAACGCAACGCGGAGACCTTGTTCGGTGCTGTCGCCGATGAACTCGCGAAAGAAGGCATCACCGTGCTAAGCGCCACGACGTTTCTCGAAGATCACTTGCCCGGTCCCGGCCATGTTTGCGGCCCGGCGCTGAAAAAACGCCAACTCGCTGATGCAGAGTTCGGCTTTCGCATCGCCAAACAAACCAGCGCCTTAGACATCGGTCAAAGCGTGGTGGTGCGTCACGGCACGGTGCTCGCGGTGGAGGCCTACGAGGGTACCAACCGCTGCATCCACCGCGGCGGCGAGCTCGGCCACGGCAAGGAAGTCATTCTCGTCAAAGTCTCCAAGCCCAACCAAGACATGCGCTTCGACGTGCCAGTCATCGGCCCGCAAACCATCGAAAACTGCAAAGCCGCCGGACTCTGTGCGATCGCCATCGAGGCCAGAAAAACGCTGCTTCTTGAAAAAGAAAAAATCGCCCAACTCTGCGACCTATTGCACATCGGCATCTACGCAATGGAATGAGCCGTGGTGGCAGATAGATAAGCCGGGAACGCCAACGTCCGCGTTGGCCTTCTGCGTAAGAAGATACCGACGATGACGTCGGTGCGCCCGGCGCGGCGCGCCCGGCGAGGGTGAACGAATCAGCTTTTCAATGATGGATATAGTAGGTAGTGAGCCTGCATGACTCCCCCAAAACTGAAACGTTTGCCGGCAATATCATTGATGATGGCGTTGGTGACGCTGGGCATCGTAGTGATAGAACGTGGTCCGTTAGCACAAGTAACACCGAAGTTTTCCGAGGCTCCGGTGAAGTTGAGTGGCGGGAGTTGGCGGCTGCGTTGGGTGAGCGAGCCGGGCGTGAGCTATCGACTGGAGCGCAGTCCGGACTTGGTGACTTGGGGTGAGGTGACGACTCTGTTAGCAAGCGGTGAGGTGGCGGAGCACACGGACACCACGGTGCCACCGACCGCAGAGAAAATTTTTTGGCGAGCGGTGCGGCTGGGTGGTGGCGATGTCACGCCGCCCACGGTCTCGATTTTGCAGGCGCGGCGGTTGGCGGATAGCGGCGAGTCGTTTCTGGAACTCACGGTGCAGGCGGCGGACAACATCGCAGTCGTGGGCGTGAATTTCACCGAAGGGCAAACTTTGCTCGGCGCGGCGACTGAGGGGCCGACGGCGACATGGAAGCGAATTGTGCCGTTGGACGAGCAGAGTTTGGACCCGCGACAATTCCAAGCAGCGGCTCGCGATGCGGCGGGAAATACGGGATTTTCGGATATATATACTTACCGCCCCGAGATTCAGAATCCGGCTTTGCTACCAATCGACGAAGACGGGCAAGCGCTGGCGGATTCGCTGGTCGGACAGCGGCCTGATGGCTCGTTGAATCCATTCACGCTGCTACCCGATGCGAATGGCGGTGGCTCGCCGGGTCATGGTTTCCGCGTGGATTATGTGGAGGGCGGTCAGCTTGTGACGGAAAATGGGCGGACTTTTGCGGCGGGCAATCGGCTGCGATTCCGGTTTGGCGCGGAATCTCCGGTGCAATTGGCGGATGGCGAAGGTCTGCTGGAAGTGGACTTGCCAGCGGGAGAAACGCGGCGGCTGGCCTTGGGCGAGGTGAGTTTTGCCGAGGTGGCGGCTGCGATGGGTGTGGATCCGGCGGCGGGGATCTCCTTGGAGGTGTTCGGGTTTTTTGAGCTGGTTTGGAAAGGCGGCACACTCACGCAGGAAGGCATTCGCGGTGGTTCATTTGAGCTGAGAAAGCCGGGCATCGACTTTGGTGCGGACCTACTGGGTGGTTTTGAAAATTTCGTTTTAGACCTTGTGGCTGGCGATTCGATCACGCTGCCGCTTGCGGGCGAATTGCCGCTGGGCGAGCAGGCGAAACTTTCGATTTCGCGGGCGCGTCCGCTGGTCTTGAGCTTGCGGGCGGATGGCGAGGTTTCGCTGCGCGGCGGCGCGGACTTGGTGTTTGACGATGGTGCGCGCTTTGGCGTGGAGGTGCTGCTAGATGATCCGAACTACTGCCTCACGCTGCGGGCGGGGAACTTGGAATTCCCATTGATCGACAGTTTGGCCGATTTAATGCCGGACGATCCGCTGGACTGCGTGCCGGGCGGTTTCGATGAGTTGGCTCTGGATCAAACGGAAAAATGTCTGCGGGCTTACGAGCGAGTTTATCGGCTGTTTCTCGCCGCCGCGCGCGGTCAACGGCCCGCTGGCGTGGGCGACTCAGTGATTCAAAGCGTGCCAAGCGCGGTTGATCTAACGGGCGCTGCAGCGGACGCGTGGGCGAGCATGAAAGCCGCCGATCTCATCGCATCGGTGCCGACTCAGCCGTTGCTCGACGCGGTGGAAGCACTAAATCGCCAAGGGAGAAATGGTGCGGCTGATCCGACGACGACTTTGGAGGCAGTGGCGATTTTAAGGCAGCTCGGGCGCGAAATCGCGACGCTGCAATCGGCAGACCAAGCACAGATCGAAGCGGCGATCCAAGCAGCCATTCTGGCGGCGAAACCAGCTTTGCTCAAAGCGCTGCGCGATCCGGAGGTGTTGAGCCGCGAAGTCTTTGGTGACTTAATTTTCACCTTGGCGAGTGGATTTTTCGACTTTGATGCCGAACTTTCACTGGCGGCGGATGACCTGCTGAAACGAGCAGTCGCACAAGAAGCGGCGGCGGTGGGTGTGGTGGCAGGCGTCACAGATCCGGCGGCGAATCCGAAGCTTGCAGCGATGAATCTCTACTCGGCGTTGGCCGTGGCGCGGCGCTTGATCGATGTGGAAATCGTGGCGCAAAAAGCCGGATTGAGCGTGTTGGAGCTGCCGCTTTTCAACGAGTGCATGCAGCAAATTTTCGGCCATGGCTACAGCACGATTCTGGCGGGTGCGAATCGCGCGGTGAGTGAGCGCAATCCAAAAGGCCTGTTGTTGTTTATTGGGGAACTCAAACAACTGGATGCGCTGAATGAGACTACAGATTTTCCGATCACCGGAGCGCCGACCAACGAGCAAATAACCGCGTTACTAGAATCTTGCGAAACGCTGATGCTGCAAGCGCTCGGCGCGATTCCACAGGTGGATGTGAATGATCCGGTGACTCGCGAGCAGGTGTTTTCGCTGACGTCAGAATTCCGTTCGGCACTGGAAATCGCGGCGCGACTGCCTTTGGGTGACGCATCGGTCCGCTCGATTGCAGGGTTGCTTTTCGAGCGCTTGGAATCGCAACTGCCACTGGCGAGCAACCCGATCACACTCGCGACCACAAGCGACGTGGAAGCGTTGTTCACGACGATGGCGGCGGGTGCGACCCATGCTGAACTCAAGCGGCGGTATGCGACATTGAGCGGCACATTCGATTGGGAAGGCCCGGCGGTAGGCGAGGTGGCGGCTCGGATTGCTGAGCTGGCGGTGGCAGCGAAGGACACCGCGATGTTAGAGCGCTTGTCAGCGTTTTTGATGGACGGAGCTGATCTGCTGGAAACGCAGGCTTTCGAAATTCCGGCACAGGCCAACGCGCTGCGGCAAGCGCGGAAACGATATTTTGTGGTGACGGCGGAGGTTTTGACCGCGCTCTATCCGCTCACGCAGAGTGAGTGGCTGGCCACCGAACAACGGCGTGGAGCGGACCCGGAGGCGGTTTCTGCCGATGGCTTTTTGCCCGGCGATTTGAAAATTGACCAACTGTTCGGAACGATTTGCCACAATCGCCTCACGCAGGTCACGCGCGGCACGCTCGGCGGTGAACTTCGGCTGCCGAAGCTCGCGTCGTCGCTTTCGATTCAAAACGCCTCGCTGGATAGCAATGGCCGATTTGACCTGAACGCGAGCGGCGTGCTCAGCCTGCCCGGCGAGCCGGATTCGCCATTTGTGACGATGACCGTGCCGCGCAGTCAGCCGCTGCACATCGCGATTGCGCCGGGACTCGCGCCGGTGATCGAAGGGCGGGCGAAACTGGCGTTTGCGAATGGGAGTTTTGTCGGCGTGGGCCTGCGTTTTGCGGATCCGATTTACTCGCTGCAAGCCGAGGCGGGCGGTCTGCAATTTGACCTGCGGGACGCGGTGCAGGCGATCAATTCGCCGCAGCTTGGCTCGCTGAATGTTTCGCCGCTGTGGGCGGATTACTACGATGGTTTCAGTAGTTGGCTGGAAGGTTTCGAGGAGGAAGAAGCGCCGGGAGCGGTGGAAACGCCGGGCGAAGTGCCGAGTTATGTGAGTCACATCGAGTTCGATGTCGCGCCGTTGTTAGGAGCGTGGTTAGCGCGTGCCGGAGCGGAAGTGGCGGAAGGCAGCGCAGCGTTTGTGAGCGGCACCAGCGCGACGTTTCAAGATTTGCTCAAGCAATTTGATGATGGACTGGCGCAGCTCGGCACGGCGTTTGGCACACTTTTCCCGCCGAATGCCGAGCAACGGGCGAATGATTTGACCAAACGGCTGGATGAAATCGGCAAGCTGGATCGCATGCTGGGCGAGCTGCTTGATGAAATGGCGCGGCAGCAACTGGCGGGTGGCGATGGATTTGATGCGGCCGGCTTGGCAGATCATTTCGCGAAAACAAAACAGATCATCGACGACGCGATTGCCACGGTGGGCAACGATTTGGAGTTGTTAGAAAAGCCGGAATTGGTCGAAAAAGTCGCTATTGCCGCTCTGAATTCGGCAGCAGGCAGACAGCTTGTGGGTCTGCCCGAAGGTGATTTGATCACGAACGCACAATCGCTCGCCGAGGATGGGCTGCGTGCCTACTCCGAGAGTAAAGGTCTGCTAGCGAATGGTGCGGTGTTTCCTCCCGATCTGGATGTACTCAGTGCTGCGGAGGCCGAAGAAGTGCTGAGCACGCTGATTCGCCAGCACAGTTGGGCGTCGCTGCTCGGGTCTTCCGAGGGTCTGCCGCCTGCGCATTTGCAGGCTCTTACTGAGCGCTTGGTCAATGCGACTTTGACCACGGCGAGTTTCAACGAGGAAACCGGAAGCATCGACGATGGCTTGGCCGACGAAACGTTGCTGGAAGCGGTGCGGCAGTTGCACAAAGCGATGTTCGAAATTTCGCCGCTACTGCAGACGCCGCTTACGCTGGATCCAGACTTCAGTTTTTCGGCATTTCAGTGGTCCAAGGAATTGGTTGAGCGGGCGAACAAACTGCCGGAGGACAAATGGTATGCGCGGTACAAGTTCATCGAAGCGGCGCTGAAAGTGGGCGAGTTGCGCTTGGCGGCGGGCGGTGCGGCACTGGGCGAGACGGAAATTTTGATAGAAACGCAACGTGTGCTCGCAGAGTTCAATCGGCAGGCGCGGGGACGCTTGAAGAGCGAGGAAATCGAATACATGAGATTCCTAAAATCTCAGCTCGGGGACACGGCGGTGCGTGCGATTTACGAGACGCGCCTGCTCGCGGCGACCAATGTGATCGCGGCAGAATTTTCCCGTTCGTGGACCGAGCAAGATCTCGCGCTGGGTCGTGAATTGCTCGCCGAGCTGGCGGTGATTGACTCGCTGCTCACCCCGGCGGTCACGCTGCAAGCGAATCGCCAACCGGCGGTTTTGATCGTGGAATTGAGTGCGAAAATGCGCGGTGTCGCGGAGCCGCTCGAAAAAGGCGCAGTGCTGGCGCAGGTGGCGAGTGAAGCACTCAAACAAACAACAGCCGATCCTGAAACGGTGGCGATTCGCGCGGCGATGGACCCGAACCACGCGGCGATTTACGACACGATCGCGAGTGATTTGATCATCCCCGCGCCTTCCCCGGCGTTCGTTTCGGCATCGAAAACTCAAGCCAGCGAGTTGCTGAATGGCAGTCGTGCGGTGCTCGCGGTGCGTGCTGCTAACGCTGCCCCACCGAGTGAAGCGGACATGGGCTTGGCGGGCGAGCTGACGGCGGACCGCGTCTTTGGCGGATTTTTCTACCATCGCATCACCGGATTTTTCCAAGGCACCTTCGGCGGAAAACTCAGCTTCCCCGACCCGCGCGCTTCTTTTGAAATCAGCCAAGCCACCTTCGATAACACCGGCGGCTTTGCCATCGCGGCGGCGGCGAGCATCCCGGTGAAAGTGCTGGAAAACGACCGCGCTACGCTTTCTGGCAGTCTGGCGGTGGCGGGTGGCCCGGGTGGCTTGCAAAACGTGAGCGGCACCGGATTGCTGACCGTGCCCACCACGCCGACCGAGACGCAGACGTTTTCGGGAAGTTTCGGCTATGACGGAAATGCACCCGGCAAGCCGCTGAGCTTCACGGCAGCATTTGGAGGCGCGGCGAATGAGCTGCGCCTGAGCGATGATCTGGTGATTTTCGAGGGCAATCTTGGAGTCGCGTTTGGCACGGATCGCCCGGTATTGAGCATCGAAGCCGGCGGAAAAGCGGGCTTGTTTGAGCGCGATGACGTGCCGCCTGCGCTGCTTACCGAACTCGGGCGCGAGGCGGGATTCTGGGCGGTGTGCGATGTGGACGAACTGAAGCTTCTCAGCGATGCGACGAAAATGCGGGTGAGCATGGCGGGCGGCACGCTCGATCTGGCGGCGGACCTTTTCGAAAAAGAAGACACCGCGCCCAATGCAAACAAGCGGGTGAAATTCAGTTTCTCCGGCGAACTGGGAGCTGAGATTCCGTTTGCCACTGGGATTCCAACGTTTTTCGCCGATGGCGATGTGAACGCGCCGTTCGATGTGAGCGGCGGCGGTTTCGGTTTTGGCGTGCCGGGAATCGAAGATTCCAAAATCACGGTGAACACCTGCGATCTGCGCTTGTTCGGTGATCGGCTGCCGATTCTGCGCGAACTGGATGCCACGTTTTGCTTTCCGCTTCCTGGTCAGGACGCCAGCGATCCGAGCGAGCGCGTGCCGGAGTTTCGCCTTAATGTGGTCGATTGGGGGATCGATGGTTTCATGCCGCAGGGCGTCACCGTGACGCTGGAGAGCGGGCTGGACATTGTCTCGCTGGATGGCTTCGGGCTGGAAATTCTCGGCACGAATTCAAGCGTCGCGGGCATTCCGGCGACGGCGCTCTCGTTCGAGCA
>JBGSLX010000370.1:0-8358 GCA_041740475.1 Akkermansiaceae bacterium | reverse complement strand
GCTCGGTCGGCTCGGTCGGCTCGGTCGGCTCGGTTGGCTCGGTCAATGGTTCCTCTGTGGCTTCCTCGGATTCCGTTTCTCCTTCTGCCGTCGCTGAACCATCCGCTAGACCTTCAGGATTCGCGCTTGGGTCTTTGCGTTTCTTTTTCTTCTTTTTGGCAGATTTGGATTCTGGATTGGTGGCTTGGGTTGGCTCTGGTGCCTCGCGGACTTCCTGCACGACGAGCGTGTCGTCGGTGAAAAGCAGAATGTGGCCTTGATGAAGGAGCCAGAAAAGATCGGCGGCGAAATCGGCGGGTGGGGCGGTTCCGCCTTCTGGGAGCACGGCTTTCCAGAGTCCTTCCAGCTTCGCGGGTTTGTTCGCGCGGATCCACTCGACCATGATCGATGGGCGCTCGGCGAGAGTCTGACCGAGTGGCAGTGGATGTGGCCGGGCAGGTCCGGTGAAAAGTTTTCCCTGTCGTTTGAATACCGGCAGGTGCTCGTTTTCGAGGGCTTTGCAAATCGCCGGGATCAGCACTGCGGGGTGATTGCGTGCGTGGTTTCCCGCCATTTTCAGCGAGACCATCAGTGAGGCGGATAGGTTTTGTGGCGGGATGGAGGCGAGGACCTGAGTTTGACGGGTCTCCGAAAACACTTGGTCGAAACAGCGAAAACTCAATTGCCGTTGAGCCTCAGTGAGGTCATCGATCCATGCGTCATCGCCATCGCCCTTGATGCGCCAGCGGGTCTTTTTGGTCATGGTCGCGAGCCACGCGTTCACCGCTTCTTCGCCACGTTCGGTGCGGATGCGCGCGGTGTAGGCCTCGAACGGCATGCTGGAAAAACACTCGCGGTGAATGCGGCGCAGCGTGGTCTGATAGGTGTGAAAATTCGGTGGGCCAAGCCACAAGCCGGTGAGTCCGCACTTGGCGACGAGCTGATAATTTCCCTGTGGCGGCTCGACCTCGATAGTTTCCTCCTCAATGAATTGCGCGCGGAGTTCTGACTGCCAGAGGTAACGCGCGGCGTCTTCGCGGTTGAGAAAAATCGAGTCATCCAGCTTGCCGCGCAGCAGCGGTGGTGAGGCCTCTGAAGTCTCGAAAATGGCACGGCAGCGACCGCGCTCGGCGAGTAGAATTTGCGCGACATCGAACAACGGATAAACACGCGCCACTTGGTGAATTTCTTTGCCGATGAGATGCACCGCCTCGGCATCGGGCATGAGAGTGACACGCACGTCTGGCGCTGGCATCACCTCTTCTTGGCGCGGCGGACCAGCGCGGCGGTCGTCAAACTTGCCGTCACGAGGTTTGAATGGGCGGCGTTCACCATCGCGATCCCGGTCACGGAATCCGCCTTTGCGGTCGTCCTCGCGCCGCTCGTCGCGGCGTGGTGGGCGGTCATTGGATTTGCCGTCGGACTTGTCTTGATAGACTGGGCGTTTGTCGCCGGTGACTCGTGCCCATGATGGCCCGAGTGCAAAACTGCCCAGCAAATCGTTCAGCGGATGGTTTTCTGAATCACTCACGACGCGCATTCTAAAGAGCGATTTTGAAAATGACAAACTCCGCGTTGCGTGAATTTAGCGGGTTATCAGCAGCTCGATGATGCGCTCGGTGGCACCTTCATGAGAGGCGAGAACACGGCTGGCGCTGGCCGTCATCATGGTAGCTTGCGCGGGATCGAGCGCGGCGATGATCGCATTTCGCAACGAGACTTCGTCGTGCGCCGTAAGGCAGCCGCGCTGCGCGATGAGCCGGGATGCGAGCGGCTGGAAGTTTTCCATGTGCGGGCCGAAAATGAGCGGCTTGCTAGAGAGAATGGCTTCTGCGGGGTTTTGGCCGCCGGTGGAGAGGAAACTCTTGCCGATGATCACCACGTCTGCGTGCGCCGTCCAATCGCGCAGCTCACCGGTGGAATCGATGACGAAGACCGCGTTAGAAGTCGGCGTTTCAAACTTGGAGCGCAGCACGACCGAGAAGCCCTCGCGCTCCAGTGCGGACTTCACTTCCGCCCGGCGCTCGGCGTGGCGTGGCACGATGACTGGCAGCGCGTGTGGTGCGGCAGCGCGGATCGCAGTGGCGAGCCACGCTTCTTCTCCGGCGTGGGTGCTGGCCGTCAGCACGATGGGGCGATCCTTTCCGAAGGCATCCAGCAATTGCTGAAACTCCGCTCGTTTCGCAGGATGAGCGCCGCCCGCGGCATCGAATTTCAGGCTGCCGGTGTGGTGGATGCGCGATGCCGGGACGCCGAGTGTTTGCCAAATTTCCGCGTCCTCAGGTTCTTGGATGGCGAGCGTGCTGAGCTTGGAAAATAGCGGCTGCAGCGTGTTGGCGAAGCGGCGGTAGCGGCGCTGTGAGCGCGGCGACATGCGGGCATTCACCAAGGAAACCGGGATGCCGCGTGCTTCGCATTCGATCATCAGGTGCGGCCACGCCTCACCCTCGATCAGGACGATTTGATGCGGCTCAAAGCGGTCCAAATATCGGCGCACCATGAAACGAAAATCGAGCGGAGCATAGGTGACGCGCATTTCCGGGATGCCCGCAGAACTGGCGACTTGGTGACCAGTGGCAGTGCCAGTCGCCAGCACGAAGCGGCGCTTAGGTTCTCTAACGAGCCACGCTTTGATGAGTTTGAGCGCAAGCATCGACTCGCCCACGCTCACCGCGTGCAGGTGGACAGCGCCATGGGGTTCGTCGGATTTGGTTGAATGGTAGATCGCCGCGCGTTCGAGCAAACGAGTGCGAAAACCGCCACGACGCAGCATTTTCATGATCCAGCCGGGAAATGCCGCCAGAAACAACAGCGGCAACAGCAGCCGGTAAATTAGCAGAGCGGTGGACCAACGCATCGCGGCAATGCTGAGCGGAAGGAAACTCCACGTAAAGCTCAGCGACCCGTCCATCTTCCAACAAGAGGGGCACGGGCGGCCCGCCCATATCGGTTAGCCAATGAATTACAGGGAGCGAACATTGGCCTCGATCATCGAAATCAACGCACTTCTGATCAGTTTAAACTTTGTCACACAGAATACTCTTCAAACAGCCGACTCTCAGATTCAAAAGGGCTTCCGAGATCAATCCTCAAAACTCCACACGCGTCTGGTGCCACCTTGGCGCTTCTCCCTGTCCTCGGTCTGACCTTCGAAGCTCACGAGATCCACGACTTTGGCCTCGCAATACTCGGAAATCGATTCAACGAGACGCTTGGAATGAGAGACCACAAGGATCTGACTATGTTGAGACGCCTTAGCGATCAGCTCGGCCAAGGGGGCGAGAAGGTCTGCGTGGAGACTGGCTTCGGGTTCATTGAGAATGAGAAGAGGTGGCGGCTTGGTGGTCATCAAGGCGGCACAGAGGCAGAAAAAACGAAGCGTGCCATCGGAGAGTTCGGAGGCATCGAGCCAGCGTTTCAACCCGGGGCGCTGGAGGCGGAGCTGAAATTTTCCCATGTCATCCACGACCGACCACTGGCAGTCGGGAAATGCTTTTTCAAATAGCTCGTCGAGTTCGCCTGATCTTTGGCATTCCGAAAGAGTCTGAAGATTTGCCGCCAAATTGCCGCCATCGCCATCAAGCACTGGCGACCAGAAACCGACCGATGTCTGACGCAGCGGCGAACGGCTGTCGGTGGCGAAATGGTGGTAGAAACGCCACGAGAGTAGAGTCTCTCTGGCAGCCATCACCGCCGGGTAATGCACTCCGTCGCGCACCTCGCTGAGCATGGATTCCGTGGCATGGACGGGCAGTGGCAGCGCCACCATTTTGCCATCGTTCCCGCGCAGCTCGATGGCTGGACCTTTCCGCTTTGCCATCACGCGTCCGTCTTTCCCGCCTAGCCGCAGGGTTTCCAGCTTGATGTCTGGGTCGGTTTTAAATCGCGTCGGATCGCCAGGAGTCGTCGGAATCATTCCGCATTCCATCTCGATATGGAAATCCTCGTGTTCGATCTCCCAGCGCATGCGCCGGGCTTCATTCTTCTTCAATTCTCCCGCCCACAGCAGGCTGGGCAGCCCTCCCTCGTCCGCCACGGCAGCGGCGAAACGTCCCTCTGCCATCTTCCGCATCAGTCCCAGAGCGCGATAGACATTGGATTTTCCCACGCCGTTTTCCCCAGTAATGACCGTCACGCGCCCGAGATGCAGACGAAAATCTCGCAGCGAGCGATAGCCTTGGAAATGGATGGTGCGCAGCATTTGCAATGCGGTTACTATTTCAGCGCGAGTAATGTTTGGCGAGTGCCTCGGTGAGCGCATCCGCATACTCGCGGAAAATGGATGGGCGTTCGATGCCATCGATCAGCCATGTGCCGTCGTAATCGCCTGCTTTCATGCGCGGGTAGTCGAGTTTGGAATTCATGACGTAGGGTTCCATGAAAATGACCGGGCAATCGTAAAGTCGGTTTGCGAGTAGGTTGCGCGCCCAGAGATACGAATGGCCGTTGACGGAACGGACGTTAGGCGCGGCGGGCGGGTAAACGAATGGCGGCAGGCCCGAGCGCTGGGCGAAAACATCTGCCACCGTCGCGCCAACGAGCGCTTCCTCTTCATGGGTGCGACGCAGAAGTTTATCGAGCATCGCGAATCGCTGATCGGTCAGCGAAACTTCTTCGTCGGTGTATGCGCCATTGAGCAGCAGGTGAAGGTGGCTGCGTTCGACCAGCGTGGGATGGGTGGGATCGCCCCATGGATCGGCGTTGAAATGCAAACAAAGCACGAGGTCCGGCTTGAGAGTTTCGTTCACGACTTTGGCGCGGGCGCGAATTTCTGCGGTGCGGTAAAACAAGCGCTCGGCGAGCTTTTGCAGAGCCGCCGGTGAATCTGGCGGAGCTCCGCTGTCGGCAGCGAGATCGAGCAACGAATCCGGCCGCAGCGGCGTGACGGGTTCCGGCGTTTTTCGCACCAGCGAGACTTTCGCTCCTAACGCCTCCAAACGCGGGACCAGCAAGTTTGCGACCAGCAAGGTCATGTCGCCCTCGCAGACGGACGGGCCATCGCCGATGAGCAACCAACGTTCCTCGATCTTCGCCCACTCGCCACCGATGTGTCCCGGATCGATGGCGATGTGCAGCCCATGAAGCGGCTTGCCATCTGGGGCAGGTGGCAGGTCGGCCGTGCGCCGCCAGTTGCGCGGCACAGGCGCGGCGGCGCGGTTTTCTTGGGCGAAGCGCAGGTGAAATCGCTCAGAATCCTCCGTGCTGCCGATGCGGATCCGAGCTTCGGTTTCATCGATTTCGATGTAACGCCGCCATGCATCGCTGACCGTGAAAACTTCAGTCAATAGCTTCTCGAAGTCGCCGCGAGTGATCGTTTCCTGAAACGCATCGAGTCGTTGCCAGTCCGGCATTTCACCGAGCACCGAGAGGGCCGGAGAAACGGGCGGGCTCGGCGGCGGTGTGGCGGGAGCGGGCGGCGGAACGTTTTTCACCGCGAGATAAATCATGGCGGGCAGCAGCAGCGCGAGCGCGAGCAGCAACGGGAGGGCGCGTTTGAGAAGCGGGGACATTCAGGAAATGGGTTGTCGGCGAGTGTGCGGCGGTGAATGGTGGCGGCGGAGCCATTTCCTGCCCAACTTTTTCTCTATGTCCACGCTGCGCATTTTGTTTTTAGGAGACATCGTCGGTGAGCCCGGTCGCAAAGCGGTGATCGAGCAATTGCCAATCTTGAAACAGGAGGAAGCGCTCGATTTTATCATCGTCAACGGCGAAAACTCTGCGGCTGGCAAAGGCATCACGCCGAAGATCGCGATTGATCTTTTACGCGCTGGCGCGGCGGTCATCACCACCGGCGACCACGTCTGGGATCAGAAGGAAATCATCGATTATTTCCCCACCGAGCCACGTTTGTTGCGTCCGCTGAACTACCCGCCGGGCACGCCTGGACAGGGCAGCGTGATTCTGGAAACCGCGAAGGGCCGAGTGGCGGTGATGCAGCTTCAAGGCCGCTCATTTATCCAGCCACCGCTGGAAAACCCCTACATCGCCGGTGAAGCGGAGTCCTCGCGACTGCGTGCCGCTGGTGTGGGGCCGATCATCGTCGATTACCACGCGGAGACGACTAGCGAGAAAATCGCAATGGGCCGCATGCTGGATGGCAAGGTGTCCGCAGTTCTCGGCACACACACGCATGTGCAAACGGCGGACGAATCGATTTTCCCGCGCGGCACGGGTTTCCTGACCGATGCCGGGATGTGCGGGCCCGATGAATCGGTGCTGGGCCGCAACATCGATTCGGTGGTGTGGCGATTCAAAACCGGGCTGCCCACGCGTTTCCCGATCGCGAATGGCCCAGTGCGTCTCTGCGGTGCGATCATGGAGGTGGAAATGGCCAGCGGGAGGTGCCTCTCGATCAAGCGTGTGTCGCGCTTGGTGCCGGATTCAGAGACCAGCGTGGCGGCGTTTTGTAACCGCCAAGCCGATTCAACAGATCATTTTGGGCTTGGCGGTTGAAAACCGCAGCCACGAGCTCCGCCTATGCGGAGGATTCTGCATCGCACACGTTTACCTTTCCCCATGACGACAGTTCTCGAAACGATTGAAGGAGGCGCTCGCTACCTCGAAAAGCGCGGCGTAGAGGACGCGCGGCGAAACATGCAGATTTTGGTGGCGCACCAGCTCGGCTGCTCGCGGATGGATTTGTACACGCAGTTCGATCGCCCGATGGAGGAAAGCGAGCTGCTGCCGCTGCGGGAGGCTCTGAAAAAACGCGGTGAGGGCATCCCGATCCAGCACTTGTTGGGCAAGGTGCATTTTTACAAACACCAGTTCAAAACCGACGCCCGCGCGCTCATTCCGCGTCCGGAAACCGAAGAACTCGTCGAGTGGATGCTGACGTGGGAGATTCCGGAAAATCTGCAAGTGCTCGATATGGGCTGTGGCTCCGGTGTCTTGGGACTCTCGCTCGCTGCTGCCCGCCCAACTTGGCAGCTCACGCTCGCCGATGTTTCGCCGGAGGCTCTCGCGCTCGCGGCGGAAAATGCCACTGCTCTGGAAATCACCAACTGCACGTTTCTCGAAACCGATTTGTTTTCGGCGGTGAAAACTCGCTTCGATGGCATCGTCGCCAATCTGCCTTATGTCGCGGAATCCGAGCGTGGCTCGATGTCTCGTGAGGTTCTGCACGATCCGGCGCTCGCACTTTTCAGCGGAGCTGACGGGCTGGATTTGATCCGGCGTTTCATCCCGCCGGCGATGCAACACCTCAATCCCGGCGGCTGGCTGGTGATGGAAATTGGCCACGATCAGGCTTCACAGGTCACGGAAATCCTCCAAGCATCCGGCTTCAGCGAAATCGAGATGAAGCAAGATCTCTCGGGGATTTCCCGTTTCCCGGTGGCTCTGCGCCCTCTCTAAATCTTAAATCTACGATCTTCGATCCTCTATCTCTTCAATGGACAAACTCATCGTTCACGGCGGCACCACCCTGCGGGGAGGCATCAACATTTCCGGCTCTAAAAACGCCTCGTTGCCCATCTTGGCCGCCTCGCTGCTCACCGCCGATCCGTGCAGCATCCGCCGCGTGCCGGATGTCTCGGACACGAATTACATGATCCAAATTCTCAGTGCACTGGGGGCCGATGTCGAACGCTCGTCGGGCACGGTGCGCATCACTTGCGCGGAAATTTCAGATGTCGCTCCTTATGAATTGGTGCGCCGGATGCGTGCTTCGATCTGTGTGATGGGGCCGCTGCTCGCGCGCATGGGCCGCGCGGTGGTCTCGTTGCCCGGCGGTTGCGTGATCGGCGATCGCCCGGTGGACCTGCATTTGCGCGGGCTGGAAGCGCTCGGCGCGAAGGTGGAATTCGAAGGTGGAAACATTATTCTCACCGCCAAAGACGGGCTCAAAGGAGCGGAAATCAACCTCTCCGGCCCCAACGGCCCCACCGTTCTGGGCACGGACAATGTGATGATGGCCGCGACTTTGGCCGAAGGAATCACCGTGATCGAATCCGCCGCTGCCGAGCCCGAGGTGCTGGACCTCGCGAATTTCCTCAATGCGATGGGCGCGAAAATCACTGGCGCTGGCACCCGCCGAATCGTCATCGAGGGCGTTTCGGCACTTCATGCCGTGGAGCACACGGTCATCCCGGACCGCATTGAGGCGGGCACTTTCATGGCGGCCGCCGCGCTCGCGGGTGATGGGGTGAAGCTCCATCGCATTTGCCGCGACCACCTCAAAGCCATCACCGCTGCCATCGAACAATCAGGCCACCGCGTCGATTTCAACGATGCCGGGGACACCTGCACCGTCTGGCGTGGCGAGCGTCTTCACGGCGTGGATCTGGTCACCGCGCCGTTCCCGGCTTATCCCACGGACATGCAGGCGCAAATGACCGCGCTGCTCTGCACCACGCCGGGCATCAGCGTGATCAAGGA
>JBGSLX010000369.1:0-3865 GCA_041740475.1 Akkermansiaceae bacterium | reverse complement strand
TCGCCACGCTCGCGGCGCTGACCTTGGTCTGGATCGCGGCGATGCGTGCCAAGTCGGTTTCCCCTGCCCTGCTGCTAGGCACCGCGCTGCTGGTCCGACTGATCTTTTTGTGGATGCCGAGCGGCTTCGACATCTATCGCTACATCTGGGAGGGGAAAATTTTGTTGGAGGGCTTTAATCCGTATCTCCATCCGCCAAACGATCCGCTGCTCGAAGGTTTCCGCGATGCAATTTGGCCTTTGGTGGGACATCACAAAGAAACGGCGATTTACCCACCGCTCACCCAGTGGCTGCTCGCGGCCTTCTCGTTTCTCGGCTTCGGCATGATCGGCTACAAGCTGATCTTCGCGCTGGCGGACATGACGATCTGTGTGCTCCTGTGCCGACGTTTCGGTGCGAAATCGGCCTTGATCTACGCGTGGAATCCTCTGGCAGCCGTCAGTTTTGCCGGCGGCGGTCATTACGATAGCCTGTTCATGTTCACGATGGTTCTGGCGTGGTTTTCGCATCAACCGGCAGCCAGTTTCCCGAAAAAAACCGCGTTCTGGCTCGGAGCGTCGATCGCGATGAAATGGATGGCCGCGCCACTGGGATTGTGGCTCGTCGTCCATCAATGGAAAACTCACGGGGTCAAGCGGGCCGCTCAAACCGGAGCGTGGGTGGCGTTTCCCGCGATCTTCGCTTGGTCCGCACTCAGCCTTTGGACGGGCGAATGGACTTTGCAATTGATGCCTCCCACTTTCTCGCGCGATGCCCGCAGCGCCGAGCTGATCCCCGCCATCGCAGACTTCCTCTTGCAGTCCGGCCAGCTCCACAACCGGTGGTTCATGGCGGCAATGGTGCTCGCATGGATCGGAGCGGCGCTGAAATGCCGTACTTTTCAATCCGCCGCAGAATGGGGATTTTTCGCCACTTTTGTCCTCTCGCCGATGCTGCACGCGTGGTATTTCATCTGGGCGCTGCCGTTTGCCGTGCCGTCGCGCCACCCCGGCTACATCGCACTCGCCGCAAGCGGCATCTTCTACTTCGTCGTCCACATCACCATGGAGCACAACGGCGGGAAATGGATCGTCAGCGGCTGGGAAAGAGCCGCGATTTGGCTGCCCTTCTTGATCGGGACTTACCTGGCATATCGCAATGATCTCGCGAGAAACACTCTCCCCCGGGAGCGCTGAGCCCCAGCTCGGCAAAAAAGTCCATGCTTGGCCTTCAATCCGTTTTCAAAAAAATGATCTTCGAGTTCAATCATCCTGAAACTTCCATCACCCATTCCCTGATATGATCCCACGATTCATGTTCATCATCGCACTGGCATTTTACAGCTTCGCAAGTGCCGTGCCCGAGAAGAGAATCGTTGATGGCGTCACCTATCACATTCTCACCACGCCCGCTGACTCGGTGAAAATTCTGTGGAAAGATTCAAATGGCAGGCAATTTGGCACTTTCCCCGAAGTGGCAGAGCATTTGAATCGCAACCGATTCACCGTTACCACCCTCATGAATGGAGGGATATTCGAGCCAGGCGGCATTCCGAGCGGGCTGCTCATTCAGGAAGGAAAACCGTTAACGCCCGTGAATCGGAATCAAGGCGCTGGGAACTTTTTCCTCAAACCGAACGGGATATTTCTGATCGGTCGAAAGGGAGCCGCCATCATCGACACAGAAGAATACCCGCCGCCGGGCATCAAGATTCAGCAGGCGGTTCAGTCAGGCCCTTTGCTTCTGCGGCGAGGAAAGATTCACCCCGCTTTTAATCCGAAATCCACGTCGAGACTTCACCGCAACGGCGTCGGCGTGATGAAGAATGGAAACGTGGTCTTTGCGATCAGTGATTTCAACTCTCCGAAGTTCCCCAATCTCCACGAGTTTGCCCAACTCTTCCAGACCTTAGGATGTGATGACGCGCTGTTTTTGGATGGCGATATTAGTCAAATGCGCTCAGGCGTGGAAATCATGAAACCAAGCAACCATTTCGGATCGTTCATTGCCGTCATCAAGACTGACGGAGTTGAAAAAACAGCGCCTTAATTGTCACAACCGACCCATCTCAAGCCGCTGCTGTGAAAGTGGTCGCACATGGAAACGACTCCGAATTGTTCACCATTTTTCCAAATCAAATGTGACGAAGCTCCCGGTCTGTGCTTTTCTCCGCGCGAATGGAACGCTTCTTCCGTTATCTCACTTACCTTCTCGCCTCGCTTGGCTTGCAGGCCTGCGCAATTGCCCCGCCACCGGATCCAACGCCTCCCACAAATTCGGTGCGCAAATTCGTTCTCCAGCGAGTGAGCGCGATCATCGTCACCGACCTCAAAGACATTGATGACTGGGTAAGCCGGGGTTTTCCGATGTCGCAATCGCCCGGAGATGCGGACGGCGGGTCTGCCACGCCGATTTCGCCCGACGGCTATTTTCTGACTGCCGACCACGTCTTGGCACGGATGGATGGCCGGCGGGTGTTTCTCCTCCATAACGACGATGGGCGACTCATTCCGTATCGGGCGAGGGTCGTTTGGCGGTCCGCCAGCTCGGATTTGGCACTTCTTCACATTCCGGCGAGCACGCCGTTGTTTTATCGTTTCACCGACCCCAAGCGCTGGCTTCCCATTGGCACCCCGATCATTCACGGCGGCATCGCCACTGGAATGAAGTCAGATCCCGGAAAACTCAGCACCTCGCTGCCACCGGAAGGTGCTTTCACCCAAACACGCAAATTCAAGATCGATATCCCATTGCAGCCGGGCGACAGCGGCGGCCCTGTGCTGGATGCATTCGGTGGCTTGATCGGCATCAATTCTGCAGTGGAATTTCTCGTGCCAATGGAAACGGCTTTTTTCGTGGATTCTGAGGCGAACCGACCGAATATCCGAACGCTCGAATCGATCATCGTCTCGGATCGAGCTGCAAGAAGCCAGCCTCGTTGAAATGTAGAGTGACTTTATGGAACGCACCCAGTGCTTAAAAAGCGGCCTCGCCCACACCGCCATCGCTCTCGCCGCCACTTTTTTGGCGTCATGCATGGCGTTTGAGCAGTCCGGATTGCCGGGCAGCGCCGCATCGATGGCGCACAACCAGATCATGTTGGTCAGCACCGAGCCTCAGGAAACCTTCGGGCATTACCGACTCGTCACGCTGATGGGGATTTACCCAGATTTGAAATTGTTCACCGAGAAGAACGGCATCCCGGATTTTTTGGCGGAAACCAAAAACCGCCAGCAACCCTATTACATTCTCTATTACCTCAAGGACCGTAAGGCGTTTGCAGCGCGGACTCGCTCGAAAAGGCTAAACGACTTGGAATTTGCCGGACCTTATCCGATCACAGACAAGGAGAAGCAGACCCTGCGAGATTTACAGAAAAACAATATGATGCGTTTCAGTGAACCATCGCCGTCTCCTGTGCAGACTCCCACTCCGTTCTCGTCATACCTAGATTGGAAAATGGAACAACGAAATGATCGAAAAGCCTCGAAAGAAGAATGATGAAATAGCCTAGGGTGATCCACCAAATGGGTGATTCGTCATTCAGTTCTAAGTCATTCTTTTTTAGTCGATTTCGACGATTTCGTTGTCTCTGAATTACGGTTAAATGGCACCGAGAACCGGCGATTCTGAGATCAACGACTTCAATTCCGCGGTGCTCCAACCGGGCGCATCACCCACGCCGCCTTCATCGATGGCGGCCGCCAGTTCTCGTTTTTTCTGCTGAAGCCTGACGACCTGCTCTTCCACGGTGCCACGCGTCAGCAGACGATAAACCGTCACCGGACGCGTTTGACCGATGCGATGGGCGCGGTCAGTCGCTTGGGCTTCTGCGGCGGGATTCCACCACGGATCGAAATGGATCACCGTATCGGCAGCCGTCAGG
>JBGSLX010000368.1:0-2887 GCA_041740475.1 Akkermansiaceae bacterium | reverse complement strand
ATCACATTGAAGGCGATTTGGCGCGGATAAACTTTCGGGGTGAAGGGCAGCCCGTTGGCGATCGCCTTGACCTGCTCTTCCAGCTCGATGATGCCCTGCGCACCAGATCCGGAGACGGCTTGGTAACTGGAGGCGATGATCGACTTCAAGCCAAACTTCTCATGCAGCGGCGCGAGCGCCATCAGCGAGATGATGGTGGTGCAGTTCGGGTTCGCGATGATGTTGCGCGGGCGGAGTTTTGCTGCACCCGGATTGATTTCCGGGACTACCAGCGGGACATCCGGGTCCATGCGGAAGGCCGATGAGTTGTCGATCACCACCGCGCCAGCCGCCGCTGCCGATGGGCCGAATTCTTTGGAAATCCCGCCGCCAGCGCTGAACAGGGCGATGTCCACGCCTGCGAATGACTCGTGAGTGAGTTCTTCAACGACGATTTCCTCGTCACGAAATGTCATGCGTTTGCCAGCAGAACGGGCGGATGCGAGCAGCTTCAGCTTGCCCAGAGGGAAATTCCGCTGCTCCAGACAAAGGAGCATTTCAACGCCGACGGCACCCGTCGCGCCAACAATCGCTACTGTAGGTTGATTCATAATTTAAGAGCCGATGATTCAAACCGGGGTGCGAAAACTAGCGAACTCAACTTTCATGGCAACTTCGGACTTACGAGGATTTAAAATACAGAGAACGGCCATCTTGACGGCTTTTTCAAGCTCCGCGCATCAGCGAGATTTCCGCCAAGCTGATCACTTGCTTGAGCAGATCCTCGCGCGCGACGGTCTTGAGATCGGCCACAGTCACAGCGCGTTCGAGCGTGAACTTGCCAGAGCGAGTACGGCGCAGGGCGCTCAAATGACCGCCGCAGCCGAGTTTTCCGCCGATGTCGTGCGCGTAAGTGCGGACGTAAAATCCCTTCGAGCAGTTCACCGTGAAATCGACTTCTGGCAGCGCAATTCGCGAGACTTGCCAACACGTGACGCGCACCGGGCGCAGCGCGCGTTCGACTTCCTGTCCCTTGCGAGCAAGTTTGTAGAGCGGAACGCCATCTTTTTTAATCGCGGAAACCATCGGTGGCATTTGTTCGAACTCACCCTCGAAAGCAGCGAATGCTTGGTGAATTTCCGCTTCAGTAAATTCGGGAACTGGCTTGCTTTCGAGCAGCTCGCCTTGGCGATCCTGCGTGCTGGTCACTCCGCCCAGTGTGAGCGTGCCGACGTATTCTTTGTCTTCGCTCATTAGTAGATCTTGAATCTTAGTCGCGCGGCCGATCACCAACATCAACAGACCCGTGGCCATCGGATCGAGGGTGCCACAATGCCCGATTTTCTTAGTATTCAGCGCACGGCGCGCGATGGCCACCACATCGTGTGAGGTCATGTCGGGGGCTTTATCGATGAGCAACACGCCGCTCGGGCCGAATGAATCGCTGGGATTGGGTTTCATGAATTTTTTTGAATGGTTTCCACTCGGTTGCGGATGGCGGCGAGAATGAGTGGCTTGGCAATTTCCAGCGGGCCAGCCATGCGGATGCCGGCGGCCAGCGCGTGTCCGCCGCCACCGAATTCCGTGGCGATCTTGCAGACATCTAGCTCGCGGTCCTTCGAGCGCATCGAGACGCGGATTTTGCCGTCTGGAAGTTCTTCAAAAAACACGGCTACCCGCACCCCGCGAATCGCGCGGATCACATCGATGAGTCCCTCGCTATCTTCCGGGCGCAGTGCGAGATCGAGCCGCGTTTGGTCGCGAAGCTCCCAATGCGCAACCACGCCATCTTCCGAGCGCTCCAGCGTGTTGAGCAAGGCGCGCATCAGCTCCAAGCGGCGGTATGGATGATCGTCGTAAGTTTGCGAATTGATTGTCGCAACATCCAACCCACGCCGCACCAAGTCCGCAGCCATTTCGTAAGTCCGCGCGGTGGTGGATGGATACTGGAACGAGCCGGTATCTGTTGAAACCGCGACGTAGATGGCATCCCGCGATTCTGGCGGCAGCGGCATATCGAGCGCGGTGATCAATTGGTAAAGAATCTCGCCTGTCGCCGGGCTGGTCGCATCGATCAGATTGATGTCGCCATATTTCGGATTGGAAATGTGGTGATCGATGTTGAGCCAGACTCTTGCTTTTGAAGCCGCATGTAGCGCGGCATCGCCCAGTCTTGGTTTGGTCGCGGTGTCCAACGCGATGGCTACTTCCACTTCAAGCGGCTCAGTCGGCGGCGACTCGATGCGCTCCGACCCGCTTAAAAACGCCAAGTTTTCCGGCAAACCATCTTCGTTGATGAAGCGAACTACTTTTCCCATCGACAACAGCGAAAAGCCAAGCGCGAGCTGCGAGCCAATTGCGTCTCCATCGGGACGGACGTGGCTCAGTAGCACGAAAGATTGATATGTGCGCAGCACTTCACCGATTTCTTGGTAGATCGCGCTGTTGGGGCTGGAATCGGAAATTTCGCTCATGGGGTGGAACCGCCGTGCGGGGCGCGGATTCTTCCCGCAGTCGCGGCAGGCGCAAGGACAAACCTACCAGATGATCATTTGCAGATCCACTGATGAGGCAAAAAAAGAGCCCGGCTCCAAATGAATGGAGCCGGGCATATACCTGGCGACGACCTACTCTCACAGGACCTATCGTCCCACTACCATTGGCGCTGCGGCGTTTCACTTCCGGGTTCGGTATGGGACCGGGTGGTTCCACCACGCTCTGGTCACCAGAAGTGAAGCTTTAAGGAAGCCTTAAAGCCTCACTTCTGGTGTGTTATTGGTTAAAAGGGATTGGTTATTAGGAGAGGAACTCTGCGCACAGAGCTTACTCTTTAAGTATAACTTTTAGCTTTTAACTTTTAACTTCCCGGCATACGCCGGGATTGCCCGCTCTCTGGCATCCACATAGA
>JBGSLX010000367.1:0-5700 GCA_041740475.1 Akkermansiaceae bacterium | reverse complement strand
CAGCGAAGGATGATGATTCCAGAAAGTGATCATGCTCCGCAGCAAATCTGGACGCCGCAACAGCGGACTGTCCGAAGGCGTTTCTCCACCGATGATGATGTGGTTGCCCCCACCCGTGCCGGTGTGGCGTCCATCGACCATGAATTTCTCCGTGGCGAGGCGGCAATGATGCGCTTCGTGGTAAAGAATGGTGGTGTTGGAAACGAGCTCGTCCCATGAGCCAGCGGGCTGGAGATTGACCTCGATCACGCCGGGGTCAGGTGTGACTTTCAGCACACGAATGCGCGGATCATAGGCAGGCGGCGTGCCCTCAATGATGACGGGTGTCTTGAGTTCGGCGGCGGTTTTCTCGATGGCGGCGATCAGCTCGATGAAATCCTCGGTCGTTTTCACCGGCGGAATGAAAATGTGCAGACGGCCCTCGCGCGGTTCCACACACAATGCGGAGCGGGTGATCCACGCGGCAGACTCTTGCTGAGCAGGCACGCGGACGGTTTCGCGGGGAGCGCCGACGAATTTTTCACGAGGCTTTCCGAGCACGCTGCGCAAAGCGGATGATTCCGGGCTGCCAGCTTGAGCGCGCCGTTGCATCGCCACCCGGCTTGTCGGGTGCGGCGGCAGCGGGTGAAGTTCACGGGTCGGGTCCTCAGCGATGACCCACGGATACTCGCCCTCCGCCACCCACGGCAACGAATCGAGCGGCAAACGATAGCCAATCGGCGAGTCTCCCGGCAGCAGGAACAACGTTTCATCCCGCAAAAACCATGGGCCGCTCTTCCAGCCATGGCTGCTGCGCTCGATGGGAAACACGTAGCCAACCACTTGTTGCAGACCGTTGTCAAAAATCCGGGCGATGCGATCGCGCTCGAGCTTGTCCTTCAGATTCGACTTCAGGGGATCGACGTTTGTGGGCAGGCGTCGCTCGCGCCACATGTAGTAAAAAGCATCCTCGTAGGCAGGCATCATCCATTGCGGATCTGCGCCGAGGTTTTCCGCCAGAGCGAGGCCGAAGCGCTTGGCCAAAGCGGCATCGTGGCCGTAGTTCGTGGATTCGTCTGCAATCAGCGAGACGTCTTCCCACAGCGGCTCGCCGTCTTTGCGCCAATAACAGCCGAGTGACCAACGTGGCAGTTGCTCGCCTGGATACCACTTTCCTTGTCCATAAAACAACAGACCGCCCGGCGCGAATCGCGCGTGAAGCCGCTTGATGAGCTTGTCCGCGAGCTTGCGCTTGGTGGGTCCCACCGCAGCGGTGTTCCATTCGTCACCATCGAAATCATCCATCGAGATGAACGTCGGCTCACCGCCCATGGTCAGGCGCACGTCCATTTCTTTCAGTGACTGGTCCGTTTCCCGCCCGCAATCGAGAATCCCCTGCCACTGCTCATCCGAGTAAGGCAAAGTCGTGCGTGGAGATTCGTAGATGCGCGTGACTTTCATCTCGTGCTCCATCTCAGACTCACATGGCTCCACGCCACCACTCACTGGCGCCGCACTCGAAGGCTCTGGCGAACAAGCAAGTGGCAAGTGCCCTTCCCCAGCGAGCAATCCGGAAGTCGGGTCCAAGCCGATCCAGCCACCACCGGGCAAATAAACTTCTGCCCAAGCGTGCAAATCGGTGAAATCCACTTCCGAACCCGACGGACCATCGAGCGATTTGACGTCGGGTTTCAACTGGATGAGGTAGCCGGAAACAAAACGTGCGGCTAAGCCGAGGCGTCGCAGCAAATTAACCAGCAACCACGCGGAGTCCCGGCACGAGCCAGATGCTTTTTCTAACGTCTCCTCCGGCGTTTGGACTCCGGGTTCGAGCCGGATTTTGTATTCAATCGCCTCCTGCAAGGCGGAGTTGATCGCTACTAAGAAATCGATGGTGCGCTCATTTCGCTTCTCGAAGCGCTCCACCCATTTTTTCAAATGTGGGCCAGCTTCACCGGGCGGAAGAAACGGTGCGAGCTCGGTGGATTGCTCTGCATCGTAGGTGAATGGATAGTTTTCCGCGTATTCTTCGAGGAAAAAGTCGAATGGATTCTGCACCGACATCTCGACCACCAAGTCCACTTCAACATCTAGGCGGTCCGCTTTTTCCAAAAACACCAACCTCGCAAGGTGGTTCGCCTGTGGGTCTTGCTGCCAGTTGATGAAATGTTCAGCAGGGCCGACTTTTAGGCTGTAGGCGAGAATCCGCGACCGACAGTGCGGAGCGGGACGAAGGCGAACGACGTGCGCGCCATGGCCCACCGGGCGATCATAGCGATAGGAAGTCCGGTGATGCAGGGCGACGTGGATCGACATAGGGGTTGTGTTTCATAAAAAGCACATCGAATGCCAGCTTGAATATTTGTCAAAATCGCCCGCCTCAAGGAGTGGCTTTCTCCCGTAAGCCATAACCCACAGCAGCGGCTTCAAGCCGCTTAAAAAAACCCTCAACTTGAAGCATGCCTTTAAAGGTTAGGGCGCACTTCACGTCCACCACGCTTTCTCACAAAGGAGCAATGCCGAGCATTTCCGGCAATGCTTCGCGCGGCCGCCACGTCAGAATTTCCGGCTCTCCTTCGGTGATCAGGACCGTGTGTTCGAAGTGAGCGGATGGCTTGCGGTCCTCGGTGATCACCGTCCAGCCATCGTCGAGAATCCGCACCGAAGGCGAACCCGCATTGACCATCGGTTCGATGGCCAGAGTCATGCCGGGCATCAAAACCGGTGATTTGCCGCTAGGTCGGTAATTCGGAACTTGCGGCTCCTCGTGGAGGCGACGTCCCACGCCGTGCCCCACAAACTCACGCACGACGGTGAAGCCCCTTGGTTTCACGAAAGCCTCGACGGAACCACAAAGGTCAGCCAGTCGCAGACCGGCCCGCGCGTGAGAAATCGCTTCAAACAAAGATTGTTCGGTGGCTGCCAATAACCGCTTGGTTTCAAGGTCAATGTCACCCGCCGCAACTGTCGTAGCGTTATCCCCGATGAAGCCGCCTTTGATAATCCCGACGTCTATTTTGACGATGTCCCCCGGCATGATGCGGCGCGGACCGCCGATGCCGTGAACGATCTCGTCATTGATCGAGATGCAAATCTGGCCCGGAAAACCCCGGTAATTGAGAAAAGCGCTGCGGCAATCGTGCGCGCGCATCAACTCCGCTGCCATCTGGTCGATCTGGCCAGTCGTGCGACCGGGCATCACCTCGCGAGCCAGTGTTTGCAGAATCACAGATGCCGTTTCACCCGCCACCCGCATCGCCTCGATTTCCCGGGGCGATTTGATGGGAATGCGGAGGCGGCGCATCGGTGTGATACAGGATCGAAAAGCAGCAGCTAGATCAGTTTTTGTAAATGGATGCCGTGATGGCGAGCACGATCAAAACTGCGATCACAGTCCAAAGATAGACAATCGCATTTCGCGGCGCAGCGTTTCCACCCTGATTGAGGCGATCATAACGCCCCTTGAGCTTACCTTTGCGGAGGAACCCATCGTAGTGTTTTTGCAAGAGCTGCGTTTCCACTTGGCGCATCACATCCAGCACGACACCCACCATAATCAGCAGCGATGTGCCGCCGAAAAATTGCAGCATCAAAGAACCAGGAGGCAGGCCGACTGCCGCGCCGACACCCACGGGTAGGACGAACAAGAATGTCAGGAAAATCGCACCTGCGAAGGTCAGGCGTGTCATGGTGAAGTCCAAGAAATCTGCCGTGGGCTTACCGGGGCGCACGCCTGGAATATAACCGCCGTTGCGTTTGAGATCCTCAGCGATTTGCGATGGCTGAAACATCATCGCCACCCAGAAGTAGGAAAACAGGAAGATACCGATACCCCCGAGCACATAATACCAAGTGCCACCACCGACCAGTTCTTGGTAGATTTTGGTGGCCCATGGCTGACCAGCGAAGAACCACTGAAGCATCATTGGCGGCAACGAAAGCACGGCAGACGCGAAGATAATGGGCATCACACCCGCGTAGTTCACCTTCAGCGGGAGATACTGTGTCTGGCCGCCGAACTGCTTGCGGCCCACCACACGCTTGGCGTATTGCACTGCGATCCGGCGCTGGCCTTGAGTGATTGCGACGGTTGCGGCGATCACGATCAGCAACAATGCGATCATAACCACCATCATGATGGCTCGATACGAGCCGCCGTCTCCTGTGACAAAGTATTTCCAAGCCTGAATCAAGGCACCTGGCAGTGCGGAAATGATGTTTACGGTGATAATAATGGAGGTGCCGTTGCCTATGCCTTTGTCCGTGATCTGATCACCTATCCACATCAGCAAAGCCGTACCGGCGACGATGGTAGTGACGGTCAGGACCATCCACATCATGGATGGGTCTGGCACCAGTTCACCGAATCGCTCAATCCCAGCCATGTAAGGCATGCTGCCCGGATTGGTCAGCGATTTCGCAACAAAGATACCCTGCACAATCGCGATCACGATGGTGATTCCACGGGTGTACATGGTGATCTTCTGGCGTCCACCATCTTCACGCGCCAGACGCGAAAGCTTAGGGACCACCGCTGTCATGAGCTGCACCATGATCGACGCGGAAATGAAGGGCATGATGCCCAAAGCGAAGATACCGGCTTGGGTCAGACCGCCACCTGAGAAGACGGTGAGCAAAGCAGTGATACCGCCAGTCGGGCTCGTGGGATCTTGCTTCTGCACATCCTCCAACCAGGCCTGTATGACCGAGGCATCTACGCCGGGCAGTGTGATGTGCACACCGAGGCGTATGATGACGATGAGAGCGAGAGTGAAGAGAATGCGGTCCCGAAGTTCCGGGATTTTCCAAGTGTTTGCGAAAGCAGAAATCATAACAATGGGTAGGAGAAGACGCGCGGGTTATATACACGGCGAGGAAGCGTGCAAGCGCTTCCCCACCGGAGATCAGGAGTTATTTCGGGACGTATCAGGCACTCAGGCCTTGATCGTGCCACCGGCTTTCTCGATCTTCTGGCGGGCAGTAGCGCTGACTTTGTTCACCTCAATAGTGTAAGCCTGCTCCACTTCGCCATCACCGAGGAGTTTGACTTGATCGCAGCGACCATTGAGCAAACCGACCTTACGAAGGGATTCTTCGTTGATCACAGCGCCTTCTTCGAAGCGGCCATCGAGATCACCCACATTGACGACACCGAAGACGTCACGGAAATCAAAGTTGTTGAATCCACGTTTCGGCAAACGGCGGTGAAGCGGCATCTGGCCACCTTCGAAACCGACGCGAGTGCCGGAACCGGAGCGTGCTTTTTGTCCCTTGTTGCCTTTGCAAGAGGTCTTGCCGTGTCCCGAGCTTTCGCCACAGCCAAGACGCTTGACCCCGCGTTTGGCTCCAGGATTGGGATTGTAATCGTGAAGATGCATAATTCTAAAAAAGTTATTAGTTATTAGTTATTGGATGCGGAGAAATTGAGAGATTCCCCACATTTGAAGCTCAAATGGCCTTTTCCTTCTTCTTCTTGCCGCGAGAGCCTAGAACTTGATCGCGGGTGCGGAGTTGAGAAAGTGCCTTGAGGGTGGCTTTCACCACGTTGGCGTGATTGGAGGAACCCATGGACTTTGCGAGCACGTCGCGAATGCCGACAGCCTCACAAACGGCACGGACACCGCCGCCTGCAATGATTCCTGTTCCCGGTGATGCGGGCTTCAACAACACTTTGCCACCACCGTATTCGGCATAAATTTCATGTGGAATCGTTCCATCAAC
>JBGSLX010000366.1:0-5087 GCA_041740475.1 Akkermansiaceae bacterium | reverse complement strand
TCCACCAGCCACGCCCGCTCCGCTCAAAACCACTCCGCACGCAATCAACCCGCTGCAGGCCATCGAAACCAGTAGATACAATCGGAATGGGATTTGCAAAAAACCCAGCACGTAGTTTTGAACAAACAACGGAATGCCTGGTGTGAGTCGCATTAAAAGCACCGTCCGCAAGTGATTGTCCTTCTGTAGTTTAGGAATGCGAATTGTGCCCTTTGAAAGCAGTTTCTCCACCAGACCTCGCGCTGGACGCGCCGCCAGCCAGTAAGTCCAGCACATGTTCAGGGCCATCGCCAAAATCACCACAGCGCACGCAGCCACCGGGCGATCGCGCCACATCGTACCCGTTAGCAACATCAGCGCAGTCATTGGCACCGGAAACCCCGGCAAAATCACCAACGCCGCAAACAACCACCAAGGGCGTTCGCGTAGAAACAACTCCGCGCGCATCCAGCCCGCCTTTAGCATCTCAAAATCTAGCCCGGCTCGATAAGCGAAGAACATTGCTGCACCTCCTAACAGCAATCCAATGCCCGCCAAACGGTGGAATCGCCGATCCTTGAAAATTATCTTAATGCCTTCCATCCAGAGACAACCTGAGCGGTAGAGCGCTCATTCGCAACCTCACATTAACAGCGTTCAAGAACGCCAAATTCATTAGTTCATTTTTTCTTGAACTCAAGTTCTCGACCATCATTCTCCGACCGCTTCCTTTTGAACCGAAAGCAGTATCATTCTCCGAAAATCTTTTCAAAGGCCAGTTTCACCACGCCACCAAGGGCGGCAGCGTGCCCATCAAGAGGAAACTGAGCGCTTGCGAATTCACGCGAACCTTTCATCCATGCACCGTAACGCGTGAACTTCGCTTCATACGAATTCTGGAAGTTGCTGATCCTCTGTTTTTTAGGTTCGAGACTCATCCTTGCAGTCATCCGCAAAAGTTCTCCCAATCTAGAACAACAAAGCGCCAAACTCTGTCTTCTAGCGACTGCACTCATTCTGCTAGCCTCAGAAAGCATTCTCACAATCACCGCTTTTTTGTGGGTCGTTCTTCTAGGTTGGTTGTGCGTTTTGCTGCAATCCACCAAGTGGCCTTCACGGGTTAAACACACCGCATTTTTCATCCTACTCATCGCCCAGCTTGGCCCGCTGTTTTACTATAAATACTGGAATTTCCTACTCAACGAGGTGCTGGGACTGGATGTTGCAATTCCATCTCTCATCATTCCGATGGGCCTCTCATTTTACACTTTCCAAACCATCGGCTTCTGGATCGACAACTTACGCAATCCACAGCCAAGACCGACCTTCCTCGACTACCTCAACTTCTCTTCATTTTTCCCTCAAATCGTCGCCGGACCGATCGAAAAAAGTGAAAACCTGCTGCCACAAATCCAAGCAACACGCTTCCACATTCATTGTGAAAATATCGACGCAGCTCTGCGTTGGATCGTGCTTGGCCTCGCATACAAAATGGTAGTCGCCGACAACCTCGGCCTCCTATCGGACAAGTTCCAAATCAATCCGTCGAACGCATTTCATGTCTGGTTGGAAAGCCTCACTTTCGGCATGCGTATCTATTTTGATTTTGCAGGTTACTCATTCATTGCCATCGGCTTAGGACTGATATTTGGGGTTCATCTCACACTCAATTTTCGCTGTCCCTACTGGTCAGCGAACCTTCGTGACTTCTGGCGCAACTGGCACATCACTCTAGGCGCATGGCTGCGTGACTATATCTACTTGCCACTGGGTGGCCGAAAAAATGGTCGCTGGGCAATCAACACCCTGATTGTTTTCATCGTTTCCGGCATTTGGCACGGTGCGGGTTGGGGTTTCGTTATTTGGGGTCTGCTCCACGGTCTAGGAGTCGCGTTTTGTGGCATCAACAAATCTGCGATCAAGCTCCCGTGGATAATTCGCTGGGTCTCAACTTTCACTTTCACCACCGCTGTCTGGCTGTTCTTTCTGGAAAGCGACTCCGCTTTGCTCCGAGAAAAAGCACTCAGTTTCATCAATCCTGTCTCATATGGTATCGTGGAAATGAAAGGCATATTGAACATCTTTGCCGGTCCTCTCGATGCCATCACACTCGCGCTCATTCTCGGTATTGCCATTCTGGCTCTAATGATGGAGGGCCTCGGCCTCCGCAAAAACTTTGAGCCCTATCTCCTTGGACGAAAAATCTTCGCCACAATTGCGCTAGTGTTCATGATCGTTTTCTTGGCTCCCATGGAGGAATCCCGATTCATCTACTTCAATTTCTAGTATCTAACTCTCTGAAAGATTCGATATAAAGCCTCGCGTCAAATTTTCGAAAAAAAATAATCATCCATCCAGTCTCTTCTTCTGCTGTCTTTTTCGAAAATCAATTCTCCCAAATCACAAAACATCTCGTCCGGCAGGCTCCCTAACGATTTATCAAAAAAATCTCAGGCAGCCTACAACTCTTCGTTCACCTATGCGCACCTTGCTCGCGATCCTCGCTGCTGTAGCCTGCGCGTTTGTAGTTTCATTTCTCCTGACGATCTCATGGAACCCTGAAGTTTCCTTCTGGCATGAAGTCGTCAATCGTCGTCAAACGGCGCTCGAACAAATCAGAACAGAATCACCATCCCAACCCGTCATATTCTTCGCTGGCGGATCAAGTTGTGCATTTTCAATCAGTCCGAAAATCGTTGAAGAAATAATCGGTCGTCCTGTCATAAACCTCGGATTGCCGGTATCTTCTGGTGCAAAATTCATTCTTCACCAAGCACTTCGCGTAGCTCAAGCGGGTGATCTGATCGTGGTCTGTTTGGAGCCTGACATCCTTACCTTCCCAGACCAAGAATCGAGTCCATCAAAAACCGGTTTTGCAATAGAAGCCCGCAGTGGCAACTTCACGGACTCGGCGGGCGGCTCAACCTTCGACGAAAATCCCGGCATTTCAGATTACTTATCCCTCCCCCGACCCGGTGTTAAATATTTAATCACTCTCGTCGGCAGAAGCATCACAGGCAAAGGATATCGTTACAAAGAAAATGACATCGGATACCGTGGCCTAATTCGAACTGATGAAAGAGATCAGGAGCTTGTCGGCGCTGGAGCGTCGAACGTCACGAAACTCCATCCAGAAGGCCAACTTCTGCTAGAGGACTTCGCCGCCGCCGCGAAGGCAAAAGGTGTTCGTCTGGCTTACTCGATGCCGTGGTATTACACCGACACCACAGCACTCGATCACAATCGCGCCAGCAAACGACATGTCCTCGCAGAAATCGCGACCATCATGCCAGTCATCGAGGATGGCTTCAGTGGTGCCATGGATGGCATCGAAAACTTCTCGGACTCCGGTCTGCATCTTTCAGACCAAGGGGTGACTAGCCGATCTGAAGCGCTGGCAAATGCTCTCAAATCTCACCTCTAAACTGCTCCCGATCCGCTTGTGATGAAGGCCTAATCATCACCTGCCACGTTCCCAAATTTCTCAAACCATGGTCAATTCACAGGCAATCAAAGGACTCGTTGTTGTGGTCCTCGGCGCAATCCTTGCTCTTTGGATCGGTGTCAGTCTGGTCACAAACCAGTCCGAAACTGTCATTCAAATAATAGGAGCTCTCCTCATAATCACATGCATTCTCCTCGGCCGCAAAATATGGTTACTTCTTATCTTATTTACTGCATTAAACGTTCCTGTCATCCGCGGCTTCGGGACGGCTGAATTAGGACAAACCTTGTTTATAGTATTTACTGTAATACTGATTCTCACGCGTCGGCAGTCATTCAAGGTCAGATTTGGAGAAAAAGAAGTTCTGATGCTTCTTGTAGCATGCTGTATCCTACAAGTCTTTCTTCGCAATCCCGTGGGTTTGGGAATGCTTGGTGCTGGCAATGTCGGCGCGAAACCATATTTCGCGGCTACTATGGCGTTTATCTCATCTCTCTTTCTGGGTAATATCCATGTAAAGCCATCTGAAATCAAGTGGGCACTTAGGCTATCGATAATAGGATCATTTCTTGGAATCGCCTTTACAACGCTGAGGATGCGCGGTGCTGCACCAGCGGAGGCATTCCAACAAGGTGGAACCATCGACGACGGTCGAGGTTCTGGACGTTTAGGTACTTTAGGAACATTAGGACTCGCGACTGCGCGCGTAGTTTCAACATATGTATCCCCCCTAAAAGGACTATTCCACCCGGTTTGGGGGCCCGTCATAATATTCGCTGTTCTCGCAGGAGCAGGGAGTGGATATCGCACAATGGTCGCAACGGTTGGGATGATGCTTCTCACTGGAATCGCTTACCGCGGTGGAGTTGCACATGTTCTTTTTGCTACTATATCATCAGCCATGTTGTTGGGGGTCCTTGCAATTGTCAATCTCTCATCACCCTTGCCCCCAAACGTGCAAAGAGCCTTATCACCTTTTCCCGGAACATGGGAAAAACGCTATGTAGATGCTGCAGAGGTTTCTACAGAATGGCGTGTCGAAATGTGGAAGGAAGCTTTGTTCACGGATTATTGGATCAATGACAAAATCTTAGGGGACGGTCTTGGTTTCACACGCAAAGAATTGGAAATGATGGAGTCTTTGGACGCTGGAGGAGGTAACCTCGACGACCGGGGTTCGGGTATGAGCAAACAACAGGAGGCGATGATGGTAACTGGTGGTTACCACAGTGGTCCAGTGCAGACAGTGCGAACAATTGGATATGTTGGCCTAACTATACTAATCGTGGCGATGATTCGCATGGCCGTTCACGCCCACCGACAGATCGTCCGCTGCCGTGGCACTGAGTGGTTTCCTTTAGCTCTTTTCTTTGGTATACCCACAATCATTCTGCCTCCGATTTTCGTGTTTGTTTTCGGCGACTTTGGCCGTGATGTCTCTGCTCTCTTTCTTTCCTATGGCATAATTAACTTGTTGGAGAAAAATTTACCGCTGCCTGCCTACGTAAAAATTCAACATGTGCCATATATCTTAGATAACAGGACGCGTCATCGCGCGAATGCAACTTAATGCATTTTTATAAAATTGAATTGGTGTTTATAATGCACACTAGAAAATCTTCGGATGTCACGTTCTAAGCGATTCGTAAATGGTTTGGTAACT
>JBGSLX010000365.1:0-4549 GCA_041740475.1 Akkermansiaceae bacterium | reverse complement strand
GGCGCGGCCAAGTGGCCATGCAGCCGCTGCCCGAAAACGAAGTGCGCGGCCAGCCGATGCCAGTGACCGCAAGTGGTCGCGAGTTACTGCTTTTCAATCTGAATCCCGACGCCGCCGCAGCAGACGCCGAAGGAATTTTCGCCGCCGTGTTGCCGCTTGGAGCAGAGACGTGGTATTTCAAACTCACGGGCCCATCGGCCAAGCTGCGCGAAACGGGCGGCTCCGTTTTCATGGAGTTTCTCGCCAGCATCCGCCTCGCCGGAGCAGAGGCCGCGCCGCCACAATCTGCCGCGCCCGCATTGCCGAAGATGCCGAAGATGCCGAAGATGCCGAAGATGCCGAAGATGCCGAAGATGCCGAAGATGCCGAAAATCGAGGTCACTGCGCCGGATGGCTGGGAAGCGAGCAAAGGCAGCGCGATGCGTGTCGCCAGCTTCGCCATCAAGGGCGCAGACGGCACGACGGCGGATGTCTCGGTGATCCCGCTGCCCGGCGATTCCGGCAGCGTGTTGGAAAACGTCAATCGTTGGCGCGGTCAAGTGGAACTACCGCCGCTCGCATCCGAAGACGATCCGGCGATCGGTCAGGAAATGGACGGCGCTGCGGGCAAACTTTTTGTCACCCACATGGTCAGCACGGAAGCCGTGCTCGATGGCAAAAAGGCCGCGATTTCCACCGCGATCATCAAAGCGCAAGCCATCACTTGGTTCTTCAAGATCACTGGCGAGGCCGCGCTGGTGGAGGCGAATCGCGAGAAATTCGAGTCCTTCGCCCGCACCGCGACTTTCCCATGATGCTGCGAGCCGCCGGAAAATTCCTGAGTTCGCTCCGCCTAACGGTCACGCTGCTGGCGTTCTCGATGGTGCTCATTTTTGTCGGCACGATCTCACAAGTCACGCTCGGCATCCATGAAGTGGTGGCGCTGTATTTCCGCTCATGGATCGCATGGTGGGATGTGCTGCCGGGCGAAAAAGTTTTTAAAATCCCACTGCCCGGCGGTTCATTGCTCGGCTGCCTGCTCATCGTGAACCTGCTCGCCGCGCACGGCGCACGCTTCAAGCTGCGCTGGAACAAAGCGGGCATGATCCTCATCCACGCGGGCATTTTGCTCATGCTCATCGGCGAGTTGTTCACCGGCTTCCTCGGCAAGGAGGCGCAAATGACCGTCAACGAAGGCCAGACGATGAACTACTCGACCTTTCCCCGCGAGGTGGAGCTGGCGGTGATCGAAGTGACTGGCGACGGTCTGGAAACGGTGTACGCCATCCCGCAGAGTCGCCTGAAAGACGGCGCGGCATTCTCTTTCCGAGGCTTCACCTTGCGCATCGACCGCCACTTTGCGAACAGTGAGATTCTGGAGGAAAAAGTCGTGGGCGCAGACTTCGATCCCATCCGCGCGACAGTCGGAGTGGGCGTCGGCTACGCGGTCGGGAAAAAGCCGCGCGAAACGGCGATGGATCGTCGCGACCTCACCAGTGCGTTTGTCAGCGTGTTGCCTGACGATGGCGAAACGCTCGGCCGCTGGCTGGTTTCCAACGCGCTCGTCAGTGCGCAGTCGTTCGAGACGGGCGGAAAACGCTGGAAAATGGCGATCCGCCCAGCGCGTCTCTATCATCCGTTTTCCATCAAGCTGCTCGACTTCAGCCACGACCGCTACCTCGGCACGAACGTCCCGAAAAATTTCTCTAGCAAGATCCGCCTGCTCAATCCCGAGACGGGCGAGGACCGCGAGGACCTCATCTACATGAACCATCCGCTGCGCTATCAAGGCCTCACATTTTACCAATCCGGCTTCGCCAACGACGAAACCACCACCATCCTGCAAGTCGTAAAAAACCCAGTCTGGACCCTACCCTACATCTCCTGCGCCATGGTTTCCCTCGGCCTACTCTGGGTCTTCACCGGCCATCTCATGAAGGCCATGCGGAAGATGAAAAAATCTGAAATGTGATATCTATAACTCACTGGCCAAGTTGTTCAGAAAAAAGAGGAACAACGAAAGTGTCGAAAATGGCGAAATTTGAAGAATGCAAAGAGACGCATTTTAACCAATCAACAATCTCTTCTTTCGCCCATTTCGACCGTTTCGCTGTTAAAACCCATACCAACCTTCGCGTTCCCTCCTCGACCTAAGCGGCTTGGCGGTGAAAATTCTCTGCCATGCACCAACTTTTCAGAAATCAACTCGCGTGGCTGCTGCCTGCGCTTTGCCTCGTGTTTCTCGCGGCGAATGCATTCCGCACGACGCGGTCCGCTGCTGGATTTGATTTCAAAGGATTCGGCACTTTGCCGGTGGTCTCGAATGGACGGGTGCAGCCGCTGGATTCTCTCGCGCGCAACAACCTGCTTGCGATCCATGCAAAACAACGTGTGCCCGGCGATGGTGCGCCTGAGTCGCCATCCGCATGGCTGGCGGAACTCGCGTTCAAACCAGCTCTCGCCGATACGCGGAAGATTTTTCTCATCCACCACGATGACATCCTCGGCCTCACTAACCTGACTCGCGGCGAGGGCAAAAGTTTTTCTTTCGTGCAGCTCCAGCCCGCGTTTCCTGCGCTACAAAAAGAAGCCGCGCGGATCGAGAAGATCGACGCACAGGCACGCAGTGCTTACGAAAAAGCCTTGATGCGGCTGACGCGGAATCTCTTCGCCTACAACCAGCTCAAGCACGCGCTGGCGCTGCCGCAAAAGGCAAACATGGAGACGGAGTTCGGGATTTTTCTCGAAAAAGTCACCGCCGCGCTGGCCGCCGCCGACCGCGAAGAACCACCCACCGACCAAGCACTGATGGACGACGCCTCGGCGCGGATGCGTGAGATGCTCGCGTGGGCACCGTTCAGCGAGGTGTTCACCACGCCCTCCGGCAAGGGCGACGATGGCTGGCGCAAGCTGCCCGACTCCGTGATCGACTCCGGCGCCACTGGCAAGCTCCACCCTGCCGCGCTGGCTTACGCTCGCCTCGGCGATTCCTACCGCGCAGGCGATACCGCCGCCTTTAATTCCGCCGTTGCGGACTATCGGAAATGGCTTGCTGAAAATCGCGCCGATGCCGCTGGCAAAAGTTCGGCGGAAACACTCTTCAATAGCATCGCGCCATTTTACCAAGCGATGGCGCTCTATGTCGTGGCGTTCCTGTGCGCTGCGATTTCATGGCTCCGTGCGGGCAAGGCGCTGCGCATGGCGGCGTTCCGGATTTTGCTGATCGGCTTCGTGGTCCACACTGCGGGATTGATCACGCGGATGGCGCTCGAAGGCCGCCCGCCGGTCACGAATTTGTATTCATCGGCGATTTTCATCGGCTGGGGTGTCATCGTGATCAGCGTGTTGCTGGAAATTTTTCACCGCAATGCCATCGGCACGGCAGTCGCGGCGGTGGTTGGATTCGCCACATTGCTGGTCGCGCATCATCTATCACTTTCTGGCGACACTCTGGAAATGATGCGTGCGGTGCTGGACACGAATTTCTGGCTCGCCACCCATGTCGTCATCATCACGCTCGGATATTCCGCCTGTTTCCTCGCCGGAGGAATCGCCATCGCATGGATTCTGCGCCGCGCTTTTGGCGGAATGCCAGCCGCGACTTCCGCCTCGATGCGCGGCATGGTCTATGGGGTGATTTGTTTCGCCACGCTGGCCAGCTTCGTCGGCACGGTGCTCGGCGGCATCTGGGCGGATCAATCGTGGGGGCGCTTCTGGGGCTGGGACCCGAAGGAAAACGGTGCGCTGCTGATCGTGATTTGGAACGCGATCATCCTGCACGCGCGCTGGGGCGGCATGGTGAAGGAGCGCGGTATGATGGTCATGGCGGTGTTTGGAAACATCATCACTTCATGGTCGTGGTTCGGCACCAACATGCTCGGCATTGGTCTGCATTCTTATGGCTTCACTGACGCTGCGTTTTTCTGGCTTACGGCATTCATCGTTTCTCAGCTTTTGATCATGGCGCTGGCTTGGTTACCGGGCCGGAAAGCTGAATTGCAGCGATTTTCAACTGCTGAGCCGGAATAAACCCGAAAAAAGAATTAGGAACAACGAAAGGGTCAAAAAGCCTCGAAAAAAGAGGGTGTTTGGGACTTTTCACTGATTCCTAAAAGGTGCGAGCAGAAGCATTCTTGACTCTTTCAAATTTCGTCACTTTCGCGTTTTTCGTTGTTCTAAATATCGGCGTTCGGGATAAAAGATCCATTTTTCTGGGCTTGGCGGTTGCAAACCGCCGCCACGGTCGGAGAGACGCTCCTAAGGTCGCGGCGGCGAGGTGGGATCACCGGGACTAGGAACTGGAACGATCGGGGACATGATGTCTGGGGGTTTGATTTCTGGGTCCAGCGGCGGTGTGTTCATTGGCCCGGTGAGGAATTGATTCGTTCCGCTGCGTGAGCGCACGATGCTTTGTGAGTTGCGAATTCCAGGACCGGAGACGACGTGACGAGTCGGCAGAAGATCGCCTTGGCGTTTGGCCATTAATTGATCTTGGATGGTCTGTTGGATTAACTCTGTGGCGTTCGGTGGTAATGGGCCGAATGGGCCATTTCCTGCGAGTGGCGAGGTG
>JBGSLX010000364.1:0-7185 GCA_041740475.1 Akkermansiaceae bacterium | reverse complement strand
TGCGGGGATCACAGCCGTGCTCTTCGGTGCAATGCAGTCACTTGAAAGTGGATTTAGAACTCATCGGCGGTTAGAGACCAATCCGCCACAGCCGAGTATGCACGCCCCGCGCAATGAAGAAAATCCCACCCCCGCGCCCCCGGAAGAAGACCCGCGAAGAAGACGCCGCGCTAACACCATCCGATGTTCATGTCGCCTGATCTATCGGAATTCCAAATCGCCGCCCGCATTATGTCGAACCTGGTTTTCCAGCGGGCAAATCCTCGCTATGTTCCGGGTATGCCTTGCTTTTACGCGGGTTCGACGTCCCAAACACCGGAAGCCAGGTTCCAAGAACACAAGTCAGGCGGTCGGAATGCGTCGAGAGTCGTTCATGGATTTTGCAAGAAGCTCCGGATGGATCTGGTGTCTTCTGCCGGCAAACGGTTTACCCGTGAACGAGCATTGAAGGAGGAGGTCCGTCTGGCTCGCGAACTTCGCGCGAAGGGCTTCGGCGTATGGCAGGCCTGATCGTTGGTTACGCGGCGTGTCCGCTATCTTGACCCGAAACAAAGACCGTGGGCGATTCCAACAATACATCGCAGCAATCCCGGAATTTCTGGTGCGCAAAATAGCGACTGCGATGTGTGCCCGGCTCGTCCGAGGTGTGGAAGCCAACCAGAAAGTAGATTCCGTGGTTGAACCGCACGGGTTCGATGGAGGCGATGGATACCTCCGCCTTGTGGAGTGATTGAAGGATGGAACTCACCTGAATCTCCACGCTTCTCATCGTTTTCCTTCCTATACTCAGTTTCTTCATGTCTTCCATCCCACCACCCGATAAGCCACGGACCGGAAACGGGAGTGGCTGCCGCGGTGATTCCTCTTCCTATTTCTTTGTCACACCAGAAGGCCCGGTGAAGGGATCTTCATACGCTCGTGGACCGCATTCTCCGGAACTTCCAGCAGGACCAGGAGCATGAGTTCCTCAAAGATCCGCATGCCAAGTCCGCCTGCGACTGCTCGCGCGATGGCTGGCTGGGCAAGGCGGTTCCACGCCTTGCGCATGCCGGGCTTCGTAAGTGCTTGAGCGATCCGGGAGGAAACCGTTTCGTAGTCATCGGCGTTCATCGGAGCGAGCCAACAGGCATCATCGCGAAATCGCTGGCGGATCTCGGGACTGATGGACTCCAGAATTTGAAGTTGGCTCGGCTTTTCCGGCCTCGAAGTTTCGCTTTCAAAACCGATCTTCCGGGAGTTGCCCGTCCATGCCAATTGCCAAGCTCCGCAGCCGATGACAAAAACCTTGTTCGTAAGGCGCGTCGTCAACATTGCCCGGGTTTGCAATTCCGCGTTTGTTGCGCAGCACCATGAGTCGTCGAAGGGCTGCCCTGGCATTTTTGCAGCGTGGGGGATCACGGAATCCAGGAAATCATGAACCTCAAGCCGGATGTAGGATTTCCAGTCGCTTTCGGAATGAAGCTTGTCGATTTCATCAAAGGCGAGGATGCCACCTCCGCTACCCAGCGAATCAAGCCACTCGCAGATCGTCGAAGCGGTCCATGGCTCGTTTTTCGCCGAGAGAACCACCCAGGATGATACATTGATCAGCAGCACGGGTAGGTTGAGCCTTTTGCCAAGTTCCCGCGCCATGAAACTCTTGCCCGATCCGCTGGGTCCGATGAGCAGGGTGTGGGAGCGGGGGCGAACCGGCAGGTCAGTAACAGCGCCGCTTGTGGCGACGCGGGCGATGGGCAGCAAATGCTGAAGGGCGGCTTCCTGTTGGGGGGATAGGATGTTGTGAGGTTTGTTGTTTGTTTCCATGACCCCTGGGAAACCGCCGGAGGCCGCCAGTCGCGAAAGCGAATGGGGATAAGGCGGAACATGAGATTTATGACAATCTCTGCCACTGGGGCTTATTTTCGAAAAAGGTAGTATCCGAATGGATTCATTCGGAGCCTGGAGTTTGGATTCTTACGGGTTCATGCAGTAGGGGCAAACAACGTGCTGCAAGGGGTTTGTTTGAATTCGAGTGGCTTTGTGTGACCGCGGGCGGCCACGCCCGCAAACGGCGTGGTGAAGCAGACCGCAATGGAATGGGGGTTCCTGCACATGGGGCACTTCGCCAGCAGCTACCGGATGTTGTTCGGAGAGAGCCCGTCCTCCACCCTGAAGCGTCAGCGCTCGCACAGAGCCATAGCCCAGGGCTGAACGTATAGGTGAGATGGGCCTGCGTGAGCATCTGGAATCCGAGTTGCTGGATGCGTTGATTCTCGTGGCCGAGAGCGGCATCGACATTTCCGGTCAGGAACCATGACAGCATGTTGCGCAAGACAAGGTTTGGATAGCCGAAGAATCGGCGGCGGTGAGTAAAATTTCAGAACACACATGTCAGGCGATGATCGTCACCGGACAATCCTTAAAGAGCGTGTCAGCAAGTCCGGGAATGTGTCGAATTTCTCAGTGAGTTCCCTCCTGACAAAAGCCCGTTTCCGACACGATGCCGATGGTATCACGTATTTTGGCTTGCCAGTTGGTAACGTAAATCCAAGCGTTTCACTGTTCACATGATTACTCGCTTATTTTCAGCAGCGCTCCGTGGCGTGGAGGCTCAAGAGGTCGAGGTGGAGGTCAACGCTCGTGGCGCGGATAAACCGCTCGTCATGATTGTGGGTCTGCCGGACGCAGCCGTTAGGGAGTCCTCTCAGCGAGTGACCTCGGCGATTGTGGCATCGGCGCTGTATCTCGCGGATGGGGTGAAGACCGTCAACTTGGCACCTGCGGATTTGAAAAAGGAGGGGCCGTCGTTTGATTTGCCCATCGCACTGGCGATGGTGGCCGCAAGTCGGACCAAGCCGTTTCATGCGGATGATTGCTGTGTGGTGGGTGAGCTGGGGCTGGATGGCGCGGTGCGACCGGTCAAAGGCGTCTTATCCATCGCCCTCGAAGCGAAACGCCGTGGTCGGACGCGCCTGATCGTGCCAGATGCGAATGCGCCGGAAGCTGCCGTGATCGAGGGCGTGCAGGTGTTTCCAGTCCGCTGCTTGAAGGATGCGTGGGATTTTCTGGAAGGCGAACTCGTTATCCCGCCGTTCCATCTGGATCGCCGGGCGTTTTTCGATTCGCACCGCGCGTATGAGGTCGATTTCGACGAAGTCAAAGGCCAGCACCATGTGAAGCGTGCGCTCGAAGTGGCGGCGGCGGGCGGCCACAACTTGCTGATGGTCGGGCCACCGGGAACGGGGAAATCCATGCTCGCCAAGCGAATCCCATCGATCATGCCAGACATGTCGGAAGAAGAGGCGATCCAAACCACGCAAATTCACTCGATCAGTGGCATGCTCGATCCCAAACGCGCGTTTCTGACCACCCGGCCATTCCGCTCGCCGCACCACACCATTTCAGACGCCGGGCTCTTGGGCGGCGGCTCAAATCCCGGGCCAGGCGAAGTTTCGCTGGCGCATCATGGCGTACTTTTTCTCGATGAATTGCCGGAGTTTCGTCGCTCGACACTCGAAGTCATGCGCCAGCCGCTCGAAGACGGCGAGGTGACGATTTCTCGCGCGGCGGGTTCGCTGACGTTTCCCGCGCGCTTCATGTTAGTGGCTGCGATGAACCCGTGCCCTTGCGGCTTTTATGGCGACATCAAACGCCAGTGCCGCTGCTCGCCTCGGCAGATTGAGCAATATCGCCAGCGCATTTCTGGGCCGCTGCTCGATCGCATCGATCTCCATTGCGAGGTGCCGCTGGTCGATTTCCGCGAGCTTTCGTCTCAAACCACGAGCGGCGAGAAATCCGAAACCATCCGCAACCGCGTGGTCGAAGCACGCCGCATCCAGCAAGAACGCTTCAAAAAATGCACACAACGCACCAATGCAGCGATGAACCCACGCCTGATGAATCAGCATTGTCTGCTAGATGCGGAGAGCACGGGCTATCTCGAACATGCGATGGAAGAGATGAACTTCTCCGCCCGCGCACATGACCGGATTTTGAAAGTGGCCCGTACTCTGGCGGATCTGGCAGGATCGGAAAACATCCGTGCGGCCGATGTGCTGGAGGGAATCCAATACCGCTCTTTGGACCGAAAGCTTTTTTTCGTGAGAAATGAAAGATGCCCATTGGTGCAGTTATTGTTCGACTTCCGATGGGGCGTCCTAATTGACTCACTGAGCTAAGCTAGCATTAATTAGTCCTGATCATATTTTGAACAAACGATTCGAAAATGACGGAGTCCACCATCTACCGGAGGAGAAGGTTCGACAGTCCAATATCCCATTGGGAATAGCAGGTAGCCCATTCGCCAAAGGTTATTGCCGATAGAGACTTGGTGGAATTCAGATGGTTCCGAATTGCGCCAATGATAAATGACACCGAATGGGTTGAGTCGTTGCGTCAGGATTTATAACACCCGGCACTTGGTTTGGTTTTGGTTTTTTGGGGTAGATTTGACAAGGTTTTCCGCACCAGCGGCCCCGCTCCGGGGGGCGGGTTCTCCGGCCCGGGTCATTTCATCCAGACGGTCTTCTTCGATGTATTCGACGATGGTGAAGATCCTTCTCAACCGCTCTTCAATGTCCGCAGCGAGGTCCATTGGATCGAGGCTGCGGCGGGTGGCGCGAAGTTGGATCTTGGTTTCCTCGCTGACTTTGGCGCAGGCCAACAGCCGGTCGCAGGGCTTGGCGGGGATGTCGTATTTCTTCCGCACCTCACTGCCTATCCTTTGTTTTTCAATGAGTTTCATCACGGGGGTAAAGTGGTTGCGCAGGGGCAGCCAGGCTTTCTCATAGAGGTCGTTGACTTGCTCCCGTAGCTCCAGATCGCCGAAGCGTCCGTAGCCTAACAATTGCCGGACGTGGGTGAAATTCTTCTGTTCGACGTGGGCTTGATCGTTCTTTTTGTAGGCTCGCGAGCGGGTCCATTCGATGCTCCGGCTCCGGCGCAGCAGGTAAGCTTCGATGACTTCGTTGAGAAGCTCGCTGCCGTTGTCGCAATCGAATCCTAACATGGGAAAGGGCAGCCGTTTCTCGATCCGCTCAAGGCCCACACGCACTTCGCCGCCGCTGTTGCCCCACAACGCTGCCAACTCGGTCCAGCCGCTGTGGAAGTCGTTGAGCGTGAGGCTCCAGAGAAATGCGCCGCTGCTGCTGCCACCGCCGTGCGAAACCGTGTCGGCTTTCAGCCAGCCCGGTTCGTCGAAGGCTTGGGGGCCGCAGCGGATCGGGACGAATTTCTGGATCCGGTTGCTGGCCCGGCCCGTCTTGCGCCCGTGGCGAGCTTGATAGCTGTCGATCCAAAGCGGCAGGGTTTGCTTGAGACGGGCACCACAGGGCTGTTCGCTGTACTTCCAAATGGCGACGATGACGGCTTGCTCCGCCGGGCCGTAGGTGGGTTTGGAACCGCGTCTTTTGGCCTCCTTGCCGTGGGCAACCCGGCCGTTGAGTGCCTTGATCGTGTGCTTGCGGTCCCAGCCCAACGTGTCGATGACCTCGTCGAGCATCGTGCTTTTCCCTGCCCGATTCCGGCTTGGATAACGCTGACGGCAGCTCTCCAGATATTCTTCTTTGCTCGTGTGACTCATGATCCCAGATCGTGATTTCATCTGGGTGTCATTATTTCTGGCGCAACGACCGACGAAAGCCGATTCCCTCAGCTCCTCTCCGGTTGTCATTCTACTTGGCGCAATGCGGGCACAGCCGGCAGCTCATCTTGCACACCCTTTTCTACCCGCAGCCGAGCTGGAGCTCAGCGTTCCCGGGCATCTTCCTCGGGAACCCGCCGCCATCCCGCCATCACATCCCGGTGATAGTGTCCTCGCCATATACGTCGATTCGCTCCGCCGCTGGAACCATAGGAAGGGCTGGCATTCGCATCATTTGGCCAGTGAGTGCGACGACGAAACCCGCGCCCGCTGCGATTTCAAAGTCCCTCACGGTGAGAGTGAAATCCCGAGGTCTGCCCCGTTTGCTTGCATCATCAGAGAGGGAGTTTTGCGTTTTGGCCATGCACAGGGGCAGTGCGCCGTAGCCCGCCTTCACGAGAGATCGCATTTTTTCCTCAGCCTCTGGGGTCAGCACCACTCCAGCCGCGCCATAGATTCCGGTGGCGATGGCTGTGATCTTCTCCGGCAGAGATTGATCCAACTCATAGAGTGCTGGCAGCGGTGATGCCTCGGCGGCATTCACGCAGGCAGCTACGACTTTTTCTGCTAACTCGGTAGCGCCAGCTCCACCGTTGCCGAAGACATCGACGGTGGCCGAAGGCACCCCGCGCGAGGTGCAGTAGGAGTGGATCACCGCTATTTCCTCAATCGTGTCGTTGGTGAAACGGTTGATCGCCACGACCACTGGACGGGCAAACTTCTCAGCGGCATCTAGGTGCGCCGCGAGGTTTTCCAGCCCGCGCTCCACCGCAGCGACGTCGATCTGGCCAAGTAGATCCAGCGCCACGCCGCCGTGCATTTTGAGCGCCCGCACTGTGGCCACGATCACGATGGCCGCAGGCGCCAGGCCGGACTGGCGGCACTTGATGTGGAGAAACTTCTCTCCACCCAGATCAAACGCGAAACCGCTCTCGGTGACAGCGTAGTCGGCATGAGCAAGTGCCATGCGGGTGGCGAGCACGCTGTTGCAACCATGGGCGATGTTGGCAAACGGCCCACCGTGAACGAAAGCAGGCACGCCCTCCAGTGATTGGACCAAGTTCGGGTGCAGCGCGTCCTTCAACAGCGCCATCATGGCTCCGATGCAGCGAAACTCCGAGGCCAACACCGCGTCGCCTTCTCTGTCAAAACCCACCACCATCCGGCTGAGCCGAGCGCGGAGATCTCTCATGGATTCTGCCAGACAGAGCACGGCCATGACTTCTGAGGCGGCTGTGATGTCGAAGCCGGTGTGGCATTCCTGCCCGCTTTTTTCGCGAATGATTTTGAACGAGCGAAGGCCACGGTCGTTGCAGTCCAGCACTCGCTTCCACAACACGCGGCTGGGGTCGAGGCGGGAGGTGCCGTGGTAGATGGCGTTGTCCACTACAGAGGCCAGCAAGTTGTGCGCGCTGGTGATGGCATGGAAATCACCGGTGAAATGCAGGTTCATGTCCTCCATCGGTACGACCTGCGCATAGCCACCGCCCGCCGCCCCGCCCTTCATCCCGAAACACGGGCCAAGGCTGGCCTCGCGGATGCAGATCGCGGCCTTCTTGCCGATG
>JBGSLX010000363.1:0-13233 GCA_041740475.1 Akkermansiaceae bacterium | reverse complement strand
TAATAGCGGGGAGGATCGACGGAAATCAGGCGGCGCGCTTCATCCGAGCGGCTGAATAGATACAACGAGTTGAGTTCTTCCCACAGCTCGTCCGAAAGTTGATCGCGCACCGTGCGGGCGTTTTCGCGGGCGAGAGCGATGCATGAAGTGATGCTGCTGGGATTGCGTGGATCATCGGTGAGGAAACGAATCACCTCGGCACTGCCGAATTGGTCGTAGAGCTCGTTGAATATTTCCTCGTCACCCGTACTGAGAATGATCGGCTGCCAGAATGCACGCAGACGATCACTATCGAGTCGTTCGGAATCCAAAAGAAGTTGCTGATTGACGTCGATCAGGCGTGCGAGGTTATCGGCCCGCTCGACGTAGCGGATCATCCAGTAAAGCGTATTGGCGACTCGGGATAACATGATTTTGGATTAATGGCGGAGAACCCAAGTGTCTTTGCTGCCGCCGCCTTGGGAGGAATTGACGACGAGCGAGCCTTTGTTGAGCGCCACGCGAGTGAGGCCACCGGGCACGATTTTCACATCCTCGCCGTAGATGATGTAAGGACGGAGGTCGATATGGCGGCCCTCCATCGCGCCATCGCACCAAGTGGGTGAGCGTGAGAGAGAAATGACTGGCTGGGCGATGTAGTTGCGCGGATCGGCGATGATGAGTTCGCGGAATTTTGCGATTTCATCCTTGGTGGCGGTCGGCCCCATCAACATGCCGTAGCCGCCGGATTCGTTGGCCGCCTTGACCACGAGTTCGGGCAAATGCGCGAGGATGAATTTCATGTCCTTCTCCTCACTCGCGAGATAGGTCGGCACGTTGGGCAGGATGGGCTTTTGACCGAGATAGTATTCGATCATTTGCGGCACGAAATAATACATCACCTTGTCGTCCGCCACGCCCGTGCCCACGGCATTTGCGAGTGCCACATTTCCAGCGCGATACGCGTTCATGAGGCCGGGCACGCCGAGCACCGAGTCCTTGCGGAAAACCAGTGGATCGATGAAATCGTCGTCGATCCGGCGATAAATGACATCTACGCGCTTCAACCCGCGGGTGGTGCGCATGAAAACGACTTTATCGACGACCACGAGGTCTTTTCCTTCCACGATGTCGATGCCCATTTCCCGTGCGAGGTAACAGTGCTCGAAGTAGGCGCTATTGAAGCAACCGGGTGTCAGCAGCACACAAACCGGGCTTTCATCTCGGCGCGGTGAAATGTGGTGCAGCATGCCGAGAAGATCGCGCGGATAGGAATCCACTGGGCGAACGCTCATTTCCTCGAACAGCACGGCAAACGCACGTTTCAGGGCATTGCGATTTTCTAGCAAGTAGGAGGCTCCCGAAGGACAACGTCCGTTATCTTCAAGCACGTAATATTGACCGTCGGCCCCGCGAATCAGGTCGCTGCCGCAAATGTGAATGTAAATGTCGCGCGGCACATCCATGCCACGGAATTCCTTGCGGTAGTGTTTTGCCTCCTCGACGTAAAAGCGCGGGATCGCCCCATCCTCCAGAATGCGTTGATCGTGATAGATGTCGTGAAGGAATAAATTGAGCGCCACGATCCGCTGGGTCAGACCGGCTTCCAGATGCTCCCATTCGGCAGCAGTCATTACGCGCGGCACAGGATCGAAGGGAAAAATTCGCTCACTGCCTTGGTCGTCGTGATAGACGTTGAAAGTGATGCCTTGCCTTAAAAAGTAGAGCTCGGAATTCGCCTTTCGAGCTAGGAAGTCCGATTGATCAATACTCGAAAAGTTTTTTAACAACGGAGCGCAGTGACTTCGCACATTCGCTTCCGCGTCGAACATTTCGTCGTAAAATACGTCTGGGTCGTAGCCCTTAAAGATTTCCATGGGTTGCATTGGAGAATTTAGCAGGTGGCGGGCCAACTTCGATTCGAGTTTTAATCTTCCGAGAAGATCACCTCGTTTTTGCTCGCTGAACCGCGGCCAAAATCATCTCCGATGTCCTTGCTGGTGACGAACAACATCAGGGAGATAAGAAGCAGCGCGAAAACTGTCTGGATCACTTCGAGTGGCTTGGCCTGCACGGGGCGGCCAAAGATTTTCTCCAAAATCGCGAGCGTGATGTGGCCACCATCCAGCACAGGAAATGGCATCATGTTCAGCACGGCGAGGTTCACGTTGAAGAGCACCATGAAAGCGAGGATTCGTCGCCAGCCATCTTCCATTTGCAGAAGTTGGTACTGCATTTTGGCGATGCCGACGGGTCCGCTGAGGTGGTCCACGCCGATGTTCGAGCTTGGTGTGAGCAGCCCAGCAAGCGTGGACCACATCATGCGCAAGCTGTCCGATACTTGTATAATCGGCCCGGGGTGGACAATGCGCTTGTCTTGGAATGGCGCGGAGTATAGCGAGACGCCGAGAATCGGATTAGCGTCAGCCGGAGAAAGCGGTTTTTTCGCCGCCAGAGTGAACGTAAGCGTTTCTCCTGCCCGCAAAATGACGGCTGAAATCGGCTCCGTGCCCATGGATTTGATGAAATCGACGGCCTCGGTGGAATCGATAATCTCGCGTCCATTGAGCGATAGGATTTGGTCCTCCTCTAGGATGCCAGCTTTCGCGGCAGGACTGTTCGGAATCACGGCACCGACGACCAGTTGTTCGCTGAGCGGGCTGATTCCCACCTGACGCAGGCCACGGCGTTGGTACCACTTGGCGGGTTCGATTTCAAAAGTGGACACGATCCGCAGCGGCTCAGGAGCTCCTTCTCGTTGCACTAAGAACTCGATCTGTTGGCCAGAACTGAGCACCACGGTTTCGAAAATGCTATCAAGGGTGCCAGCGAATCCATTGATTTGCTTGCCGTTGATGCTGAGGATCTTATCGCCAGCGAGCAGGCCGGCTTTTTCCGCCGGGCTACCGGGTTGCACTTCGCCGATGACCTGAGTAGGAATGAAATCTTTTGGCTTGCCGACTTTCCAGACGATTGTGGCGGATGCCAAAGCCAAGAGTAGGGAAAACAGCGGGCCAGCGATCGCGACGATGATTTTATCGAGAGGTGTGATTGGCGGCAGTGGTTTCTCGGGTTTTTCGCCGCCTTCAATCGACTCCATCGGTGCCATTTGTGGCAAGGCCACGAATCCGCCCGCTGGAATCCAGCCGAGGCCGTATTGCACGCCTCGAAATTCTTTTTTCCAGATCGGCTTTCCAAACCAAATCTGAAAGCGGTCGATTTGCAGCCCCCGCCACTTCGCCGCCAAAAAGTGGCCTAGTTCGTGAACGAAAATGATGATGTTGAACAAGGTCAACACGACCGCGATCAGTAGGATCACTTGAAAAGTAGTTGCTAGAATGGACATACAGGCTTGGTGAACTGCGGAAAACTACCGAGAAAGCAACCTGCGGCAAGTTCATTCAAATAAGCTGTTTCCTGCATGGCTACTCCGTCAAAAATGTTAAATTTGTTTGGAACCCCTGCTCGGAAAATGGCATTCCGCACGAGGATTAATGTGCATGGAGGTGAATCGCGCCATTGATTCGTCCACATATCTCAACCTCAATAAACTCAGTATATGAAAAAAACCCTCAAGCCTTACGGAATCGGTGTGATTGGCTGGATTCTCGGACTCATCATTCTTTTCGGCCTTGCATGGCCCCTAACCTCACCGGAGACCGTCGCTAACGCCATGGTTTGGGCTCTCAAACACTGGTGGGTGGCGTACGCGCTGGGCTTCGTGATTCTCGTGGTTTCTGGCCTGCGCCGGAAAATCGAAATCGTCACTTCGCTTGTCGCTTATCTCCTCCCGATGGCAGTGGTTGTAGGGTTGGCCATGATTTTCCTGATGATTTACCCGAACAGTGGATTCCGTGAGGATTTATTCAGCTACATTTCCGTCTCCGTGGTTTTTTACCTCACGAGCATGGTTTGGGTTTCCTTGGATCGAAAAAGCGAACCTGACCTAACCAAAGCGTCTGCTGCTCCACTGATGGGTGGGGTCATATTGCTCGCATTGGTCGCTGTGCCCGTATTCACCAGTAACAACTTCATTTACCGCAACGCGTTCGTTCTCAACGTCATCGAAATCCAGAAGCCGGATCGTTCGTTCGTAGCAAAGTGCGTTTTGGAAATCAAAAAGCCCGGCAACTACGAATTCAGTTCGCCCGCGTCGGCGTTTTTCGAAATGATTTACGAGGAGGCGACTGACGGCAAATCAAGTCCGAATGTGGTGGTCGTCTGGGGTGCGGGCGGCAAACCACCGATAGGGGCGCTGGGTAAGTTTCCTTTGGAGATCCATTGGAAAGACGTGCCAGCCCATGAAGCTCTGGCCAACGCGGACAGCTTGGCTGGCGCGATGCCAATTTTCCTCGAAGTGCGGACGACAGAGCAACCCGATGTATTGCTCTACACGGTCACTTCATTCATGCCGGAAAGCCCTGAGCAGCAGCCGACTGCGAATTGATCAAACTGCGTGCTCGCGGTGCCAATCCGCATAAACTTGGGGCGAAATTTCCGATGGCTTGATCTCCGAGCGACCGCCCCAGAAAACGTTGGTGTAAGAAACCGGGATGCCAACCGCTTCGAGATGGCGATCAATCGCGGCTTTGTGCTCTAAGACGCGGGATTTGTCAGTACCATGCACGACACCCATGATGTTGACGTCGCCAAATTTCGGCCCGCCCTCGCGCCAGTAACAGTGGGTCATGCAAAAATGGCGGCCGACCTCCGAACCGCCTTCAATTTCGCGTCCCTTGGGCACCGCCCAATGAAATAATCCGTTGAAACGCGTCACTCGCTCGCCACTTGCGGACGGCTTGACGTGTTCGAGAAAGGTCGAGAAACGCCCGATGACTTTTTTCTCATTCAGCGTTTCCGCGACTTGGAGAAACCGCTCCAAGCTCACACCCGCCGCAGCCGCTCGTTGATTCCAAGGATTTTCGCGGATTTCATCGAGGGTCAGCTCCTCTTTGAGCGCGAGCAAAACCCGCCACTCCTCTGGCGTGAGATCGACTGTCGCGGTCGTCATCATCACCGCCGGGTCATCGGATTTATCGCCAGGCTCCAAGCCCTTGCGGCGGACATGACCGACGCCCAGTGCAAACACGCCATTGGCGGGCATCAGGAGATATTCGGTCGCGCCGGTGAGCCGCATCAGCGCTGTCGCGTGATGGTCCAGCGATTGCCCGACCGGCACTTTCAGCGTGGTCCAGAGCCGATAGCCTGAGCCCGAAACATCGCTGTCCGTCGAGCGGATCACGACGTGTCCCGAAAACGGGTCCTGTTGCGCCATGAAGTCAAAAGCCGCGTTGAGTTTTTCCTCCGGCACTTTCCACGCCACCAGTGCGCCGTGCGCGAGCTTGGTGGAAAGCAGCGTCTGGCGCACGCGGCGGACGATGCCAGCTTCCACCATTGCACGAATCCGTTCCAGAACGGTCTCAAGTGGCACTCCTGATTGCGCCGCAATGGCGTGAAATGGCTGACGCTCGAATCCAGAAATCAAATCCTCGGAGATCGCAAGAATGCGCGCATTGATCGGATCGGTGTGCTCAACAGGGATGGTATGGGTCATTTGAAATTGGTTGCGGGCGATGGTTTCTAGCTTGGGTTGATGCAAAAGCGTCATTGCTACGGGAAACCGCGTGGTCAAGCAGGACTTGGAGTTGCCTGTTTAAAATGTCGATCCTTGCTCATCTGGCTGACTCCGCATTTGTCCCAAAACTCAGGTTTTTTGATTTCTCGGAAACTCGGCCATGACAAAAGCGCCGACATCCTTACACTTCCGCTCGTGAGCTATCAGGTCTTTGCCCGAAAATACCGTCCTAAAACCTTCGATGACGTCTTGGGTCAAGATCACGTCGTGCGCACCTTGCGCAACGCGATCGCCCAAAAACGCCTCGCACACGCCTACTTATTCGTCGGCCCGCGCGGCACCGGGAAAACCTCCACCGCGCGCATCCTCGCGAAGGCGCTCAACTGCACCGGCGGCCCAAAAGTCGATTTCGACCCTAACGAAGACGTTTGTATCGAAATCGCCGAAGGCCGTTCGCTCGATGTCTTAGAAATCGACGGAGCCTCCAACAACGGCGTCGAACAAGTCCGCGACTTGCGGGAATCCGTGCGCTTCGCCCCGGCGCGTGGGCAGTTCAAAATCTTCTACATCGACGAGGTGCACATGCTCTCGAACGCCGCTTTTAACGCGCTGCTCAAGACGCTCGAAGAACCACCGCCGCACGTGAAGTTCATCTTCGCCACCACCGAGGCGAATAAAATTCTGCCCACGATCTTATCGCGCTGCCAACGCTTTGACCTGCGGCCCATTCCCACCGAATTGATTGCCAAGCATTTGACGCACATCGCTGGCGAAGAAGGCATCACGCTGGAGGAAACCGCCGCTTGGGCCATTGCCAAAGGTGCCGATGGCGGCATGCGCGATGCCCAGTCGATGCTCGATCAGCTCGTCGCCTTCTGCGGAAACCACATCTGCGAGGAAAATGTGCTCGATGTCTTTGGTTTCACATCGCGCGAAAAAGTCGCCGCTCTGGCTACCGCGCTGCTCGCTCGTGATACGCCTGCCGCGCTGTCGCTGATTCAGAAAGAAGCCGAGAGTGGTCGCGAGTTATCGCAATTGCTCGGCGAGCTGGTCGGTTGTCTCCGCGCACTGCTCGTCGCCAAGCTGGACCCTTCTGCCGATGGCGAGGGCATCCCACTCCACCTTTGGCAGGAGTTGGTGAAATCTGCCGACACCTACCCACCGGACCGGATTCTGGCAGCAATCGATGTTTTTGCAGAATCCGAAGGACGCATGAAATGGGCGACTAACAAGCGTCTCCACTTTGAACTTGGGGTGATCAAGTCGATCCAGACCTTGGCAGAAGTACGCATCACAGATGTGATCAAAGCGCTCACTCGTGGTGCCGAAAACCTCTCGGAACAGGCTCTGGAAATCGCGCCCGCGCCCTTGCCAGTTGTGGCACCCGCCCCGCCGCCTCCTCAACCCGCCGCCGTTCCCGCAGAACCGCTGAAAAAAACGACCAACTCCATTGATGCGTTCGAGATGTTGATCCACGCCGCGCCAGAAGCGAGTGAGGCAGCGCCCGACCCCGAGCCGCCGCCATGGAAAGAAGAACCCCAATCCGCGCCCGCCCCGCCGCCCGCTCCAGAACCCGCCGCAGCGGAGGATTCATTCCACAATGATCCGCTCATCCAGACCGCTTTAGAAAAATTTGAAGGAAAGTTTGTTTCCTAAATCACCAAACCACCAAGCACTCATGAACATCGCCAAACTGATGAAACAAGCCCAGCAAATGCAGGCCGGGCTCGCCGCCAAACAAGAAGAACTCTCTCTCCAAACCGTCGAGTCCTCGGTCGGCGGCGGCAAAGTCAAAGTCATCGCTACCTGCGCCGGTGAAGTACTTTCCATCAAGATCGATCCCTCAGTCGTCGATGCATCTGATGTGGAATTTCTCGAAGATCTCGTCCTGAAAGGCGTGCAGGAAGCCATCGCCACCGGCAAAGACAAGGCGGCCGATGAAATGAAAAAACTCACCGGCGGACTCGGCATTCCGGGGATGTAGCAGATCGCAGGTTTGAAATTCCAGACTCGGAATTTCGGTTTCCCCCTCAACCGCCGGGCCATGACAATGCTTCGCAAGTGGATTTCGTGGATCTTGGTCGGCGTTTCCTTGGTGCTGTTTCCCGTCACGGTTTTCATTTACTCCCGGCAGCCGGATCATTTCGCGGCGTTCACGGTTTTGCCAATCTGGGTTTGGGGCGGCTGTGGTCTGGCGATGTCCATCGTGGCTTATTATTTCCTTCACAGTGTTTTCTCGCTGAAAATGAGCATCTTGTGGGCCAGCACGCTGCTGCTCGGTTCCGACGAAGCGCGAGTGCTCACTCATTTCGGCACATCCGCGCCACAGCCCGGCGAGGCCGCGCCACACGAGGGCAGCCCAGTGATGCGCGTGGTCACGCTCAACTGTAGCAATTTCAGTTACGGCAATCCCATTCCGGACCTCGCCGCTTGGAAGCCAGACATCGTCCTGCTTCAGGAAACCCAGCCCTATCTCGCGCGGGCCGTTGCAAATGCGCTCTTTGGCGGTAAAGCCGACTTCCGAACTCATAAGTCAAATAGCGTGATCACTCGCTGGAAAATCACGCGCGAAGTCCGCAGTCTCCGATTTAGAAATCAGCAAGTCACCATCACCACGCCGGACGGACGCAACATCGAGGTCGTCAATGTTCACCTCGCTTCCGCCGCCACCGATCTGCGTTTCTGGAAACGCGCGAGCTGGACCAGTCACCGCGTCAACCGGGTGGCTCGCCGCGAAGAAATCGAGAAAGTGCGCCAAAACTTGGCTCAAAGCATCGACGTCAAAAACACTCCGATCCTCTTCGGCGGAGATTTCAACGCTTGTGCGACTGATGTGGTGCATCACGGGCTAAGAGCCGATTTCCTCGACGCCTTCGCCAGCGCAGGAACGGGCTGGGGCAATACCTTTCAGCGACGTTTCCCGATTCTGCGCATCGACCTCATTTACACATCGCGCCACTTCACACCTGTGCGCAGCAGCACCGCCATCACACGCCACAGCGATCACCGGATGGTCGTTGCGGATTTGGTGTTCAAGTAGGGGGCACTCAATCGTCCCATTGGATCTGGAACTCAATTTCATGAGAACCGCCCTCGCGTTCGTGCTCGATGCTGTAGTTGGCGCGCACCGGCGTGTATATGCGCTCGCCCGCAATCTGGATCTCAAATGGTTCGCCGGATTCGATGCAGTCAGCCAAGCGACGCAACTTGGCGACGAATTCTTCTTTCGGGTAGGTTTTCTCGATGTCGCGGTCTGATTTCATGATGGTTTGGAATTGCCAGAATCTGGTCAGACCCTGCCGGGAAATCAAGCTGCCTCATGGTTGGCGGTGGTCATTAATGCAGAAATGTGAGCCACGGCAAATCCTCAGCTCACTGCTTCACGAGGGATGCCGCGGAGTTCGAAGACTTTGAAAATTGTGTCCTCGATCAGGTTATTCGGGCAGGACGCACCGGCAGTGATGCCCACGGTGACGGCTTGCTCGGGATCGAGCCACTTCGTTTGGCGGGTGGTGATTTCTTGTTTCTGATGCAGGTCGAAGTGGACGATTTCTTGAAACGAGCGGATGCACGAGGCGTCGCGGATGAAAAAAGTCGGCACCTCGGGCTCGGCGATTTCGACGAGGTGCGCGGTGTTTGAGCTGTTGTAACCGCCGACCACGAGCAGCAGGTCCATCGGATTTTTCAGCATTTCAAACAGCGCGTCTTGGCGTTCCTGAGTGGCTCCGCAAATGGTGTCGAAAAAGTGGAAATTCTCAGTGCCTCCGTCTCGCGCGGTAATGGCTTGGCGGATGCGTTGTTGGATTTCCTCGGTCTCGCTTTTGAGCATGGTCGTTTGATTGGCGACGCCGACTTTTTGGAGGTGCAAATCTGGATCGAAGCCCACTGAGTAGCTGCCGTGGAAGCGCTCGAGAAACGCCGCTTTGTCACCACCATTGAGAATGTAAGAACAGACGAATTCGACGTCGGCCAGCGTGAGGACGATCAAGTATTGGCCGTCGCCATTCTCGCCGAGCGCACGCGATGCGGTGGCGCGAGTTTCCTCGTGGTTGGACTTGCCGTGAATGATTGAGGTCACGCCGTCCTTGGCGTAGCCGCGCACGCGCCGCCAGACTTTCATGACATCGCCGCAAGTGGTATCGACCACGTAACAGCCGCGTTCCGCCACCTTTTCCATGAATGAAGTCGGCGCGCCGAACGCAGGAACTATCACCACATCTTCTTCGCTGAGGTCGTCATAATCCTCGGTGAGTTCCCGCCACGGCAGCGAAACGATGCCCATTTCCCGCAAATGTGCGTTCACATCGGGATTGTGGATGATTTCCCCGATCAGAAAAATCCGCTGCTCTGGAAACACGCGGCGCGAGGCGTAGGCGAGGTCGATCGCTCGTTCCACGCCGTAGCAGAAGCCAAATTGCTCCGCGAGCAACAGCGTGGTGTTGCCGATGGTGACGCGGCCGCCTTGGTCGCGGAGCTTTTCGACGATCGACGAGTGGAAATGGACCGCCACCTCTGCGGCCACGAGTTCCATCACATCCGGGCGGCGGATGTTGATGCGTGGGCGTTTGGCGGCGGCGGAAGCATCGTTCATTGGCGCTGGATATAGTCTGGAAACGCCGATCCGCCAGAGCATTTTCTCAGTTCAGAGGTGCGCTCGGCTTGCATCGCCCTCATTTCGCACTATCGCTAAGCCCGCACCGGCATCCGCCATTATTTTCTAAACTCATGACCAACGACCTCATCCGCGACGCCCTCCGCCAAGTCCGTTACCCAGGATTTTCCCGAGACATTGTTTCCTTCGGCCTTGTCAAAGAAATCACCTGTGTGCCGGGCCAGACGACCGTGCGCATCGAGGTGCAAACCCGCGATCCCAAGGTGCCGGAGCAAATTTTCCGCGATAGCCATGCCATCTTGGACACGCTGCCGGACATCGGCACGGTGAAGGTGGAAATCGATGTCAAAGACGCGCCAGCCGCTGCCGGCGTGGCGGGCACAGTCGGGAAATCCAGCATTCCCGGGGTGAAGCGCATCATCGCGGTGGCTTCCGGAAAAGGCGGAGTCGGGAAATCCACGGTCGCCGCCAATCTCGCGGTCGCCCTCGCCGCCACTGGCGCGAAAGTCGGCCTCTGTGATTGCGATCTCTACGGCCCCTCAATGGCCCAAATGTTCGGCTTGAGCGAAAGACCGATGGCCAACGAAAACGACGAAATCATCCCGCTGGAGGCATACGGCATCAAACTGATGTCGATGGGTTTCCTGCTGGAAGACCGCTCGCCAGTGATCGTGCGCGGCCCAATGGCCACCCGCTACACCCAGCAGTTTCTGCGGCAAGTGGCGTGGGGAAATCTCGACTATCTGGTGCTCGACCTGCCGCCTGGCACCGGCGACATCCAGCTCACCATCGTGCAAACCGTCAGCGTGGATGGCACGGTGATCGTCACCACGCCGCAGGAAGTCGCACTGATCGATGCGCGGAAGGCCGTTTCCATGTTCGCGAAAGTCAACGTCCCGATCCTCGGTTTGATCGAAAACATGGCGTGGTTCGAGTGCGATGCCGGGAAGCGCTATTATCTTTTCGGCGAAGCGGGCGGAGTGCGTGAGGCAGAATCGTTAAATGTCCCGCTATTAGGTAGAATACCCATCGACATCGCCACCCGCGAATGCGGTGATAGCGGTGCACCCGTGGCGCTCTTGCCTGTCGCGCAAAGCAAAGTTTCCGCCGCCTTTCATCAGTTGGCGGCCTCCGTAATCCAGATGGTGCCTGTTTCTTGATGGATTCATAAAATGACCGCTCACTCTCCGACGACTTCTCAAGCGAAGTCAAAACGCAGTTTCTGGCAGAAAACTCGCGCCGGAGAACTGAATGAGGAGCTTTCTTGTGCGGTCGGCTTCGTTTTCCTGATCGCTGCCGTCATCGTGGAAAAAGCCACGTCGGTGGGGCCAGTGACGCACGCGCTCTACGCCGGAGCCTACATTTTCGCCGGTCAACAAGGCGTGCGCTCGGCCATCGCTTCGCTGCGGAGCAAGGTGCTGGATGTGGATGTGCTGATGGTGCTTGCCGCGCTGGGCGCCGCTTTGATTGGCGCTCCGTTTGAAGGCGCACTGCTGCTTTTCCTGTTCAGCTTTTCCAACGTGCTGCAACGCCACGCGATGGGTCGCACGCAACGGGCGATTGAATCGCTACTCACGCTGCGGCCCACCGAAGCACTGGTCAAACGCGAGGGCGGCAACGTCAAAATCGCCGTCGAGGAAATCGCCGTCGGCGAAATCATCATCGTGCGCCCCGGAGAGCAGATCGCGGTGGATGGCGTGCTTTCTGAGGGCAGCACCGAAGTCGATGAATCGTCGCTGACTGGCGAGTCGATGCCCGTTTCCAAAAGCGTCGGCAGTCCCTTGTTTGCGGGCACGATCAACCAGAGCGGCGGCATCGAGCTCAAGGTGACCAAACGCGCTGAGGACTCCGCGCTCGCTCGCATGGTCAAGCTGGTCGCCGAAGCGCAGGCGGAAAAGTCGAAGACCCAGCGCTTTCTCGAACGCGCAGAGCAATTTTACGCCATGGGCGTGATCCTCTTCACCATCGGCGTTTTTCTCGTGCCATTCCTGTTCATGGACGAGGATTTCCCGAAGGCATTTTACCGCGCAATGACCATCATGGTCGTCGCTTCTCCGTGTGCGCTGATCATTTCCACGCCCGCCACCGTGCTCTCGGCAATCGGCGGCGCGGCCCGGCGCGGCATTCTCATCAAGGGCGGCTCACACCTCGAACGCGCCGCACGCATCGACATCGTCGCCATCGACAAGACCGGCACGCTCACCGTCGGCAAGCCGTCGCTCACGGAAATCGTCACCTCGACTGGCGTTCATCCGCTCGAACAAGAACTGCCGGGTGATGTCCGTCAGTTGTTGGAAATCGCCGCTGCGCTAGAAACTCGCTCCGAGCACCCGCTCGCGCATGCCATCGTCACCAGCGCGTCCAAGCTCGGCATTTCACCCGCGGCCGCATCCGATTTCCAATCCACCGCTGGCAAAGGAGCCGAAGCCACCATCGCTGGAACGCGCCACGTCATCGGCAGCGAACGCCTTTTCCGCGAGCTGAATGCGACAGGCATGGAATACTTGTCTGCGCACTCCGCCGCCCTGCAAGCGATGGGAAAAACCTGCGTCTGGCTCGGCCGCCGCGAGGCTGAAGCGCTGATTGCGGAAGCCGTGCTCGTCATGGCGGATACCATCCGCCCAGCCGCTCGCCACCTCGCCGCAGACCTCCATCGGCTGGGTGTGAAAAAAGTCGTGATGCTCACCGGCGATCAGCGACCGGTCGCCGAGGCCATCGCCCGCGAGGCGGCGGTGGACGAAGTTCACGCCAGCCTGCTGCCGGAGGATAAATTGGAGTTGATCCGCCAGCTCAAGCTTGAGGGCGCGGTGATGATGGTGGGCGACGGAGTCAATGACGCGCCAGCTCTCGCCACCTCAGACCTCGGCGTGGCGATGGGTGCCGCTGGCGCGGATGTGGCGATGGAAACGGCGGACATCGTGCTGATGGGCGACCGCCTCGAAAACATTCCGCTGCTACTCGCCCACGCCCGCCGTGCCCGCCGGGTGCTGCTGCAAAACCTCATTTTCGCGTCGGCGGTGATCCTCGTGCTGGTCATCTCCGCGCTCGGATTTTCCCTTTCCCTGCC
>JBGSLX010000362.1:0-4059 GCA_041740475.1 Akkermansiaceae bacterium | reverse complement strand
ATCGTTGGTCCGCCACGTTGTCATGGCAAAACACTGCCGATTCCGAATTTCAAAATCGCACGCCCGCAGAAAACAGCCTCCGCGCCTCACACATTGATGTGAAAACTCTCGGCTTGGACCTGTCGTTCGAGTCCGCTGCCGGGCCCGGAACCTTGGTCTATGGAATGGATTTCTATCATGACGACGTCGATTCATCTGGCTTCCGCAACAATCTAGCGGGCACGAACTACCGCGAGAATCTGCCCGTCGCAGACGATTCCGATTACGATCTTCTCGGCGTCTATTCGCAGTATGTTTGGAGTCCAATCGAAGTGCTGGAAATCACCACCGGCGCTCGTTTCACCCACGCGGCCGCATCGCTCGGGCGCTTTCAAGATGCCACCGGTCAGCAGGTCACGGATCAATCAGACGATTGGCAATCGCTCGTGGGTTCGTTGCGCGGACTTTACCGAATCACGCAGGAATGGAGTGCTTTCGGCGGAATTTCTCAGGCCTTTCGCGCGCCCAACCTCGATGATCTCACTGGTAATCTCAGCACCCGCGCTGGCGGAAGTTCTATCGGTTCCACGGATGTCGATCCGGAAAATTTCATCACTTACGAACTCGGACTCCGCCATGAAATGGAAACCGCTTCCTTCGCCACTTCAGTTTTCTACACCGATGTTAGCGACCTCATCACTGGCGTGCCCGTCGCGAAAGGCAGCAACAACACCGTGACGACGAATGCGGCAGACGCCTATGTTTACGGCGTTGAAATCGAAGGTGCATGGCGTTTTCACCCGCAATGGACGCTTACGGGATTCGCCGCTTGGCAGGACGCACGCATCAGCAGCCCGGCTTTTTTAAACGGCCCCATCGAGTCGAAACCGCAGTCCCGCCAACTCCCGCTCAGCGGCTCCCTCGCCCTGCGCTGGACCGCCCCATCGGAAAAGTTCTGGATCGAGGGCCGCGTCCTCGCCGCAGACACCGAGGACCGCATCACCGCCGCCGACCAAGCCGCCGATCACCAACGCATCCCCACCAACGGCACGCCCGGCTACATCGTCGCTTCTTTGCGCGCTGGCTGGCAAATTCATGAACATCTCGACCTCGGCTGTGGGATCGAAAATTTGACCGATGAGGATTACCGCAACCACGGCTCTGGACAAAACGAAGCCGGCATTGGAGGAGTGATTTCCGCGCGGGTTACCTGGTGATTTTACGACTTGCTACCCACTACGCTCAGGGTAAGTTTTCTCAAATCGCATCGTGTAAAAACGCGGCGACATCATTAACCCGGGGCAATTGCCCTATTTATAAAAACCAAATACATAACAAAACCATGAAAATGCATCAAACTATGCGCGGCGGTTTCACTCTAGTGGAGCTGCTTGTCGTTATCGTGATTATCGCGGCACTTGCCGGTCTCACCGCTCCAATGGTGATGAGACAGACGCGTAGAGCCGACCAGACGGAAGCCGTCAGCAATGCCAAACAAATCGGTCTCGCACTCTTTGAGTTCGACACTGCTTACAGTGGCTACCCCGACAGCAGCACCGCCGAAGATGTGACAGAAAACACGCAGACCACACTGACTTTCGCTGGAGGTGCTTCCAACGACTTTTTCCGTCAGTTGATCGCGGCTGAAATCGCCCAAGCAGAAGGCATGTTTTACGCCAAAACGGCATTCTCCAGAAAGCCTGACAACGTATTCACCAGCAACGAAAACGCACTGTCTGCCGGTGAAGTTGGCTTCGGTTACATCATGAATGGCGAAAAGGCGATCAGCTCTGCAGGTAATCCATCACGCGCGATTGCAGTCGCTGCTCTCGCGTTTCCTTTCGAAACCGGAAAGTTCGATTTCGATATTTATAATGGCAAAGCAGTCCTCCTCAAAGTGGACAACAGCGCCGCATCGGTGGATATCTTGAAGAGCTCTGGCCTCGCACAACTCGGTGGTGGCAAGAACCTCCTCGCAACTGGCGACGACACCGTTTGGGGAACTGGCGTGACTCCTAGAATCATCAATCCATCACCAAAATAGTCATCGGCTGACCTAGCCTTGATACCTCTACAACCGGGAGACCCACGTGGACTCCCGGTTGTTTGTTTTTACTGCGATTCACTGACCATATCCCACTATCTGCTTTGCATCAAAGCACCCGATCACTTAGGCAAACCGTAGAAATCACACACCACCATGACCCTCGCCGAACTCCAAGAGCTGCATTCCCTGCCATTTTTCGACCTCATCAAACGCGCCCGTGCGGTGCATGATCAATATTGGCCCGATGGCAAAATTCAGCTCTGCACGCTGCTCTCGATCAAAACCGGCGGCTGCTCAGAAGACTGCGCGTATTGCGCCCAATCCGCTCGCTACAAAACCGAGCTCGAAAGCCACGTACTGCTCGAACGCGATGAAGTCATGAAACACGCGCAAGCCGCCAAACAAAGCGGCTCCACTCGCTTCTGCATGGGTGCCGCATGGAAAGGCGTGCGTGGCGGCACCAAGCGCTTCGAGCAAGTGCTCGATATCGTCCGCGATGTTGCCACTCTCGATATGGAAGTCTGCGTCACCCTCGGCGAGCTCGGACCCGAAGAAGCCAAGCAATTGCGGGATGCCGGCGTGACCGCCTACAATCACAATCTGGACACTTCACCCGAGCACTACCCAAACATCGTCACCAGCCACACTTACGAGGACCGCCTGCGCACCATTCGCAACATTCAAGACGCCGGCATTTCCGTCTGCTGCGGCGGCATACTCGGCCTCAGCGAGACCATCACCGATCGCCTGCGACTGCTGGAAGTCATTTCCAGTTTCAATCCTCAGCCGGAAAGCGTGCCGATCAACTCGCTCATGCCGATGCCTGGAACCCCACTTGCCGAAAACCCACAGGTCGATCCGTTTGATCTCGTCCGCATGATTGCTTGTGCTCGTATCGCAGTGCCTGCCGCGAAAGTTCGGCTCTCCGCAGGCCGCACGCGCCTTTCCGATGAAGTACAGGCGCTGTGTTTCTTCGCCGGGGCGAATTCGATTTTCTACGGCGAGAAACTCCTCACCGCTGACAATCCGGAAGCCTCCAAGGATTTGGCGCTGCTCGCCAAGTTAGGCCTCACCACCCTCGAGCCAGACCGCTCACTCTCCGCTCCCGCTACCGATCTCTATAGCCCCGCATATCTCTGCGCCGAGAGTGAAGAAACGAGCTGCTGTGGCACCGCGCACAGCCAAACGACCGCCGCTTGTTGCTGAAAACCCGGACTCGACAGCCGCGAAATCGGCGGCTAACCCTCTGCCTTCCCAACCACACACTAATTCATGATACGCAACATCACCGCCGGCGCGCTGGCTCTCGGTCTCGCCGCTACCGCATCCGCTCAAACTCCCGCAGTGGAAGCCACCACCCCACCCGTCGAAGCAACAGCCGCTGCACCGATGGACCCAGCAGCCGTGAAATCGGATTCGTCCTACGCTCTCGGCTTCCGCACCGGCAGCACCTTCAATCAACAATTTGGCCGTTTCGGAGTCACCTCTGACGACATTGAGCAAGAGCCTTTTGTCAAAGGATTCATGAGCGCACTCAAAGGTGGCAAACCGGATCTCGATGAAACCAAGCTCCAAGCTGCCATGCAGGCGCTCGGCGACATGCTGCAAAAACGCGAAAAAGTCACCGCTGATGCCAACCTCACCGCAGGTCAGAAATTTCTCGAAGAAAACGCCAAGCGCGAAGGCGTCATCACCAACCCTAGCGGTCTTCAATACGAAATCATCAACAAAGGCGGCGAAGAAAAATACGTCGCTCCCAAAGAAGGCGAGCCAGAGAAGCAGTTCATGGTGAACTACAAAGGCACGCTCATTGATGGCACCGAATTCGACGCCTCACCAGCGGGCCAGCCAGTTCCAATGACGCTGCAAGTCGTCGAAGGCTTCAAGGAAGCGCTCACCACCATGCCCGTCGGTGCGAAGTGGAAAGTGTATCTCCCTTCCAAAATGGCCTACGGCGAAGAGCGCCGCAGCGCAGAAATCGCTCCAAACAGTGCGCTGATTTTTGAGCTGGAGCTGGTCAAAATCGAAGACGC
>JBGSLX010000361.1:0-2184 GCA_041740475.1 Akkermansiaceae bacterium | reverse complement strand
TGGCAGGTAATATCGCAACAAAGCCGCATGAGCGACACGCGCCACCGGACCGGGCGCACGCGCCGCCTCGTGCAGCGCCTCTGCGAACGCACGCTGCCGCGCATGATGCGCCAGCCCCACCAACAAGTCGCTCACGTTGATACGGGCGCGGTGAAAGAAAAACAAACGCTCCACCACACACACCGATCCGATGAAGCCCAGCCCTAGCAAAACCCACACCAGCGGTCCACCCCGCTCGATCAAGCCCGACGGTTCCATCAATGCGAAAATCATCCGCCCAGAACCTAAGACGCTGCCCGCTCGGCTGGCTAGCACCAAAACCCCAGCTCTCATGGTTCCGCACTTGCCGTCTCAGCCCTGCTTTTCCATGGTCATCCCATGCTCCAGACCGCCGCCGCCCTCAAAGAAATCCTGCTCGAAAAATCCGTCCGCACCGGGAATTTCATCCTCGCCTCTGGCAAAGACAGTGACCTCTACATCGACTGCCGGGTCACCGCATTGGATCCGTTTGGGGCGAATCTCATCGGCGACCTTGGCTGGCACGCCGTGCGTTCCAAGATCCACTCGGAGCACCTCAAGATCGATGCCATCGGCGGCATGACCCTCGGGGCCGACCCCATTTCACTGGCCATCGGCATGACCTCCGCCGCCAAGCACCCCGCTGAGGCCTTGCAGGTTTTCACCGTTCGCAAAGAACCGAAAGGCCACGGCGCAGGCAAACAAATCGAAGGAAACTTCAAACCGGGCGCCAACGTGATCGTCGTCGATGATGTGATCACGACTGGCGGTTCCACTCTCAAAGCCATCGATGCCATCGAGCGCGAGGGCGGCACCATCGCATTTTGCCTCGTGCTAGTGGACCGCGAAGAAGGCGGCCGCCAAGCCATCGAAGCCCGCGGCATCCACGTCCTGCCATTGTTCACCCGCAGCTCATTGCTCGGAAAATAAGCTTCTAGCCGGGAAATTGGAGCGCGGAATTTATTCCGCATCTTCTGCGTTCGCAGATATTTCATTCAATGCGAAGCACATACCGGCTGGTCCCAAGGCAATTTATTCCGCATCTTCTCACTCTAGAATTGCGGAATGAATTCCGCGCTCAGTTCGACTGCATCAACGCATCTTCTTTCCTCAGCGAAACTGAATCGCTAGCTGGGCTTTGCCCGATGGGTCCTTGGTGGAATCGATCATCCATAACAAATCAAAGCCTTTCAACAGTGCGTCTTCCTGCTTCTTGATGAGACCCATGCTAGTCCCGGTAGAGGTGCTGATCGCGAGTGTGCGTTTGTCAAAAACCGAGCAATCCAGCTCCACGGAGGTGATGCCCGGCCCGCTGAAAGTTTCACCTGTCATGTTCTCGCCTTCATCGGTTGAGAGCTTGAGCAGCTCACCGTTGGACTTTTTGACCGTGGCACGGTCACCCCGGAGTTTGTCAGCCAGTGCTTTTTCCGCTTTCTTCTTATCCCGCCGTTCCAAGCCCTCGACGGACTTGATAGTGCCCGAATAAAGCGATGGCACGCTCACCAGAATCGCGAGCTGCGGATTTTTGACCTTGCCCGGGTCGAGCAAGCGACCGCTGAGGAAAATGATGTCGCGCGATTGTTCGGCGGTGATTTCAAAAGCGGCGTCGCCCGTGACTTTCCCGCGATAGGTCACTTTCTGCAATTTTCCCGTGGTGGAGTCGCTCGTTTCCAGTGACTCCGTTTTCACTTTCTTGTGAGTGGTTCTTCCAGCGGCGGAGGTTTCGGTGATTTTCGGAGTGATCGAGACACTGTATTTCATCGCTCCCGGTTTCCCGGAATTCACTGGCTCCAGCAGCATGTTGCCCACGGAATCGATGGAAAAAAGCTGTCGGTTGCTGGAATGCACCGCGAAAAATCCCAGCCATTTTTCATCGGCCATGGTCGGCAGTTGCGCGTGCGCGGGAACGATGGCGGACGCCGCAAACAGCAGCACCGCGCTGGCACGAATGAACGATGGATGCTTCACCATGCAAAAAACCATGCCGAAGCCACTAACGGATGCCAGCCCAAAAGCCGCCACTCTCTCGCGCACTTACAAATAAGCGACGAGTCCATCCGCCGTTTCTTGGTCGAGCCGGCGGATGAGCGCGATGACCAGAGCGAGCATTTGCAGGTAGTCGTTGATGTCGATGATCGCGTTGTGCGAGTGGATGTAGCGGGCGGG
>JBGSLX010000360.1:0-3503 GCA_041740475.1 Akkermansiaceae bacterium | reverse complement strand
TTGTCTGCGAGGAGCAATCGTTCCTTCAGAAATCATCTGTTTTTCAGTATCAGTGAGGGTTCCGGGATGGATTCTCTCCAAGGTGGCGATTGGCAACTTGCGATCCGTCACGACGACGACTTCTCCAGAACGCACGGCCTCAAGATGGGCGGAGAGACAGTCTTTAAGTTCGGAAATGCTAGCTACTCTCATGTGGCTATTTAGGCCAGATGTTGTGGGCTAGTCAAGTTGCCCACTGAATCTAGCTGCCTTTACCGATGATGAATGCTTCGAAGCCGTGTTGTTTGAGAGCAGAAGCCGGGAGGATGGCGCGGCCGTCGAAGACGAAGGCTGGCTTGAGCATCAGATCGTAGAGGCGTGGAAGATCGAGCGTGCGGAATTCGTCCCATTCGGTGAGTGTGGCCAACGCGTGAGCATTTTCAGCGGCGATGTAGGGATCGGAAACGACTTCCACGTTGAAATGGATAATTTCCTGCGGGCATCCGACTTCGAGCAGGTCGCGGTGAATGGTTTCCTTCGGCACGCGGGGATCGTAGATCACGACGTGTGCATTTTCGGCGACGAGGTCACGGACGATGTTGATCGCAGCGGATTCGCGGGTGTCGTTGGTGTCTTTTTTGAAGGCGAAGCCGAGAATGGCGATGCGTTTCCCGGAGACGGTATTGAAGAGGGTGCGGACGATTTTTTCGACGAAGCGGGACTTTTGCCAATCGTTCATCGTCACCACGGAGCGCCAGTAGGCGGCGGCTTCAGGAAGATTGAAGGATTCGCAAAGGTAAACGAGGTTCAGAATGTCTTTTTGAAAACACGAACCGCCGAAGCCGACCGAGGACTTGAGAAACTTCGGGCCGATCCGTGAGTCACTGCCGATCGCGCGGGCGACTTCATCGACATCGGCGCCGGTCGCTTCGCAGAGCGCGGAGATGGAGGTGATGGAAGAGATGCGCTGGGCGAGAAAAGCGTTGGCGACGAGTTTCGAGAGTTCGGACGACCAGAGATTGGTGGTGATGATTTTTTCGCGAGGAATCCAAGTGGCGTAAACAGAGACCAGCGCCTCAATCGCAGCGAGTCCTTCGGGGGTTTGTTCGCCGCCGATGAGGATGCGGTCCGGGTTTTCCATGTCGGAAACGGCGGTGCCTTCGGCGAGGAACTCGGGATTTGAGAGCACTTGGAAAGTGGCGGAGCTAACCGAGTTTGCCGCAAGAATGGCTTGGATCGCGGTGGCTGTTTTGACCGGGATGGTGCTCTTTTCGACGATGATTTTGTGGCCGGATGAAACTTCCGCGATGATGCGTGCGGCAGATTCGATGTAACGCAGGTCCGCAGCGCGGCCTGCTCCGATGCCGTAAGATTTGGTGGGTGTGCCGACGCAAACAAAGATCAGGTCGGCTGCGGCGATGGCGGGCTTGATGTCGGTGGTGAAATGCAGATTTCTGCCGCGCGCGGACTCCACGACCTCTTGCAGACCTGGCTCGTAAACTGGCAAGTCATCCGAGTTCCAGGCGTCGATGCGTTGCTGATTCATATCACAGACAGTGACCTGAATATCAGGGCACTTGGCGGCGATCATGGCCATGGTGGGTCCGCCGACATAGCCAGCGCCGAGGCAACAGATGGAGGAAATCATAGTGGTAAATGCTGAGATGCTGAAAAGCTGAGATGCTGAAATAAAGAGGAGATTGGTAAATGCTGAGATGCTGAAATAAAGAGGAGATTGGGTAATGCTGAGAAGCTGAGGAGCTGAAAGTGAAGAGGTGAGTGGTAGAAGCTGAAAAGCTGAATTGGGAGAATCTAATTTCAGCTTTTCAGCTTTTCAGCATCTCAGCTTCTACCGCTCTCCTCTGTCTCTGGTTTTTTTGACGATGGTCGTGAAGATGGCGATGATTTCGCTGAGTTCTTGGTGGAGATCTTTGAGGGCTGGGTTTGTGATCGAGCAGTCTTCGATGAGAAGCTCCAGCCAGAGTTGGGTTTCATCGGCTTCTTGGAGCAGAACGTCAATTTTTGAGCAGAATTCTGAGTTGCTACGGGCGCGTGAGGCTTCTCTTGCGTGTGATGCTACCGAGGTGCCAAAGCGTATCATCTGCTTGGCAATGAGTTGAACTTCCTCACGGTTTTTTGGGAGAGAGATGAAAATTTTGATCACCGAAGAAGCGGCTTTTTTGCAGCGATCACGAAGATTTTCAGGAAGTCGCATCAAATATCAGATCTCAGAATCTGTGTATTTGCCCCATCCTCCTAATTTCAGCTTCTCAGCATTTTAGCATCTCAGCTTTTGCCCCTAAGCAGGTAGTAGAGAAACAGCGAGTTGTAGGTGAAGTAGCGTTTGAAAAGTCGGCGCGGTTCCATGGCTAGGCGGTAGGCCCATTCCATGCCGAGACGTTGGAGGAGGGAAGGGGACTGTTTGACTTCTCCGGCGTGGAAGGCGAAAGCGGCACCGATGCCGAAATAGACGCCGGGAGGGAGTCGGTCTTTGTTTTTGGCGATCCAGCGCTCTTGTTTTGGGCAGCCCATGCCGACCCAGATCAGGTTGGATTTGGTTTCGCGGATTTGTTGGGTGATGCGCTCGAATTCGTCAGCGGGCCATTCGCCAAAAGGCGGAGAGTAGGAGCCAGCGATGACTGCTCCGGGAAACCGAGTGCCGAATATCGAGCGGAGTTTTTCCAGAGTGGACTGGCGGCCGCCGAGCAAGAAATGCCGAAATTTCGGGCGATTCATCGTTCCGGTGAGTGTTTCGAGCATCAAAGTTGGTCCATAGACGCGGTTGGTGAGGCGATCTGCGACGGGCAGGTGGCGATTGATCGCCCACACGAGCGGCATGCCATCTGGAACGATGAGATCGAAGCGAGCCATCGTTTCCCCAAATTCTGGGTCGTGGCGAGAAAGGGCGGCGACGTGGGTGTTTGCCGCCTCGACAGCGAATGCTTGATCGCCTTTCACCGCGTGGTCGAGAATCCACTCAACCGCACCCGCATAAGTGGTGGCGGCGAGTGGCAGACCAATGACTGAGACGGTGCGCATCGTGAGGCTTCATCGTGGAGCGCGGAACTTTTTTTTCCGCTGTGGTGGAGGTGGAAGATGCGGAATGAATTCCGCGCTCCATTATTCCTTGGCGACAGCGACTTTGTGGCCGTGGAGCTTGAGCAGCGCGTGTTGACGTGCGGTATCGAGGTCTGAAGCGACCATTTCGGCGCACATTTCTTCGACGGTGATTTCTGGCACCCAGCCGAGTTTTTCCTTGGCTTTTGTGGGATCGCCCAAAAGCGTCTCGACCTCAGCGGGGCGGAAATAGCGGGGATCCACTCTGACGATGACGTCGCCGAGCTTTGCGGCTGGGGCTTTTACGGCATTGGTCACGGCGGTGATGGTGGCGATTTCATCCACGCCGGAGCCAGAAAACTCGATGGTGATACCGGCATCCGCAGCGGACATGCGGACGAATTCGCGGACGGAAATTTGTTTGCCGGTGGCGATGACAAAATCTTCCGGGGCTTCCTGCTGAAGCA
>JBGSLX010000359.1:0-2702 GCA_041740475.1 Akkermansiaceae bacterium | reverse complement strand
GCAAAGCGAGTGGGTGATGTGCTCAAGCGCATCCTCAAGCGGATGGGCGAAATCATACATCGGGTAAATGCACCACTCGTCGCCGGTGTTGTGGTGGTGCGTGTGCATGATCCGATAAAGCACCGGATCGCGCAGATTCATGTTTGGCGAGGCCATGTCGATTTTGGCCCGCACCACACATTTCCCCTCCTCGAAAGCGCCAGCCTTCATCTGAGCCAACAAGCTAAGATTCTCCTCCACCGAGCGCTCAGCATGCACCGAGCGAGTGCCGGGAGTGGTCAAATTCCCGCGTTTCAAGCGCATTTCCTCCGCGCTATCGTCCTCGACGTAGGCGAGGCCTCGTTCGATCAAATGCACCGCGCAGTCGTAGAAAAATGAAAAGTAGCCACTGGCGAAATAAAGATCTTCGCCCCATTCAAAGCCGAGCCACTTCACGTCTTCCTTGATGCTTTCGACATACTCGGACTCTTCTTTTTCCGGGTTGGTGTCATCAAAGCGCAGATGGCATTTCGAGCCGACCGCTGAGTTTTCCAAAGCGATGCCGAAGTTCAGGCAGATCGACTTGGCGTGTCCGATGTGCAGGTAGCCGTTTGGCTCGGGCGGGAAGCGGGTCAGAATCGTCTCGTGTTTTCCGGAGGAAAGGTCATCGGCGATGATTTCGCGGATAAAATCGAGTTTGGGTGACGGAGTGGGTTCGGACATGGGATGGCGGCGGAGAAACAAGTGAATCGAGCGGCCAATTAACAAGCCAATTCCCGAATCAACGCCTGATTGAGAGCGATCCCTGCCTCGAAGTTTTCAATCGGGAAATTCTCATTGGGCGCATGGATTTTGGCGTCAGCCAGAGCGAGGCCGAGAAGCAGCGTGTCCGTGCCGAGAATGTCGCGGAAGGATTGCACGATTGGGATGCTGCCGCCCTCGCGGATGAGCACGGGTTCCGCGTTGAACGTGTTGCGCAGCGCCCGGCATGCCGCCTGGCCGTAGCCCGATTGTGGGTCCATCAGGTAAGGTTTTCCGGTGTGTCCCGGCTTGAATTCGAGGGTCACTCCCGGCGGGCAGTGGCGTTCGAGATGCTGCTGGATCTGAGCGAGGATTTTGCTCGGCTCTTGGTCGGGCACGAGGCGGAAGGAGAGTTTCACAAAGGCTTCCGCAGGGATGACGGTCTTGGAGCCTTCGCCCTGATAGCCGCCGCCGATGCCGTTGACCTCCGCTGTTGGGCGCGCCCAAACCTGTTCTGCGGCGGAAAAACCCGGCTCGCCGAAGAGCGCGGGAGAACCCGTGATACTAAGAAATGAGGCATCGGACACGCCGGGGATTTGCTGCCACATCTCGCGCTCCCAAGTTTCCAGATCGCGCACGTCATCGTAAAATCCATCGATAGCAATTCGCCCGTCTGGCGCGTGAAGACTCGCCGTGAGCCGCGCGATGGCCGTGGCGGGATTCGCGACAGCTCCGCCGAAAATGCCGGAGTGAAGATCGCCAATCGGTCCGCGCAAGATCGCCTCGCCGCACGCCATGCCACGCAAGCCGTAACCCAGCGTCGGCACTCCGGGCGCGACCATTCCGGTGTCGGAAATCGCGATCACATCGCAGCGCAGCGACTCGCGGTTTTGTTCGAGAAACGGTGCCAAATTCGGGCTGCCGATTTCTTCCTCGCCTTCGAAGAGAAAGATCAAGTTGAGCGGCAGTGAGCCATTTTCGCGCAGCATCGTTTCCACACCCAGCACGTGAGCGAGCATCTGCCCTTTGTTATCCGTCGCGCCACGCGCCCAGATTCTGCCATCGCGAATCACCGGGTCAAACGGGGCGCTCGTCCACAATTCGAGCGGATCGACCGGTTGCACGTCGTAATGGCCATAGATCAGCAGCGTAGGTCGCCCGGCTTGGTGTTCGTTGCGCGCGACCACGATTGGGTGCCTAGCAGTTTCATGACGTTGAGCGGTGAGCCCCATGCCACTGAGTTTGCCGAGCAGCCACTCGGCGCAAGCACGCAAATCGCCCGCATGGTGGGAATCCGTGGAAATGCTGGGAAATCTGAGAAAAGCAAACAGGTCATCAAGTTGGGCATTCATGCCGCGAATGTTTCCGCCATCTGTTCGTAGCCGCAAGGCGAATTGCCCGAAGTGTGCGCTGGGCGGATCGGCACCATGCGGCCCGCTCCACGCTTGCCAAGCGGGTTTCAGCGCGCTTGTCATGGCGCATGGATCATTTGGCAACGGCGCGATTTGTCATCGAAACTGAGATCGAAGGTCTGCGCCGCATGGCAGCATCGCTCGATGAGCGTTTCGTCAAAGCCGTCTCCATTTTTCAGCAGACGCTGAATCAGCGCGGGAAAATTGTAGTCATCGGCGTCGGGAAATCCGGAAACATCGGCCTCAAGATCGCGGCCACGCTCAATTCCACCGGAGCCACCGCAGTCGTTCTGGACTCGCAAAACGCCCTCCACGGCGATCTTGGTTTGCTATCAGATGGTGATGCCGTGCTCGCGCTTTCTTACTCGGGAGAAACGCGCGAACTCATCGACCTGCTGCCATTCGTCAAACGCTTCGACGTGAGCCTGGTCTCGCTGACGGGCAACCCACATTCTTCGACTTTGGCGCGAATGAGCGAGGTGGCGCTGGACACATCGGTGGAGCGGGAGGCGTGTCCGCTCAATCTAGCACCCACGTCTTCATCGACTGCGATGCTGGCCATGGGCGATG
>JBGSLX010000358.1:0-15408 GCA_041740475.1 Akkermansiaceae bacterium | reverse complement strand
GACTTGCGCGTCGAGTCTGAGGCCTTGATCGCGAGCTGGCGGCGCACGGCGGTGACGTGGTTTGCAGTGATGGGGCTGGCGGGTGCGTTTGCGATCATCGCCTTGCCGATCCGCTACCGGCTCCAAGCCAACCGCGAGCTGCTCAAGGTGCGCGAGCGCATCGCAGGCGACTTGCATGATGAGGTGGGCAGCAATCTCGGCAGCATCCAGATGTTCGCCGACCTCGCAGAAAGCCGCTCCGGCCCATCGCAGGAGCTCAAGCGCATCCAGCGCATCGCCGCAGAAACCGTCAGTGCTGTGCGCGATATCGTCTGGCTGCTGCGCCCCGGCGGAGATCACCGGATCGCGACGGTGGAGCACTTGCGCGAGACGGGTTCGATCATGCTGGAATCGTTGAAATGGAAATTCACCGCCAACGAAGCCGCGTGGCAGGTGGAGCTGCCGGAAGAATCCAATCGCGATCTGTTTTTGTTTTTCCGCGAGGCGCTGCACAACATTTTGCGCCATGCGGACGCCACCTCGGTCGCAATCCACGCCGAAGCGGGCGACACGTTTTTTCGACTGAGTGTGGTGGACGACGGCTGCGGAATCGCGGCGGAAAAAATCGACCGACCCGCGACTTTGCGTGCCCTGCGCCAGCGCACGGAAGCTCTCGGCGGCGAGTTAAAAGTGGAAAGCGACGCAGCTTCCGGCACGCGACTGGAACTCAATGTCCCGCTGCGCCGTAAAAGAATTGGAGCGCGGAATTCATTCCGCCCATCCGTAGAGAAGACGCGGGATGAATTCCGCGCTCCGTGAGATGTGCCATCACTCGTCTAGCAGCTTGATGGCGATTTTGTCGTAAGTTTCCGATGGGATGAGAAACGGATGTTCCTCGCCAGAGAGGCGGCCGTAATAAAACCCGGCGTTCAAGCCACCCGCTGGGGCTAGGCTGATGACTCGCTGCATGATTCCCGAGAAGTCGCCTTCTTTGTTCACGGTTTTTTCGATCACGGTGACGACCATCGTCGGATTCGCTAGAGCGGTGGCAGCTTCTTGGTCGCTCGGAGAAAGCCAGCGACTCGCCTTGAGGCCTTCGAGCATCGTGAGCATGAAATTAGCGCGCATCGGATCGAGCAAGGCGCTCACATCATCGCCATCCTGACTCGCGAGCCAGGATTCGTTGACGAAATTGTACTTCAGCACCAGCGGTGGGTTCGCTCCTTCTCTGCGTTCCAGTCCGACGAGATTGAAGCGGTCCACCGACCACACACGAGCGTGCCGCCACTCGTAAGGGCGGACGGTGATGGAGGCGATCAGCGATTCATCCACGCGCATCACGGTGGGCGTGCCGAGGCGATTCACGAAATAGCCGCCGCTGCCATCGATGCCGAAGCGCAGCTCGAGTTTCAGATTTTCCTGATTGAGAAAACTCAGCACGAGGATGGGGCGGTCGAGACCCCAAGGGGAAAAGTCAGTGGCGGCATCACTTTCGAAGCCGATGACTTTGTGGGAGGTCATGGCTTTGAGCAGAGCGAAGAGATTCTCCTCGTTCGCCTCGCGGCTGATTCCGTCCACGGTGAGCATCCATGGCTGCGGTGGCTCGCGGGTGATGAGGATCTCGCGACCAGTCGAGGGCTTGATCGAAATGGCGCTGAGCGAGCCGATGTTGAGCCGCGTGAGCGTGGAATCCCGCAGGTCGTTGATCGACAGCGGCAGTCTTGCGAGCGAGACGAGGCCGGGTTCCGGGCGCAGTGGCAGAATAAATCGCGTGCCGGGGCGGTCGCTGACGGTGGCTTGCACCTCGTTGGCTTCGGCAGATTCTGGCGGGTAAATTTCCAGCACGGTTTCCTTGTCCGAGCCGAGCGGTGAGATGGCGATTTGTGAGGGTTTTACCGCGCTTTCGGTGGCGGGGGTCGCCGCTGCGGATGGGTCTGTGACGCGAATCGCTTGCAGCTCAAACAAGCCTTCCAACAACGCTTTCATCGCGACGGGATCGGTCGGCAAGTCGATGGGTTTCACCACGCGCCATGGTTTTTTTGCCGATTCGCGACCGAGCGTGAGATCGCCTTGCTGCGAGCGGATGCGGATTTTTCCCAGAGTGATGGGGTTGAAATAAAACGGCCTGTGATCGCGGAGAAACTTAAAGCCGTCTCTGAACAGCACGTTGATGTCGCCGGTGCAGAGATAGACACGTTGGTTTTGGCTCTTTTCCTCGGGCTGGATGAAGACCGTGGGTACGGGGTCTTTGATGTCTTGAATCTCCGCCTTCCACGGTGATACGCGGCCGAGTTTGAAAGTCGCGAGTGGTTGGCGGTTTTCGTCTTCGAGGCGGATGCGGATCGCCGTTTCGCCCAAGCCGGATTGAGCGGGGTCGGTTTTTTTCGCTTCTGACAGATCTTCCACGCGCAAGCCAAGCGCGAAGCTGATGATGCTGATGGCGGCGCGCGGATCCATCCGGTCTTCCCACGGTGTGGAGGCCTGCCAACCGTTTTCCGCGAGTGAAAACTTGGCCTCACCATCCACGCCGGAAACATGAATGTGCTTCACGGCCTCCGGTTTGAATGAGCGATAAAGCGCACGTCCCACTGCGACGGGCGGTGCGCCAAACACCGTTTCGAAACTTCCCTGCCGGACCTGCCAAACCACGAGAAACGTCATGAACGCCGCTGCAAACGCCAGCAAAAGTGTGGAGACGGTGGAGCGCATGGCGGGTCAAACGCGGCGTGATGACCAGACGAATGCGCCGATCACCAGCAGAAACGCGGGGATGAAAAACAGGTTGATGCGGTTGATGAAAGACACCTGCGCCTCGAGCAGCGGCAACTTGTAGGTGCCGAGCGAGCGCGGGCCGATGCCTGCCAGAGATTCGCGACCGACCAGCCAGTTTACCGAGGATGCGAGGAAATCGAGGTTTTCCGCGCGGTGGTGTTTGGGATCGAGAAAGTCGGTGTTAGAAATCACCAGCATGCGCGACGAGTCCGCAGCGTAGCGGTCGTCCGACTCTGCGCCGCGGGTGACGCTCGCCGCGAGATAGAGCGGCGGTCCGTGGTCTTCCACTTCGTCAAAGGCCTCGTTGCCTTGGCCAAACTTGGTTTCGCCCCAGAAACCCGCGGGCACTTGGATCAGGCCCATCGGTAAAATGCGCTTGTTGAGCAGGTCTTCCGCGCCCTCGCGCACGTCGAGCGATGCGCTGGCGCCGCCAAACTCAGTCGTTTGCCCGGCGAGATCTCTGAGAAAACTGACGCCTCCGGTGAAAATGCCGCGAGCCGTGGTGATCAGTTGATTTCCCTCGCGCACGATGACGCGGTCGTTGCGCGGCGTGACGCCATTTTCACGCAGGAAAGCGCGGATTTTCGGCGGCACGCCACCCGCTTCGGTCAGCACCAGAATCGAGGATCGCGGGCGACTCCAATACCGCTGCAACACCTGCATTTCATCATCGGTCGGGTCGTAGCCCGGTGCGGCAAGGACCACGCCAGCAACATCGACGGGGATTTCCGAGGTTTCAGAAAGCTGGATTTCGCGCAGTGCGACGTTTTGAAAACGCAGTGTGTCTTCGAGCGATTTGCGCGGCGATGGGCCTTCTTGTGTCGGCAAGCGGCTCTTGTCAGCGATCAACGCCATCACTTTTGGTCGCCCTTCGATGGCCGAGACGAGTGACGCCGTGAGCATATCTTCGCCTTGGAAGCCGACGATTTTGCGGGTGCCTTCTGCGGTGGCATAAGTCGCCATGTCTTCGGCCAGAACGAGGCGGATGTGCGGGTTGAGGGTCTTGATTTGGTTCGCATCCTCGGTGATCGGCGGGCTGTCGTCGGTGCGGGCATCAATGATGATCAGGTCCCTTACCAGCGTGAGTCCGTAAGCGGCGGTGATTTCCTGCAAGCGGTTCGGGCTGCGCATTGGGTCCACGAACTCGACTTGGATACGGCCATTGGAAAGCCGCTCGTATTCCTCAACCAGAGTGCGCACGCGCTCGTAAAACGCGGAACTCCGGCGGTAGGTCATGATCCATTTCACGGGCTGGGTACGCCCGGTGAGCAATTCGCTGGTGAGGTAACGCGTGGTCGCCGAGGACAGCGAATAATCGGCGCTGCGGCTCATATCGAGGCGCGTGTAATGATGCATCGCGAGGTAGTTGAGCGCGATCACCACCACGATCAGAAAGGCGATTTGCAAAACGGAAAGCGTGCCCATGCCCCAGCGGTTCAGCGGGCGGGCGGGCTTTTGGCGAGGCTCAGGCGGGGAATCAGACATGCAGACAGTGAAGAAAGCTCAGCGTTTCCAGCGGCGGTAATCGACCACATGGTAGGTGAGGAACAAGACGAGCAGGGCGATGCTCAGGTAATAAACGACCACCCGCGTATCGAGCAATCCGCTGGCGAAATAGTGCAAATGCCGCTGCGTGGAGATGTGATGAAACAGCGGCGCACCCGCAAAAGACTCACCCCAGATCACGGTGACGTAGCCGAGGAAATACTGGATCACGAGCAAGCCGATCGTCAGCAGCCCGGCAATAATCTGGCTGGATGTGAGCGCCGAGCAGAGGCAACCCACCGCCGTGAAAGCCGCGCCCATCAGCATCAATATGCTAAAACTACCGAGCATCGCGCCCGGCGACCAAGCCGGTGGCAAATCCGTGACCCAGACGAACATTTGAAACTGGACGAACGCCGGTAGCCACAAGACCGCGTAAAATAACATCGCTGCCGTGTATTTCGAGAGCACCACCTGCCACGAGCGGACCGGCGCAGTGAGCAGAGTTTCCAAAGTGCCGCTGCGCTCTTCCTCAGCGAAGGTCCGCATGGTGATCAGCGGGAAGATGAAGAGGAAAAAGAACCAGAATAAGGGCGTGTGAAATGTGACATAAATCAGGCTGTCTTTGACCGGCGTATCGCGGAAGCCCTTCATCGCCGTGGAAAGCGAGATGCCCTGCATCACCGTGACAAATGCCAGAATCACCCAGCCGAAAGGAGTCAGGAAATAACTCTTGAGCTCTTTGAATGTAAGGATGCGAAACAATCTCATGATAACGGCGGACTGCCTAGGTAGGGCCATTCCACCCGAGACGCAAAGGCAAAACATTTTCCGGATGTTTAGCCGAAATTCAGAAATGCGAACCACGGAAGACACGGAACACACAGAAAATCATGGATTTGGACTCGTGATCGCCACGACTCGACCTGAGCATGTATGTTTGTTAGATTGAGCTGCGCAAGCGACAACCCGCTGCCACCAGCGCGGTTCTAGCTTCACGCAAGATCGCCACGGCGTACGGGCTGTCGCCGTGAACGCAGAGGGTTTCTGCTGGCAGTGAAAGCCACGTGCCCTGCGCTGTTTGCACGCGTTGTTCGCAGGCGATTTGCAGCGCTTGCGCCACGGCCAGTGGCAAATCGGTGATCACCGCGCCCGGCTCGCCACGCGGAACGAGTGCCCCGTTTTCCGCATATCGACGATCCATGAAACCCTCAGCTCGCACTTTCAGGCCAGCATGGCTCGCGGCCGCAGCCATCATCCCGCCGGGGGGCGTGTAGAAGATGCATCGGGGCAAAATTTCTGCAGTCGCAGCGGCGACCGCCTCCGCGAGTTGTGGGTCGTGATCGGCTTGGTGATACAGCGCGCCGTGTGGCTTGACGTGATGCACATGCGCCCTAACTCGCCGAGCGATTTCCAAAAAGCACGCAAGTTGAGTTGCCACGAGATCCTTCACTTGCGAAGGCAGAAGAGAGATCGGCCTGCGGCCAAAATGCTCACGATCCGCATAGCCGGGATGCGCTCCTATCGCCACGCCCGCCAGCCAGCAAGCCTCAATGGCCATGCGCATCGTCTCTTCATCACCCGCAGGACCGCCACAAGCGATGTTCGCCGATGTCACCAGAGCGATCAGCTCCGCATCGTCCGCCCCGCCTTCTCCGAGGTCGGCATTGAGATCGATGGTGCGCATGCCGTTCAAATTATCAACTCAAGGCCCGCTTGCAAGAGACCGAGATAGTTCTGGGTTTCCTGCCAAGCGGCGCGTGCTTCATGCAGCGAGACCTCGCGGAAACGCAGGTTGGTGCCGGGCAGTGCGCGAGCGAGTTTTGGCAGGTCCGCAGAAATGATGTGGCCGATTTGCGGGTAGCCGCCGATGGTTTGCCGCTCGCTCATCAACACCACCGGGCGACCATCGGGCGGCACTTGCACCGAGCCGACGACCACCGGCTGCGATATCATTTCGGTGCAATCGTCACGACTCAGCACTGGCCCATCGAGCCGTGCGCCCATGCGGTCCGAATACGGGCTGAGTTGGTAGATGGCGTCGCGAAATGTTTCCACGGCCGCGTCGGTGAACCACGAGGATTGCACGCCTTTGAGAAATCTCAGTCCCAGCGTTAGATGCGTGATTTCAGTTAGTGGCCAGCCCACGCGCCAGTGCCCCGAGGGCGGGCCGACTTGCGACTTGCCGAGTGTCAGTCGGTCGCCAGCTCGCAGCGCTCTGCCGCGCCAACCGCCGAAGCCCGCCCGCAGATCGGTGGAGCGACTGCCGAGAATTTCCGGCACGTCGATGCCGCCAGACAGCGCAAGATAGCCGTGAGCCGTAGTCATGCGGCCGCGCAAATCCAGCACCTCACCTGCGTGCAGCGTGATGGGTCGCCCGCTGCACAAGTCAGCCCATCCGACATACGCGACGCGCACATCGCGCGAAAATTTCAGCACCGGCCCACTCACGCAGCATTCCAAGAGAGCGGCATTTTCCGGGTTTCCGAGCAAACGGTTCGCCACTTGTGCGGCCACACGATCCGCCGTGCCGCCGGGCGAAATCCCGATTTTCTGAAATCCATTTCGGCCAGCATCCTGCACCGAGCATAACACTCCGGGTTCGATCACTTCGAAATCGGCGACCTCTGGCAAATTCTCGTGCGTAACTTTTTCCGCAAACGAAAGCTCGGCAGGAATGAACTTCACTTGGTCGCCGGGCTTGAGCCGTGCGGGCTCGCTGCGGCTGGGGTCGAAAAGCTCAAGATTCGTTCGCCCGAGGACATGCCAGCCGCCTTGGGAATCGAACGGGTAAATGCCGGCTTGATTCCCGGCAATGGCGACCGCACCCGCCGCGACGCGTCGGGGTGTGGATCTTCGCGGCAAATGTAGCCGCTCTGGCAGTCCGGTGAGATAAGGAAAACCCGGAGCAAATCCCACCGCCGCCACGGTGTAGATGGCGCTGCTATGGAGTCGGACGATTTCTTGCTGCGGCAAATTGAGCGCGAAAGCAGTCGTTTTTTCGACATCGTAGGCGACTGGCACTTCGATGTGTTTGGCCTGAACTGCCGGGCGCTCGTCGCTTGGCGGAGATTGAGAAAGTAGCCAAGCGAGAACGCGTTCGCCGTGCGCAGGATCGAAATGCACCGCGAGAGTTTCGAAGGAAGAAACGATGTCGCGGACTTCGGGAATGCGATGGGTTTCGAGGTGATTGGCGAGTTTCAACACGCAGTTGAGTCGCTCGCTTGCCCCGGCCCCAGCCGCTTGAAATATCCATGCCGAATCACCGAGCGCCGTCCATGCCATGCCGGAAGTTCACACCGTCGCGTGATGCGCATCAATCTTTCTGGTGTGTGTCGGAATGCTTCGGGGAGCACACGCGCCCTCGCGTGTTCTGGGGTGCGCCCTCGCGCCCCGGATGCTGCCAGTTTTTATAAAGGTATGTTTCGGCGTCCACGGCAGAAAATCGCGTCGATTCTGGTGTGACCCATGTCTTTGGCGGGGCGCCAAAGACGACACGCGAGGGCGCGTGGGCTCCCCTTCGATTCCTGCAGCCGGACATTTTCATCGTCAATGCGGTGCGTTATTCGCTATTGAACTGCATGGAAATGAAACGGAAGGAAGTACCAGTAATTGATGTTGAGTCAATTGATGTCGAGGTCGTAAAGAATGTTCAACCAAACCGAACCGACACGCACAGCAAGACCATCGGCTACTTATTGTGGCTGTTCGGGTTCACAGGCGCACACCGCTTTTATTACGGTAGGCCCGTCACTGGCGTGATCTGGCTTTGCACCCTCGGCTTGCTGGGGATTGGCTGGTTGATCGATTTTTTTCTGATTCCGGGCATGGATCGCAAAGCGGACCTCCGATTCACCGCTGGAAAATACGACTACTCGGTCGCGTGGATTTTGCAGACGTTTCTCGGGATGTTCGGCATTCACCGCTTCTACCTCGGAAAAATTCCGACCGGAATTCTGTGGTTGCTGACTTTCGGGCTGTTCGGGGTTGGTTACGCGTATGACTTTTGCACTCTGAATCGCCAAGTGGACGAGCGGAACCGCGCCAATTGAGCTGGGGATTCGTCGAGGCGGGCTCCTTGGCCGGATTTTTCACCTGAGCTTCATGAGGTTTTCTTGAAGCGCTGTCAGGGATGGAGCCGATGAAAGTCAAAATGATCCTACCCGCCTTCGTGATGCGTTACGGCAGAATGTCCGAATAAATCCCTGGGTTGCTCCCTTGGATTTCGACCGCGCCGCAGGCTTTCACGTAAAATTCTGCCGGGCCGACGCCGCCGATGATTCCGTAAGCGTGGCCGAGTTCCCGGATTCCTTCGAGCGCCTTCATCAACAGCGCTTTGCCCAGCCCGAGCCCACGTGCCTCTTCGATCACTCCGGTCGGGCCGAAGAATCCGCGCTGAGTGGTGTCGTAACACGCGAACCCAAGAATCTGCCGATCACGAGTGGCGATGAAACAAGTGACCGGTTGGCGGCTGAGTGCGACTTCCACTTCGCTGGCCCATTTTTCGGAGAAATGCTGCCGAGCGAAAGCTGCCACGGTGTGTTTTTCAAAAGCTCTGGCCCGCCGCAGCATCACGCCAGAAGCGGCGACTTGGGCATAGAGTTGAGTGGAATCCGGCAAGTCATATAGGCGCACCAACATGTCGATCATGCGGTGGATTCAATCGACTCCGAGCAATGGCGGGAAGCTCAGATTTTGTAGGGCAGGGCGGTTACAAACCGCCGCCACGGTCAATATGCGAAAATTTCGCCGTCCTTGAAAAAGCGCTTGAGCTCAGCGGCGGCGGCTTCTGGGGAGTCGGATGCATGGCAGACATTGATCATCATGTCTTCGCCGAAATCTCCGCGAATGGTGCCGGCAGCGGCGGTCTTGGAATTGGTCGGGCCGAGCAAATCGCGCACTTTGTTGATCACGTCATCGCCTTCCAGAGCGAGCGCAATGACTGGCGTCTTGCTCATGAATGTCACGATGTCCGGGAAAAAAGGCTTGTCGGCGATGTGAGAGTAATGCTCTCGCAAAACGGCGTCGTCGAGATTCATCATCTTAATGCCGCGAATGACAAAACCCGCATCTTGGAAGCGGCTGAGCACCTTGCCGGTGATGTGTTTTTCAATCGCGTCGGGTTTGAACAAAATGAGTGTGGTTTCAAGAGCCATGGCGGTGGGATTAGGTGCGGATTGTGCCACGCGCAAGCATTTTGAGGGATTGGCGAGGGTTGTAGAGTGGTTGCCGAGCGGGAGTTCGGCGGTCCCCCGGGGGGAGGTTATGCCGAGCGGGAGCTCGGCGGTCCCGGGGGAGGTTATGCCGAGCGGGAGCTCGGAGGTCCCGGGACGTCGGCAGCTTTGAGTGCTTGTTCGAGAGCTTTGACGCGTTCGACCAATTTTGGGACGCGGCGTAAGGCGGCTTTTAGTTTGCGCTCTTCTCGGTAGAGCATGGCTGGCGCTCCGCTGTAGATTTCGCCGCCGGGCAGATTGACCGTGACGCCACCGCGCCCGGCGATGGTGGCTTTGTCGCCGATGCTGAGGTGCCCGGCTGTTCCGGATTGCCCGGCCATCGTGACGTAATCGCCGAGACGGGTGCTGCCGGAAATCCCGCACTGTGCGACGATGAGGCAATGTTTGCCGATCACGCAGTTGTGTCCGATCTGGACGAGATTGTCGATTTTCGTGCCCTCTCCGATCACCGTCTTGCCGAAACGAGCGCGATCCACCGTGCTGTTGGCACCGATTTCCACGTCATCATGGATTTCCACGGTGCCGACTTGGTCGATTTTGACGTGGCGGCCATCGACCAATTCGTAGCCGTAGCCATCAGAGCCGATGACCACACCGGGATGTAGAATGACGCGGTCGCCGAGCACGCAGAACATGCGAACGGTGGAGTTTGCCATGAGTTGGCAGTCGCGGCCGATGACGACTTTTTCGCCGATGACGCAGTTTGGGCCGATTTCCGTGCCATCGCCGATGGTTGCGCCAGCCATGATCACCGCACCGGGGTGGATTCGCACTTTGGCTAGGTCGAGCACGGCGGATGGATCGATCACCGCATGTGGTGATACTCCCGGGGAAAAGGCCTGAACGGCGGCGGCGAAGTGCCGGACTACGGTGGAAAACGCAAACGTCGGGTTATCAACGGCGATCAAAGCGGTCGCTTCTGGGCCGTGCGTCACGCCGTGCGGGACGATGACTGCGCCGGCTTTGGTGTGCTCGAAGAGAGGCGCGTATTTTTCGTTGCCGAGAAAACTGACTTCTTGTGGACCGGCGGCATCCAGTGCGGCCATGCCTGAAAAAGACAAATCGAGCTCGCCCCGAACGATGTCACCATCGATCCAACGGGCGAGCTCTGAGAGCGTGAGGGTGATCGCCAAAGCGAAAGTCCGCGAAAAAATTACTCCGCTGCGGGAACTTCAGGTGTGGGGATTTCTGGGGCGGGTTCGCCCTCGACTGGCAAAGAATCTGCGGGTGCGTCTTTGTTGAGCTCCTTGAGCAAACCGGCGGTGATGTCGGTCGCGTCTTTGGTGTAGAGCAGGAACGGAACTTGCGAGGTGCTAAGGCCGGATTTGTCGAACACGTAGTCGAAGTTATCCACTTTGGCCTGATCTTCGACGATCTTGCGGATTTCTTCCAAGATGCCTCTCATGCGCTGAACCATCTTCTCGTTGAGAGCTTGGTTGCGGCGTTGGAGGAACTCGCGGCGCTCGCGGTCTAGTGCGATGCCCTCTTGTTGTTGCATCTGCCAATCCTTGAAGAGCGCTTGTTTTTTGGAATCGGCAATCGACGGATCATCAAGCTGTTTGCGGAGTGCGCCGAGGCTTTCTTCCAGCTCGCGAATGCGTGCGAGGCGCTCGTTGTTGTCTTTCTGGATGCGTGCGCGCTCGACGTTGATCTGCTTTTGGGCCTCGTTGGTGCGGTAGTATTGTTTGAAAAGCTCCTGCATATCCACGGTGGCGATGTTGAGCTTGCCCTCTTGGGCGATGGCGGAAGTGGCCAGTGCGGCGGCAAAAGCGGTGGCAATGATGCAACGGATGATTCTCATAGATGAATGGGGTAAAGTTCCGAAATGCGGACTCGGGCGGGAAGCTGCATGGAAAAACCGGATTCGTCAACGCACTTCCCGGCGCGGATTTTCGTTCCGGTTCAGAATTTAGCTGATGACACCGACCAGCACGAGCCCGCCGACAATCGTACCGAGAGCGATCCGATACCAACCGAAGATTTCCAGCCCGTGTTTTTGCAGGTAGGAAACGAGCCATTTGACGGCGAGTGCCGCCGAGACGGTGGCTGCCACCACGCCCACCGCCAGTGAAAGTGGCCCGTAGGTGTCCCACATCAACTGCGCGCCACCGAACCATGCGTCATATTGCGGATCGATTCCCGGGACTTTCCAGACGGCCTTTTTCGCGGTGGCGGCGGTGAGCGTGACCACGCCGAGCAAAAACGAATACTCGACCGCCGCGCGCAATGAGAGTCCCACCAGCACGCCTCCCACGATGGTCATCAGACTGCGGCTGGTGCCCGGCCACATCGCCACGCATTGCAAGAAACCGATCATCAAGGCCATTTTCCACGTGATTTCCAACAGCTCGACTCCCGGGGCGGCGCTGGACTCGCGTCGTGCTCGCGGTGCAATGGCAAGGATCAGCACGCCACCGACCACCCACGCGGCGATGACAGGCCAGATGCCGAAGAGTTTCTGCTCGATCCAATCGTTGAACAACAGACCGATGACTGCGGCGGGCAGAAACCCGATGATGACCGCGATGGCGAGCTTCAAGCCCTCTGGATCTTGGCCGCAGACGCCCATCACCATGCGCATGACGCGTTTGAAGTAGAGTCCCAGCACCGCGAGAATCGCCCCGCCCTGAATGCAGATCGCGAAGGTGTCAGATGCGGCTTTCGCTTGGTCATTATCGGTGCCGATTCCCATCATTTGTTGGGCGACGAGCAGGTGACCCGTGGAGCTGACGGGGAGAAACTCAGTGATGCCTTCGATCAGGCCGAGGAGAAATGCTTGCCAAGGTTCCATGGTTTCGGCGCGGAACTTGGGCGGACTGGCGAGTCGCTGCAAGGCATTTGCATGCGGCGAAGTCAGAGCCAAGCGGAGGAGCTCAGCGTTCCCAGAGCAGAGCCGAGCGGGGGCTCAGCGTTCCCGGAGCAGAGCCGAGCGGGGGCTCAGCGTTCCCATAGCAGAGCCGAGCAGGAGTTCAGCGTTCCCAGAGCCGAGCCGCGCGAGATTTCCGAGCTTCGATGTTGGAAGTTCGCGAGGCGAAGTTCATCTTGCCGCCATGATCCGCCCACGCCGCAACCGCCGCACGCCTGCGATCCGCTCGATGGTCCGCGAAACCAAGCTCTGCATCTCCGACTTCATCCTGCCGATGTTTTTCCACGCGGACACAGATGACACGCCGATCCTGTCGATGCCGGGAGTCACGCGGTGGTCGCTTGAAAATCTGGTGCGCGAGGCTGGCGAGGCGCACGCACTCGGCATTCCAGCGGTGGTGCTTTTCCCGAAAATCGAGGAATCCCTCAAAACGCACGATGCCGCAGAGTGCCACCATGAAGACGGGCTGGTGCCGCAGGCGATTCGCTTGTTGAAGGCCGCGCATCCATCCTTGTGTGTGATCACCGATGTCGCGCTCGATCCTTACAACGCCGATGGCCACGATGGGCTGGTCCGGCGCAACGAGCGTGGTGAGCTGGAAATTTTGAACGACGAAACGGTGGAAATCCTCTGTCATCAGGCGCTATGTCACGCCCGCGCCGGGGCGGACATCGTGGCTCCATCCGACATGATGGATGGCCGTGTCGCAGCGATCCGCGAGGCGCTTGATCGTGAAGGATTTTCGGACGTGGCGATCCTCAGCTACACCGCGAAGTATGCCTCGGCATTTTACGGACCATTCCGGGGCGCACTCGATTCAGCACCCAAAGAGGGCGACAAAAAAACGTATCAGATGGACCCGGGGAATTCCCGCGAGGCGCTGCGCGAGACCTTGCTAGACGAGGCCGAGGGAGCCGACATGTTGATGGTGAAGCCCGCTGGCATGTATCTCGATGTGATCGCGAAAGTCCGCGAAACCAGCACGTTACCGGTCGCCGCGTATCAAGTGAGCGGTGAGTATTTGATGCTCAAGAGCGCCGCTGCGGCTGGCTGGCTCGATGAAAAAGCCGCCGTGCTGGAATCGCTCACCGCGATCAAACGCGCGGGTGCTTCGATGATTCTCACCTACTTCGCGAAACAAGCCGCGTTGTGGCTGCGCGAGGGTTGAGACTAAGTTCGGTAATAGAGACAACGAAATCGACGAAACGGGCGAAAGAAGAGTCGGCTTAAACAAATGACGACTCAATCCGTTGGTGGATCTCCCGAACCCGTCTCTTCTTTCGAGGCTTTTCTACGCCTCAAGAATCGCTGGAAATCACTTGGGAGTCGGTTTTTTCCGCAGCCACGGGCGGCTGGATCACTTCTACGGGTGCGCCGTTTGGAGCGTAGGGAAGCCGTGAGGTCGAGAGCCAGTCACCGGATTTGAGTCCTTCGCGGACGACCAACACTTCATCGTTTGACCAGATCGGCGCGATGTCGGTGCGTTGGATGGATGGATTGTTGCGATCAATCAAAAAAATGCGGTTCAGGCCGCGCAGGGCGGTCTTCGGGATGACAAAAACGTCGTTGAGCAAGATGCCTTGGATGGCTGCGCGGACGGGTTGGCCGATGCGCAGTTCTGGATTTCCCGACTTGCGACCGAATGGATCGTCGATGCGTGCGATGGCGAACAGCTCGCGCGATGATTCATCGAGCGCGCCTTCGGTGCGGACGATTCGTGCTGGCCATGAAGGCGCGTCGGATTGGATGGTGCCGGTGATGGAGTCGGTGAGGATCACGTTTATCGGAGGGTCGTCCGCGCTGGATGGCAGATTGACGAATGGCAATTGGTTCGCGGAGAGCGGCAAGCGGACTTCCGCGAAATCTGTGGCAAACACTTCGCCGAGCGCGGTGGTGCCGCCGACCGACTGACCGAGCCCGATCAGGCGTGACTTGACCCGTCCGTCGAACGGAGCGCGGATTTTGGCGCGATCCAGATTTCGCTGCGCTTGATCGAGGTCGGCGCGGGCGGAGGAAATCACCGCGTTTGCCTCCTTGAGCTGTGGGATGCGCAGGACCAGCGGAGAAGGTTCTTCGTCGTAACCGATGTCGTCCCAATTGAGTTTCGCTTGTTTGGCGTGCGCTTCTTCTTGGGCGAGCGCGGCTTCAGCGCGAGCGAGACGCGACTCCGCAGCGGTCAGCGCGGCTTCAAGGTCTGCCGGATCGAGTTCGGCCAACACATCGCCTTCGTTGAAAAAGGCGCCGTCTTCGAAGTTTGGGTGAACTTTCAGAATTTTTCCCGGAACGAGCGAGGTGATGGTGGTGCTGTGGTGAGCGCGGATGCTGCCTTGAGTTTCCAGAATGACGGGGAAATCCGTGGCGGTCAGTTCTAGGTGTTCGGTCTTGAGCTTGAGCGGCTCGGCTTGCTGCGGCTGTGGCTCCTCGACGGGGATGCCGAGCCACCTCCATGCGCCGAAGCCTGCGGCGAGGAAAATCACTGGAATGAGAAAGCGGATGAACATGTGGGGGCGGTGTTATAAAGGTGCAGCTCGGAAATGATGCCAACCATTCATTTTCCGGTTGAGACAGGCTCGTGTGCTACGCGAGCGAAGCATGACATTTATCGTTTTATGGCCGTGTGGTGAAATCTCCGCCGAGCGCCAAATGCAGATCGATGCGGTTTTGAAGTCGTTGGTTGCGCAGGCGGATCATGCTGAGACGCGCGTTGTTGGCGCGGCGCTGAGCTTCCAGCACCGAGAGAATGTTCGGGTTGATGCCCTCGGAATAATCGCGCTCGGCTTGTTTTTCCGCGAGCGCCGCTTGTTCGAGTTCTGAGGTGAGAAATTTTTCCTGAGTGGCCAGTGAGCGGTCGGCCGCGAGGGTGGCCTCCACTTCGCGGAAGGCTTCGAGCGCGGTCTGCGCGTATTGGTGCAGCAGCCCTTCGTTGCGAGCGAGCGCCGCGCGGGCATCGGCAGAAACGGCACCGCCCTCGGTGATCACTTGGGTGAAGCGCGCCGCCAAGGTGACGGCCAGATTGTCCAAGTCCAAAATATCGGCCAATCGGGTATTCGACGAACCGCCCGCGCCGGTGAT
>JBGSLX010000357.1:0-3095 GCA_041740475.1 Akkermansiaceae bacterium | reverse complement strand
TATCGAGTGGGGCTAGCGGGGTGAAAAGTAGGTGGACATGGTTCGGCATGATGACCCATGCGTGATGATTCGCGCGGGTGCCTTCGTCGTGCGTGAGTGTTTTTTCGAGAACGGCCCGGTTGGCGGGGTCAGTAAAAATGCAGGTTCCGTGTCCCTCATCGAGCCAGTTCTCAAGCTTCCAAACGAAGTGTCGGCGGTATTCCCGAGTTTGTTTTTCGTTCCATGGCTCCGGGTTGTGTGCTCTCCAAATCGCGAGATCTTCTTTCCAGATTTGGAGTTTCGATTGAGGCATCGAGTCGGCGAGCCGGAACGTCACGAACTGCATGACCTCGCCTTGCTGCCAGTGCGGGAGTTTTTCCCCGTGTTTGAGCGTCTCGCGTTCGGGGTGGTAGAACTCGGACATAAGGAGTCACGACGCTCTTGTCGTTGATTGGATGAAATGAAGATGGGGACAGGAGTGTCCCGGCTCCTTAAAATTTGCCGCCGAAGCCTTTCATCAGGTCGTTGAGGCCGCCGGGGCCGCCCATTTGGCGCATCATGTTTTTCATCTTGTGCGGAGATTTCATCATTTTGCGCATTTCTCCGAACTGCTTGATGAGTTGGTTTACTTCCATCAGCGAGGTGCCGGAACCTGCGGCGATGCGTTGGCGACGGCTGCCTTTGATGATTTCGGGGCGGCGGCGTTCCTGCAAAGTCATCGAGAGCACAATGGCCTCCGTGCGTTTGAGTCGCGAAGTGTCCAACGCGCCGCCGGGGAGCTGCTTTTTGATTTTGTTGAATCCGGGCATCATGCCAAGCAGGCCTTCGAGCGGGCCGAGGTTTTGGATCATTTTCATCTGATCGAGGAAATCCGTGAAATCGAATTTTCCTTCCTGCATGCGTTTCATCGAACGCATCGCATCCTCTTCGTTCACCTTGGCGGCGACTTGCTCGACCATGCCGACGATGTCACCCATGCCGAGAATGCGGTCGGCCATGCGGTCCGGATGGAACTCACTGAGCTGGTCGAGTTTCTCGCCTTCACCGACGTATTTGATCGGCTTGCCGGTGACGGCACGCATCGAAAGCGCCGCGCCGCCTCGCGCATCGCCATCGAGCTTGGTGAGAATGATGCCGGTGATGCCGACGGCTTCGTCGAAATGTTTGGCGACGGAGACCGCTTGCTGACCGGTGGCGGAATCCGCGACGAGCAGAGTTTCCTTCGGCTGGAGGAAGGTGTGCAAGCGCTTGAGCTCGGCGATGAGGCGTTCATCGATTTCTTGGCGACCTGCGGTGTCGAAAATCAGCACCGTGCCGCGTTGTTGCTCCGCCCAGATTAGAGCGTCTTTGGCCACTTTGACGACGTCAGTTTCGCCGGCGGCTGGCGTGTAACATGGGACATCGACTTGTTTCGCAAGCGTCGCGAGCTGGTCGATGGCGGCGGGTCGGTAGAGGTCGCAAGCGATGAGCAAGGGGCGGCGACCTTCTTTTTTCAGGCGACTGGCGAGCTTGGCGGAGGTGGTTGTTTTGCCTGCGCCATTCAGTCCGCAAATCAGAATGCGGGCGGGTGGTGTTAGATCGAGCGGTGTTTGGTCGCCACCGAGCAGAGCAGCGAGTTCGTCGTGGAAAATTTTGACGATTTGCTCGCCGGGCTTGATCGACTTGAGCACGTCCTCGCCCATCGATTTCTCTTTCACCCGGGTGATGAAGTCCTTGGCGATGGCAAACTCGACATCTGCCTCTAGCAGGGCGATGCGGATTTCGCGCAATGCGTCGGTGATGTTTTTTTCGGAAATTTTTCCCACCCCGCGCAAATCGCGGAAGGTTTTATCGAGGCTGTCTGAGAGTGAGGAGAACATGGGAGAAGATAAGAGACACAAGACGGGGAGACACAAGACGCAAGACTGGAAGATTTAAGAGAAGAGACTGCGTGATACGGCTCTGCTCTTGGGTCTTGCGTCTGGCGAATTCATTCGCCGTCCGGGAGGTAGGCGGATTCACGGTCGATTTGGAATGACCAGCGGAGTGGTTTTTCGGGAGCTTTGCCGGTGGTGTCTTTCCACGAAACGGCGACTTGGCAGGTGGTTTGGCGCAGTGGGCGATTCACTTGCCATGAGAATTTCCCGGATTCTGGTGAGAAGGTGGCGGGCACTTCGCCGAAGCCGGAGACTTTCATGACGAGCGAACTGGGATCGAGCGCTTCGACTTTGGAAAGGTCTGCCGAGATTTCTGGTAGGCGGGAATTGATGATATTGCCGATGTCTGGCGTGACCGGGTGCGGAGTGGTCTGAATCAGCTCTGCCATTGTGCCCAAAGGCTGGGCGACGGAGCTTCCGGAGTCCCGGAAAGTGGTGGCGTATTCGAAGATTTTGTCGTGGTTTCCGAGAATCATGTATCGCGGCACGGTCTTGTCTGGAGTGGCGCGCGTGACTTTGCCGGGAATGACGGTGAACAAATGCGTGTAACCGATTTCCGCGCCGACTGCGTGCATTTCTGGAGTGTGAAATCCACCGGGGTAAGCATAGGTGGTGATGGTTTTTTTGAAGCTGGATTCCAGAAAACGCTTCGACTCGCCCATTTCCTTGCGCAGATAGGTGTCATAGGCCTGCGGGCCTTTTTTGAGGTAATTCTTCACCGTGGCCGGATAGGGATGGCTGACCGAGTGGCTGCCGATGGTGGCACCGACAGCAAGCATTTCCTGAATCATCGGCGTGGTGAGTGCCTTGCCGCCGCCGTCCACGTAGTTCTTGTAAAGATAGAGCGCGAATGGGTAACCGAACTCTTTGAGGATGGGAAAGGCATCGGTGTAAACGGACTTCCAGCCGTCATCGAGAGTGATCAAGGCCGACTTCGCGGGAATGTCTTTTTCGCCCTTTTTCCATGCGATGAAGTCGTCCAGAGAGATCACTGAAATTCCGAGCTCGCGGATGGCTTCCATCTGTTTGCGAAACTTGGTGGTGTTCAGGCGCATCGCGGTCTCAGGCAGGGTGTTCGAGAAATCGTGGTAGCCGAGAATGGCGACTCGTGCGCCGTCGTCGGGCAGGGTCGCAGGGGCGATTTCATCGGGCGCGGTGAGTTCTTCTGCGGCGAGGAAAGTGCCGCCGAGCACTGAGAGA
>JBGSLX010000356.1:0-10293 GCA_041740475.1 Akkermansiaceae bacterium | reverse complement strand
GGAGCCGGGCGTGATCGCGGGCGCAGTCTGACTCGGCCACTCGGGATCGCGCAAGTGGTCGTGATCCGCGAGAAATGCCAGCTCCATGAATGAGGACAGCCCGGGTGGACCATGGACGAGGTACGTTTCCTGCGGGCCAGCGGCGGTGACCGTTCGGATCACACGGGCGAGGTCGCGCGGCGCGTCTGAGCGCAGTTCGAGGCGCACTGTGTCTGAGAAACGCCGGGCGGTGAGCACGTCTTCCATTTCATCGGCGAGGTCGAGAGTGTCATCTTCGCGCACGGCGATGTCGCCATTGCGGGTGACGCGGAAAGTGGTGGTGGCCGCACAATTTTCCCCGGGAAATAAGCGCGCGGCGTGCATCGAGACGTGATCCTCGATCAGCAAAAAGGCGTGAGTTCCGCTCTCGTGGCTCACTGGCAAGCGCCTTGGCAGCGATTCTGGAATGGGAATGAGCGCGTAACGCGTGGTCTTAGTGGCAGGATCCACCAAGCGGCAGGCGACGATCAGTTGCAGCGCGGGCACCAGCGGCGGAGCGTCTTCGAGGTCCACGGCCAGCGGCGTGAGCAATGGGAAAACCTGATCATCAAACGTGGCCGAAAGTTGGGCGGACTGAGCAAGAACCAGTGCTTGTGGCGTCAGCAACGGGATGCCAGCAGCGGCCAGCGCAGGGACTAAAACCTCGTTAAAAAGCGAGTATTGGTCCGCCTTCATCGTCTGGATGCGCTCGCGCAAGACGGCGAGATTGCGCACCGGAGTGAGCCCGGAATTGTCCGGTTTTTTCAGGCCGCTGCGGCGCATCGCGAGCAATCCGCCGACGCGTACTTGAAAGAACTCATCAAGATTGGAGGCGGTGATGGCGAGAAACTTGACGCGTTCCAGCAGCGGAATGTCTTCCCGCAAGGCTTCGTTGAGCACGCGCTGGTTGAACTCCAGCCAGGATAATTCGCGATTGAGATAGGGGATCGACATTGGATGAAATTTTATAGGTTGAAAGGCACTCAGCGTTGCTCATCGATCACCACGCTAAGGCCGAAGACTTGCTCGAAAAGGTCGGCCTTGGAGGCCATCGCGAGACGTTCCACGGCGGCATCGGCCAGACCGGGGAGCCGGATGTGGAGCTTGCCGTGATCTCGGCGGATTTCGATTTTGGAAACGCGTTGAGCGTGAGTGCGTTCGAGCGCATCGGCGACTCGTAGCAACGCCGCCAATTTCGAAACGCGGATGCGGTCCTCCGTGCCCAGAGCTGCGTAGCCCGGGTGATCGAGCACGGGCACCGAGTGGCGGTGGTAACGTGCGACTAGCGCGACGATCGTGACGTCCATGCGGTCGAGCCCGAAAACTTCCGAGTTCAGGATGATGTATTCCGAGTGTTTGTGATGAGCGCGCGGGCTGATGTAGGTGCCGACTTCGTGCAAAATGGCTGCGACTTTGAGCAGCAGCGCATCGTGCTCGGTGAGCTGGTGGAGGTCGGCGAGTTCATCGAAGAGCCGGGCGCAAAGATTGGAGACGTGCTCGCAGTGGCCGGGATTCGACTGATAGCGTTCGGCAAGAATGCGTGCCGAGCGCAGTACGTCCTCGGTGAAGCTGCCGCTCAGTTCTCGCGAAACGAGCAAGTCATGGAGCAAGCCGAGTTCGTAGTTGCTTTCGGGGATGTGCGGGGCTTGCAGGTTGAGCGTCTCGGCCACTGCGAGGTTGATTTCCAGCGCGGGCAGCAGGGCTTCGGCCGTTTGGTAATCGAGCTGGAAACGTTTCACCAACTCCACGTCGCTGATGCGAGATGCCTCTGCGGTGAATTGTCGCAGTTTTTTCAACGGGCAAACCGCGCCGGGACCTGTCAGCGAGGCCGCCACAGATTGCAGCTCGTAGCCGATCATCACCAGTCCATCGATGGTCACGTCCGAGTAGTCAAAACGCAGTTGCGCAAGATTTCCGGAAGCGTGCTCGCGAATCAACCGCAGCAGCGCGGGACCCTCAGCGTGTGAGGCCTCGACCGCCTCGCGAGTGCGGTGGATGCCCATGCGGTAGCTGGTGTAGCGGGTGATGCCACCAGTCTGGAACAGCAAGGCGCGCGTATTACCCGGGCCGACGTGGACGACGAGCGTGCTGTCCTTTTTCATCGCCGGTAGATGGCGCAAGCGGCGGCGCGTTTTCAGATAAATCAAACGCGTCATTTCGCCGTCGTCGATGGTGCTTACGCGCAGTCCGCAGGCGATGCGGATGCGGTTCATCACCGTTTCCTGATTGCGCGCCTCGCTGAGAATGTTGCTGGCCGCCGCGCGGGTGATGTCGTGGGGATCGAGACCGAGCTCGACCAGCGATTTTTGATAGCCTTTGATGATCGAGACCACGCGCTCGGCTGTGGCGAGACTCACGATGCCGTGGCGGAAAATATCGCGCGCGACTGGCGCGGGCTGCTCGAGGAATTCGACCGGCGTGAGCGAGCCATCGGCCAGACGCTCTGCGACTAACATGGAAACCGAGCCAGCGCCGATGTGCAGGGCGGTGCAAAGAGATTGTGCCGTGGCGGCTGGTTGGGAGGGAATCCGTATCGTCGGCATCAACAGAGTTCAGCGCGGGACATAAGCGGATTCAACCCCGAATGTGTGACATCGTTCGCAGACAGAAGATGGTCACAGCGAAAATATCGAAACTGACGAAAGAAGAATGGTCTGTGATATTTCGCTGCGCTCATTCCTGGCAGTGACCGCCACAATTTCGACTATCTGACTTTCTGTGTATTTCGTGTATTCCGTGGTTCCATTTCATCAGTGGATAATGCGCTTGCAGGTCCACCAGCCAGCCGGGAATCTTGAGCAGTGATTTCTCTCTGGGATGTCCTGGTTTCTGTGTTGCCGATCTATCTGTTGATGGTGGGTGGCGCGGTTCTGCGAGCGACGGGTGTGCTGCGCAAAGAGCACGACGACGGGGTGATGCGGGTGGTTTACGTGGTGATGCTGCCAGCTTTCATGCTGGATAAAATTCTGGGAAGCGAGGTCGTTCGCAGCGGGCCAGTGGTGTTCAGTTCGATTGGGCTGGGATTCGGTTTGATGCTGGCTGGCACGGTTCTTGGCCTCACGGTCGGACGGCTGATAGGGCTGGAACGCGGCACTGGGATGCGCAGTTTCGGCCTTTCATCTGGCTGCCAAAACTTCGGCTTCACCGCCGCGCCAGTGGTCGAAATTTTGTGGAGCACCGGCGCTCTGGCGGTCTTGTTCGTCCACAACATCGGCTGCGAAATCTTCATGTGGACTTGCGGCGTCGCGATGATGAGCGGCAAAGGCGGCATTTCTTGGCGGCATTTTATCAATGGTCCAGTCATCGCCGTGCTGTGCGGATTGTTGCTCGTTTTTCTGGGCTGGGACATGCACATCACGGGACCCGCTCGCAAAGGCCTCTCGCTCATCGGCGTGGGAGCCGTGCCGCTCGCGGTCCTGATCATCGGCTGCACGATTGTGGATTTGGTCGGTGCGGAAAAACCGACCGCGAAAATCATCTTCGGATCCGCGCTGGTGCGCCTGATTCTCACGCCGATGCTTTTTCTGGCTGCCGCAAAATTTCTACCCATCGCCACCGAGCTGCGCCAAGTGCTCGTCGTGCAAGCCGCGATGCCCGCCGCTGTCACGCCGATCATTCTGGCCCGCATGTATGGCGGACGAACGGCCATCGCCGCGCAAGTGGTCGTTTTCACCACCGGACTGAGTTTGTTTTCACTGCCGTGGATCATCACCTTCGGCTGCCGCTGGGTCGGTCTCTCTCCGCAATTGCCTTAAAATCAAAAAACTCATGAAAGCCACTGGCGCACCCCAATTCCTCCCGGTCACCGATCCCGGTTGCCTCGTCGATTTTGAAACGGAAATGCCCACGCCCGGACCGACCGATTTGCTGGTCCAAGTGCGCGCCGCAGCCGTGAACCCAGTGGACACCAAAATCCGCGCGTCGCTGGGCGCAATCCCGCTCGCCGCGCCGCGCATCCTCGGCTGGGACGCCGCTGGCACGGTGGAACAAGTCGGCTGCGAAGTCCGGGGTTTTGCGCCGGGCGACTCGGTTTTCTACGCGGGCGACCTCACTCGTCCGGGCTGCAATGCTGAGTATCAAGCGGTCGATTTCCGATTGGTGGCGCAGATGCCGCAGTCGTTTTCTTTTGCCGAAGCGGCGGCTTTGCCATTGGTCGCGCTGACCGCTTGGGAGCTGCTTTTCGAGCGAATGGGCGTCGATCCCGACGGCAAAGACGCGGGAAAATCACTGCTCATCATCAACGGCGCGGGCGGCGTGGGTTCGGCGCTCATCCCACTCGCCAGAAGCGCCGGGCTCACCGTGATCGCCACCGCCTCCCGCCCAGAAACCGAGTCTTGGTGCCTCGCGCTCGGCGCTCACCACGTCATCAATCACCACCAACCGCTGCGCCCACAGGCGGAATCGCTCGGCATCCACGCATTTCCCTACATCGCCAACCTCTTCAATACCGAGCTTTACTGGGAAACCACCGCCGACCTCATCGCACCGCTCGGCACACTCGGACTGATCGTCGAGCCACGGGAAAAACTTCACCTCGGCGATCCATTGAAAGCGAAATGCGTGCGCATCGCTTGGGAATTCATGTTCGCACGCTCGCGCTACCAACTTCCCGACATGCACGTGCAAGGCGAGATTCTCGCGGAAATCGCTGCCCGCTGTGATTCCGGACGTTTTCCGAAAATCCACACCCGCATCTTCGATGAGCTCAACGCGGCGTCCTTACGCGAGGCTCACGCCACCATGGAAACCGGACGCGCCCACGGCAAATGGGTTTTAGCCAGCGACTGAAACCAAAAATCACACAGAAAAAAGTTGCTTGGCCGCCACTTTGGTTCCACTTTCATGTCGAATCCTCACAAAAACAGGCAAATAACTAAGGTATATGTTTCCCGAGCACGCACCCTTCAATTCCGACCAGCGCCGCACTCTTGATTTGCTCCTCGCTGGACTCGATCCCACGCAGCGCGCTTGGCTCAGCGGCTTTCTCGCCAGCGCCGCAAGCCCAGTCGCGAAACCCATCGCCGCGCCCGCAGTAGGAAAATTGACAGTCCTTTTCGGCACGGAATCCGGAAACTCCGAAGTGCTCGCCGATCGCACGGTGAAAGAAGCGAAAAAACGCGGCTTCCAAGCGTCGATGCGCAACATGTCGGAATCGAACCCCACCGACCTCGCCAGCCTGAGCAACCTGATGGTGATCGTCTCCACATGGGGCGATGGCGAGCCACCTGAGACAGCCACGACTTTTTACAACGACTTGATGGCCACCGAGATCAGCCTGACTGGCATCCGTTTCTCGGTCTGCGCTCTGGGCGATACTTCTTACGAAAAATTCTGCCAAACGGGCAAAGACATCGATTCCAAATTGCTCGCGCTCGGAGCCGTGCGCGTGGCGGATCGACAAGATTGCGATGTCGATTACGAGGAGGATTTCAGTTCTTGGCTGAATCGTTCGCTCGTCGCCTTCGCTCCGGAAATGCCAGTCATGGCCGTGGTTTCGACTGCCGCTGTGCCGACGTCGGTCGAGTTCGGCAAGAAGAACCCCTTCCCTGCCGAGCTGCTCACCACCGCGCATCTGAATGGCGAAGGCTCGATCAAGGAAACGCTCCACTTCGAGCTGTCGCTGTTCGGCTCCGGCATGACCTACGAACCAGGCGACGCGCTCGCGGTGCTGCCGCGCAACGCACCCGATGTGGTCGCCGCCGTGCTTGCCGCAGCGAAACTGACGGGCGACGAGGAAATTTCCTGCAAATCCTCGAGTCACTCGCGCCTCCGCGACGCACTCACCGAAGATCTGGACATCACCGCGCTGAGCCGCGCCGTGCTCACGAAGCTGGCCGATGCCTGCGAATCCAGCGAGCTGCGCGCACTTCTCGCGGACGATGCAAAAGAGCGCCTCAAGTCCTACAACGATGGCCGCGAAATCGTCGATGCCATCGCAGACTTCGCACCAAACGGGCTGCCTGCCCAGTCGCTGGTTGGCATTTTCCGCAAACTGCCGCCGCGCCTTTACTCGATCTCGTCCAGCCCGCTGGCGCACCCCGATGAAGTCCACCTCACCGTGGCCGCAGTGCGCTACCAAGCCCACGGTCGCCAGCGCAAAGGCGTCTGCTCGACCTACCTCGCCGATCTGGTGAAGCCCGGAGCCAATGTCCCCATTTTCGTCCAGCCGAACAAAAACTTCCGCCTGCCCGCCGATCTCTCCACGCCCGTCATCATGGTCGGCCCCGGCACCGGCATCGCGCCATTCCGTGCCTTCATTGAGCACCGCGCCGCGCTCGGCGCATCCGGTAAAAACTGGCTGATCATGGGCGACCAACGCTATCTCTACGACTTCCTCTATCAGCTCGAATGGCAGGACCACTTGAAATCCGGCGTGCTGAGCAAGCTCGACGTCGCCTTTTCTCGCGATCAACCGGAGAAAATCTACGTCCAGCATCGCCTGCTTGAGCGCTGCCGCGAGCTTTACGCCTGGTTGCAAGAAGGCGCGCACTTCTACGTCTGCGGCGATGCCAATCGCATGGCAAACGACGTCCACGAGGCGCTCATCACCATCGTCCAAACCGAAGGCACCAAGTCCCGCGAAGCCGCCGAGGCTTATCTCGAAGACCTCAAAAAATCCAAACGCTACCAACGCGACGTGTATTGATCTCAAATTTCAAATTTCAAATCTCAAATTTCCTTTCCTATGTCCGAAGAACCGAAACTTTCCGCTAACGAATACATCAAAACCCGCAGCAATTACCTGCGTGGCACCATCGCCGAGGGACTGGCCGATATTTCCACCGGCTCGATGACCGAGGACGACCAGCAATTGCTGAAATTTCACGGCACTTACCAGCAGGACGACCGCGATCTGCGCGCCGACCGCCGCAAGCATAAGTTGGAAAAAGCCTACTCGTTCATGATCCGCATCCGCGTGCCGGGCGGTGTCGCCACGCCCGCTCAGTGGCTGGAAACCGACCGACTCGCCACGCAGTTTGCCAATGGCACGATCAAGCTCACCACGCGTCAGGCATTTCAGTTTCACGGCGTGATCAAGACCAACCTCAAGCGCACGATCAAAGAGATCAACCAGTGCGCCATGGACACCATCGCAGCCTGCGGCGACGTGAACCGCAACGTGATGTGCAACCCCAATCCTTACCTCTCCGAAGTGCATTCGGAGGTGCTGAAAGTGGCTCAAGGAATCTCCGATCACCTCACGCCACAAACTCGTGCCTATCACGAAATCTGGCTCGACGGCGAGAAGATCGAAACCACCGAGGAAGAAGTGGAGCCGATCTACGGCAAAACCTACCTTCCGCGGAAATTCAAGATCACCATCGCCGTGCCGCCGTCCAATGACGTGGACATTTATGCAAACTGCCTTTCGTTTATCGCCATCGTCGATGCTGGGAAACTGATCGGTTTCAACGTCGCCGTCGGTGGCGGCATGGGTTCCACGCACAACAACGAAAAGACCTACCCGCGTCTCGCCGATGTCATCGGTTTCTGCACGGTGGACCAAGTCATCGATGTCGCGGAGAAAGTCGTGCTGGTGCAGCGCGATTTCGGCGACCGCACGGACCGCAAGCACTCGCGCTTCAAATACACCGTGGACGATTACGGCCCGGAGTGGATTCTCACTAAGATCAACGAATACCTCGGCTACTCGCTCGAACCCGCGCGGCACTTTGTTTTCGAGGACAATGGCGACCGCTTTGGCTGGGTGGACGATGCGAATGGAAACTCGCATCTCACGATCTTCGTCCAAGGCGGGCGCGTGCAAGACACCGCCGATTACCCGCTGCTGACTGGCCTGCGTGAGATCGCGAAAATCCACGATGGCGACTTCCGCCTTACCGCGAACCAGAACCTGATAATCGCTAATATTTCCCCGGCGAAACGCGCGGAAATCGAAACGCTGCTCGATCAATACGGCATCAAAGACAGCCACTTGAAAAGTGCCCTGCGGCTCAACTCGTTGGCCTGCGTCGCGCTGCCGACCTGCGGACTTTCTTTGGCAGAAGCCGAGCGCTATTTGCCCGACCTCCTCACCGAGTTGGAAGAAACCATCGAGGAAAACGGCCTCCGCCACGATGCCATCACCATCCGCATGACTGGCTGCCCGAACGGCTGCGCCCGCCCCTATATCTCGGAAATCGCGTTCATCGGCCGCGCACCGGGCAAATACAACGTCTATCTCGGCGGAGGATTTGCCGGTCAGCGTTTGTCGAAACTATACCGCGAGAGCGTGAAAGCAGAGGACATCAAACCGCTGCTCGCACCCATCATCGCCCGCTATGCTCGCGAGCGTGAAGAAGGCGAGCGCTTCGGTGATTTCTGCATCCGCACGGGCTACGTGAACGCCACCGTGCAGGGCAAAGATTTCCACCAGAACCTCAAGCCCGAGGCTTTGAAGGCCTGACGCTCATTCATCATGCAAGTTTTGAAATTCCATGCGGACCCGGATTTCGATCCGCTCGCACTTTCCAGTGACATCGCTCCGCTCCGCGCGGGCGAGCGCATCCGCACGCTTTATGAACAACTTGGCGACCGCCTCGTCGCGACCACCAGCTTTGGCGTCCAAGCGGCCGTGATGCTGCACTTGATCCACGAACACGCGCCGAAGGTGCCCATCGTTTTCATCGATACCGGCTACTTGTTTCCCGAAACCTACCGCTACATCCAGCAGCTCTCCGGCCTGCTCGAAAAGCTCGACCTTCGCATTTATCAGCCGTCTGTCACCGCCGCGCGGATGGAGTCACTCTGGGGAAAACTCTGGGAAGGCGGCCGCGAGGACCAAGACCGCTACGGCCTAATCACCAAGGTCGAGCCGATGAACCGCGCACTTGGCGAACTCGGTGCCGATGTCTGGCTCAGTGGTCTGCGCCGCTCACAATCGAAAACTCGCAGCGACCGACCCTTTGTCGAGCGGCAGAAAAAAACGCTGAAAGCCTATCCGATTCTCGATTGGGCAGACATTCAAGTGGACCTGTACTTCCGCGAACACGACTTGCCTCGCCACCCACTCGCGGAGCATGGATACACCACCATGGGCGACTGGCACAGCACCCGCCCCGCCGAAGACGGAGACTCCGAGGCCACTCGTTTCAACGGAGAAAAATACGAATGCGGCCTGCACCTTGCTTCCGACAGCTCGGATTTTCAGATTTAGAAAGACAAGGTTGCCCCGGCCTCCAAGACTAGCTTTAAAGCCGCCCATCAAGTTTTGTGATTTAGGGGGGTAGGAACTTGAGAGCCAATAGGCTATTGAGTGTGAGTTTGAGTCGATCTCGGAAATCATCAAAGCATTGGTCGATGGAGATGTAGGTAATGATCTCGGCATCGAGCTGGTTTTTTCGTGGGTGACGGTGAGAGAAAGCGAAATTCTGATTAATTGTGCCTGTCGTAGTTTTATCCCTTGCGAAGGCAACCCAGAGCCAAGGACAAACCTGTCATCTGCTGAACCACTGCCGCGAAAACTCGGCAGTGCGGTATTGACGGATGGATGATAATCGAAGCGCTCAAATGTTCTGATGCACGTCTGACCCCAGAGATGTTAATCCGCGAGAACCGGAGATCACCAAACACCGTGTCGATTTAAAATATGTTGGTCGTTAGATGATGAGTCATCAAACGTCTTTCTTACGAACTTTATGAATAATGGCCGCAAGCAATCCTATCGCGAATAAAAGTAGCAATAAAATATTAAGAACCTTTGTTGAATCTGTTACCAATTTCGGTGCAGGAGAGATCGCTGGTGCAGTTGGTGGTATGGGAAGATTTCCCGTGGGCTCCGCAGCTTGTACTTTAGGCGGCTCCGGTCCGCGGATCGGTGCCATCGGCGTCTTGCGGTAGGGATTCATGATCGGTGAAGTCAGCACGATTTGGTTCAAGCCTTTGAAGATATCTAAGATCGAAAATTGCTTCAGATTATCCTCTGCATTTTCATTAAAGGCCGCGAAATACTCTTCGCCTCCCGACACGCTGATTAATTTGTTTGGGTAGTATAAGCGGGAATATTTCGCAATCCTAATATCCACCTCACTTGAGGCGTCCCGAACGATAGATATGACCGACATATGAAATTTGGGATATTCGTCTTGCCTAGTCCACGTGTCTCCCGGTTCAACGACCACTTTAATTTGAGCCGGAACTCGCATTTCCTCCATATATAAAATAGCCGAAGAAGTTCCCGCTAAATCAAATTGTCCAAATGGCAACCGCCCTTTTTCAATCACCGGAGTTTCTGGCAAACGGCTTGCTTCGGCCATGAAATGATCAACATACGGA
>JBGSLX010000355.1:0-7555 GCA_041740475.1 Akkermansiaceae bacterium | reverse complement strand
GCGTTCGGGCCGATTTGGCTGTGTGGGCCGATCAATACGGGTCCTTCGATCACCGAGCCGGGAAGAATTCGCGAGCCATTGCCGAGACGCACGACTCCCGAAATCGTCGCCAAATGGCTGACCTCGCCCAGCAAAGAAGTTTCGTCCATCAGGGCGAGCACTTCTTCGTTCATGCGCAGAAGATCCCACGGGTAATTGACCGGAAAACAATTGGCGTCCGTGACAATTTTATCGGCGCAGTCGGCAGGATTGGCCGAACCCTTCCAAGCCAGAATGTGGCCCTCGGAATTGAGCAAGCAGGCGGAATTCGGGTTGCGACCGAGCAGCAGCAAGGCACCGAGTTCGATCCAGTTATCGAGCGGAATGCGCAAGGTTCGCGGTTCGGCCTCTTGAGGCTCGACGAGTTGGAGGCCTGCGCGGCGGAGATCTGCGGAAAGCAGGTCGCGCATGGGCAAATTTGCGATCAAACACGCGCCTAGTTCGCGGTTGGAAGTTATTGGAGCACAAAGCGCGGGGTTTCTCGGAGGTAGTAAGGTCGCCTGCATGGGTTTGATAGAAATACATCACGATCCCTGCCGGGCATCACGCAAATTTTAAGGAATTTTCTGCGTGATCCGTGATTTGCGAATGCAGTTTATAAGGCACTTGGGCTGTGTGGAGAAACGGCGGTTCTTCCATTTTCCGGTCATCGATACGGGGTGAGGAGTTTTACTTCAGGAAAGTATGTCTGATAGCGGCTCAGGTCGGCCGTAGCAACGGGCAAGGCTAGGAAGGAAGCATGTGCGCCGATGAAAAAATCGGGAAGTGGGGTTTTGGATGCAATGGGAGCGCCTTGTTTGCGGCGATTTTCGAGGTAGGCAGAATAGGCTTTTGCGCAGCGTATGCTGACGGCAACCGGGAGATCGAGCGTGACTACGCCAAGAGCTTCAAGGCGCGTGGTCACTGTATCGGGAGTGCGATCCCCAACCGCCAACTCGGCAATTATGATCGGATTGCATGCAATTCCGCTCGTTAGCAAACCATCGCGAATCAGGTGAGATGCCCAGTGATGAAAAGCGGCACTTGGATCGAAGCTATCGATAAAGACATTCGTATCGACTAAAATCATGGCTCGCGAGTTAAGGAGCTGAGTTGTTCCGAACTCATGCTGGGGGTGAGTGCGGCGGAGGCAAGCAATGCGTCGATTTCTGCGGGGCCTAGCACTTGCTGACGAGGAGCTGGCATGACTTTGGCCAGTTCGTAATGACCGGGGCTTGAGACTCGGACTGCGTAGCACTCGCCGGGCAAGGCACCGGGGAGGACAAGACGACGTTTTGTATCGATGGTTTGAATTTTCATGGTGGGAAATTCCCACAGATGGTGAATTTCGTCAAGAATTCGAACAGATCGAAGAGTTTTGGCCGAGTGTGCCCCAAGAGTATTCCTCGGCAGGCTTAGCTGAAGTAAGCGACGCCTGCGGAGAAGATCGGCTGGTGTTTGTGACCGGGAATGTTTTTTGCGACTTGGGTGCCGGAGCGTTCGGTGTGGCCCATTTTGCCGAGGATGCGGCCGCAGGGCGAGGTGATGGCCTCAATGGCGCCGAGCGAGCCGTTCGGGTTGTGCGCGATGTCCATCGAGGGCGAGCCGGATTCATCCACGTATTGGGTGGCGATTTGGCCGTTGATGGCGAGCTGGGAAACGACTTCGGGGCTGGCGTAGAAGCGGCCTTCGCCGTGGGAGAGCGGGATGGTGTGAATGTCTCCGACGCGGCAGTTTGAGAACCACGGGGAAAGTGTGCTGGTCACGCGAGTCTGGACGTAGCGCGAGATGTGGCGACCGATGGCGTTGTGGACGAGGGTGGGCCGTGCCGATGGTTCGTGGATTGTGGATTGTGGATTGTGGATGGAAGAAGTGGACGAAGCGACCACTTGGGCATCACATCCGCCATCCTCGATCTTCGATCCACGATCCACGATCTCTCCGTAGGGCACGAGTCCGGTTTTGATGAGTGCTTGGAAGCCGTTGCAGATGCCGAGGATGAGTCCGTCGCGGTTTTGCAGCAGGTCCATGATGGCATCGGCGACGCGCGGGCTGCGGATGATGGTGGCGATGAATTTGGCGGAGCCGTCCGGTTCGTCGCCCGCGCTGAAGCCGCCGGGGAACATCAGGATTTGGGATTGGCGGATTTTTGCCGCGAGAGCGGCGATGGATTCCTCGATGTGGCGGGCGCTCAGGTTGCAGAAAACGAGGATTTCGGGTTCGGCTCCGGCTTCGCGAAATGCCTTGGCGGAGTCGTATTCGGAATTGGTGCCGGGGAAGGTGGGGATTAAAACTTTTGGTTGTATAGGTTTTATCCGCGGTGCCACAGGGCCTTGGTTATTTATAGGACTTATAGGACTTATAGGACTTATAGGACTTATAGGACTTATAGGACTTATAGGACTTATAGGACTTATAGGACTTATGGGAGTAATGAGGATTTCTTCGGGCTTCGTGGGATAGACGGGTTCTAGGGTGGATTCCCAGGCGGCTTGGAGGTCGCTGAGTGAGTGGGTTTCGCCGCCGAGGGTGAGGGTGGGTTCGGCGGTGGTGTGGCCGATGGATTGGAGGGTGGGGAGCGCTTGGCGGATGCAATCCGCCGCCTCGGCGGTGTGTTCGATGAGGAAGTTGAAGTAGGCTTCGGTGGAGAGGGCGGCGGGCAGGATGCCCGCGCCACTTTGGAAGCCGATGCGGTTGCCGAAGCAGGATTTGGCGAGGGCTGCGGCTAGGCCGGGTCGGCCGATGTGGTGGAGGGAAAGCAGTTTGCCTTGCTGGTTGAGTTGATGGAGAGCGGCGGCGGTTTGTTTGAGGGATTCGAAGTCAGGTAGGTCATCGGCATCGCGGGGAATGACGACGATTGAGACGGTGGAGTCGGTTTTTTTGAACTCAGGTGAGAGGGCGAGGCTGGCTTTTCCGGGGGCGAGGGCGAAGGAAACGAGGGTCGGTGGGACGTCGAGTTCGTTGAAGGAGCCAGACATCGAGTCCTTGCCGCCAATCGCGGCGAGGCGCAGGGCGTGTTGGGCGTGGAAGGCTCCTAAAAGTGCCGCAAAGGGGAGTCCCCAGCGGGTGGGATCGGTGCCGAGTTTTGGGAAAAATTCTTGCAGGGTGAGGCGGATGTCCGAGAGGCGTGCGCCGGATGCGACGGCTTTGCAGACGGACTCGGTGACGGCGTAAACCGCGCCGTGAAACGGGGATTTTTCAGAGAGAAATGGATCGAATCCCCAAGCCATGTGGGTGCAAACGTCGGTATCACCTTCCAACAGCGGGAGTTTTGCGACCATCGCATCGGGCGGAGTGATCTGGTGTTTGCCGCCGAATGGCCAGAGCACCGTGCCTGCGCCGACTGAGCCATCGAACATTTCTCCGAGACCGCGTTGAGAAGCGATGTTGAGGGATGCGAGGTGGGCGGGGAGAGAAGATGCAGAGACGGGCAAGCTGCCCGTGCCCCTTAGAGAAACTGGGACGGGGACATCGGCAGGGCGGACGTAGATGACGGGATCGATGACGAGGAGGGCCTTCCGGTTTTCGGATACGAGGACGTTTTCGTCGTGCAGGTCTTCAATGAGGAGATCGAGCTGTGGGAGGTAGTAATCGTCGTTTTTGTAGCGAAAGGCTCCGAAGTGTTTCCGCATCCAAACCTCCACTTCATCGCGGGTCGCACCGGAAATGCCGTTTGATGCTTTTGCGAATGGTTGCCGCACCACCATGGAGATTCCAGAGTCCTCCACGAGCAGTCCTAAGAAAGTGTATGCCGTTTCCGGGAAAAGAAGCTGATGGAAGTGAAGGCGTTCGAGATATTGCAGCCAGTTTCCATGAAAATTTCCGTCGTTCGCCTTGATGACGCAGCATTCTTGCTCATCAAAATAAACTCTCTGTTCGGCTCCGGAGATTTTACCTTGGCGAACCCAACTCCGATCAAAGTCGGCGGAGTTCAGGATGAGTGAACTTGCACTTCGCAATTTGCGTTCTTCGATTGTGCGTATGGCGCGCTCGAGCTGGACTCGCTCTTGTCGGTTTTTTGGCTCTGGGATGCCAGCTTTCTGACTTGCTCGATGAACTCTTCTGAGGATGTCGAGGATTGGTTCGCTATTGCTTCCGAGGCCGCTTGCGAAGCCTGACGATGTAATTCGTTCAAGTAAGGTTGTGGAGTGTTCATGGTTTAAAGGTAAAGTGTGTGTCAAGATTGGGAATGGAGAGACGGGCAAGCTGCCTGTGCCCCCCTTTTTGACGTGGACTTTGGTGGTTTGTTGGATGCCGTTGGTGTCGAGGAAGGCTCGGGAGAGATTGACGATTTCCTTGCCGCGCCAGGTCATGATCAGACGACCGCTGTCGGTGACTTCGGCGACTTTTACACATTCGAGGTTTTCCTTGTCGGCCTCGGCGATGAAATAGGCGATTTCTGAGGGCGCGACGCAGACGGCCATGCGTTCTTGGGATTCGGAAATGGCGAGTTCGGTGCCGTCGAGGCCGTCGTATTTCTTCGGGATGGCGTCGAGATCGATGACGAGAGAGGGCGCGATTTCGCCGATGGCTACGGAGACGCCGCCTGCGCCGAAGTCGTTGCAGATTTTGATTTTGCGAGTGAGTTCCGGGTTGCGGAAGAGGCGCTGGATTTTGCGTTCGGTGGGAGCATCGCCTTTTTGAACTTCGGCGGAGTTTTCGAGAGCGGTATCGGTGTGCTCCTTGGACGAGCCGGTCGCGCCACCGACCCCGTCGCGTCCGGTACGACCGCCGATGAGCAGGATGACATCGCCGGGAGCGGGGGTGCCGCGGAAAACATTGGCGCGTGGGACAGCAGCGACGACCGCTCCGATTTCGAGGCGTTTCGCGACGTAGCCGGGGTGGTAAATTTCAGCGACTTGGCCAGTGGCGAGGCCGATTTGATTGCCGTAGGAAGAATAACCGTGAGCGGCGACTTGGCAGATTTTTTTCTGTGGCAGCTTACCGGGGAGCGTTTCGGAAAACGGGGTGAGCGGATTGGCCGCGCCGGTGACGCGCATGGCTTGATAGACATAAGAACGACCGGAGAGGGGATCGCGGATGCAGCCGCCGAGACAGGTGGCGGCACCGCCGAAGGGTTCAATCTCGGTGGGGTGGTTGTGGGTCTCGTTTTTGAACATGACGAGCCACTCTTCGGTGCGCTCGGGATCGTGGATCGTGGATTGTGGATCGTGGATGGTCACCGGAATCACGATGGAGGCGGCGTTGACTTCCTCGGAGACTTCGAGGTTGTCGAGTTCGCCGGAGGCTTTGAGTTCGCGCATGCCGATGAGTGCGATGTCCATCAGGGTGACGGGTTTTTCGCTGCGACCGAGATTTTCCCTGACGGAAAGGTAGGTCTGCCATGCGCGGGCGACGGGTCCGGCGGGGTCGTCGAAGGTGACCTCGTCGATCTTGGTGAGGAACGTAGTGTGGCGGCAGTGGTCGGACCAGTAGGTGTCCAACATGCGGATTTCGGTGATGCTGGGGGCGCGTTTTTCTTCGTCGCGGAAGTAAGTTTGGCAGAAGGCGATGTCTTCAGCGGACATCGCGAGGCCGAGATCAGTGCGGAGGTCTGATGAATCGGTGGAGTTAAAGTGATCGAGGATGTGGACGTCTGCGGGGGTGAGAGGGGCTTGGCGGATGCAATCCGCCGCCACGGGAATCTCGTGAGAATCCACGGCGTTGATGACGTAGGATTTGATCGCGGTGAGGGCTGTTTCGGAGAGATTGCCTTCGAGGATGATGACCTTTGCGGAATAAACCACGGGGCGGTCTTTTCCGGTGAGAATCTGGATGCACTGGGCGGCGGAATCCGCGCGCTGGTCGAATTGCCCGGGGAGAAACTCGACGGCGAAGGCGGTTTCGTTTTCCGCGAGAGTGAGTGCGCGCGAAACGTCATCCACCTGTGGCTCGGAGAGGATGTGGCTGGCGGCTTCGTCGAACTCCGCTTCGCTGAGACCTGCGAGGTCGTAACGTTGGACCACTCGGACCTTGGACAAATCAGGAAGTCCGAGAGATTCACGGAGGTCATGGAGAAGGTGACGCGCCTCGGCGGCGTGGGTGGGCTTTTTTTCGACGAAAATGCGGTTCATCAGCGGCGTGGCTTGGAGAAGCAGCGGATGCTAGGCCTCTCGGGGGCGAGGGCAAGTCGAATGGAAAGCTGGTGGCAGGGGGCGGATTTGAACCGCCGACCAAAGGCTTATGAGTCCTCTGCTCTACCGCTGAGCTACACTGCCAATAAACTACGGGTGATTTCCGCGTTACAGCGGGGCGGATGTCTAGCTACCGAGCTGCGCCTTGTCCACCGGAAAAAATGGAAGCTCAAGATGTCACGGGCGGTCACGGCATGCCTTCGCTCGACATTGTGCCGCCGCTTATCTATCCCGCTCGCCATGCCGAATCGATTTGCGCCGTGGTTGAAAAAAATCGCATGGATCATCTGCATCTTGTTCATCGCGCTGGTTGGCTGCGTGGCGTGGCTTGCGTTTGCGCCGCTATCGCTTGAGCCGTTGGTGATGGAATCGCAGCCAGTGGAAAACTTCAAGGCGGCCGTTTCCAAGGTACAGGCACTCCGAGCGGTCGCGCCGCCTGAAGTCCGAGAAGAATGCCGTGCGATCATTTTGGACCACGGGAGAAAAACCGAACACGTTTACATCTTGATGCATGGTCTGACGAACTGTCCTGCGCAGTTCATCCAGTTTGCAGAGATGCTGCATGCCACTGGCGCTAACGTGATGATTCCCCGCTTGCCGCACCACGGCTATGTCGAGGGCTTGGACTATAGGCAGCAGAAAATGACGGCTCAGGCGATGTTGGATGGTGCGGGTTTGGCGGTGGATTTTGCCCACGGCTACGGCGAAAAAATCACCATCGTCGGTCTATCTGTGAATGGAACGGTGGCGGCGTGGTTGGCGCAGAATCGCGATGACGTGGATACAGCGATGATTGTGGCGCCGTTTTTCGCGCCAGCCGGTGTATCGGGGCGGATGGTCAGCCCGCTATCGCGCTTGATCTCACGTCTGCCGAATCAGTTGGTGTGGTGGGATCCAGTCGCGCGAGCCGACATCAAAGGACCGGCGCATGCTTATGCGAGATTCGCCACGCACCCCATCGCCGCGGTGATGCAGGTCGGGCGCGATGTTTTTGAGCGGGCTGAAAACGGCGAGCCGCCCAGAGCAAAGCGGATCATCTTCGTAACCAGCGCGGTGGACATCGCGATCAATGTGCGGCTCGTGGATGAACTCGCGGCTCATTGGGAAAAAAGCGTGCCGAGCGTGGTGAAGCATCACGTTTTTCCGCCGGAGGCAAACATTCCGCATGATTCCATAGACCCCGCACAGCCGGGAAGTGATGTCGATTTTGTCTATCCGCGGCTGCTCGGCTGGCTGCAAGAGGCGGCGATGGAAAATTAGCCAATCACGCCATCACCACTCGCTGCCCAAGCCATACTGACCTGCGAGAGCGACCAGATCCTCGCGCATCGGCCACTCGTCGGGGCGCTCGCTGGTGGCGTGGCGTTTGCTCGCACCTTTCAGCGTCATGCAGCCGGTGTTGT
>JBGSLX010000354.1:0-2601 GCA_041740475.1 Akkermansiaceae bacterium | reverse complement strand
CTCTTCCGGCGAAAGCCCCGCTGACTTTTTCTTAAAATCGGGGCGTTGTTGGAAGCGTTCGCGATTGTCAGCCAGCACTTGTTCGTCACTCGTCCATTCTGGCAGCGGAAACGCATCTTCCGACTCTGCTGGAGAAAGCAGCGACTCGACTGCCTTGTAACGCCCCAGTTGATGAAATGCCCGAATCTCCTCAGGGCTGCCTCCAAATCCCGCGCGGCTAAGCAAATGTGCCGCCTCGAAAACGGTCCAACTGTCGTCTGATTTCGGTAGCATGGGGTTGAAACCTGCTGCCAAATCAGAAGTTGCGAATTTGCAGAATAATAATGAAGGCAGGCTGGAAGCCTGTCCTCCTATTGAAGCCCGCGCTCGTTGATGTCTTCCTCGTCCCAGCCAAGGTAATGCCCCAGCTCGTGAAGAAACGTAGTCCCGACTTCATCGCGGTAATCTTGCTCATCGCGATCCGCCCACTCCCACAGATTCATTAAGAACAAACGAATGCGCGGCATTTCCCCGGCTTCCGGCTCATCCATCGCGGATGGGCCCTCGAACAATCCCAACTCATCGCCATCCAGCTCGTCATCGAAGGCTCCCGATCCGGGTTTCTCCTCCATTGAGACAGGCACGTCCTTGGCGGCTTTTTGCACGTCGGCAGGAAGTGCCTTCGCAAGTGCCTTGATCTCTTCATCTGCCCAGCGGCTCAGTGTTTCGAAGTCCATGATTTCTTAGATTGGTCAGTTGTTTCACTCGGGAATGGTCACCACAGACAGGAGCCTGCCACGGAGAATTCCATCGATCCATGCGAAACTTCGACATGAGCCGGAGTGGCTCGCTCTGGGAGCCATATCCCGAAACGGCGGTTTAAAACCGCCTGCGCGATTCATGGCGTCTGGAAAACGCCACTCCGTCTCAAGTTGCGGCATAGCCGGAGTGGCTCGCTCTGGGAGCCATATCACGTGACGGCGGTTTAATCCGCCTGTGCGATCCATGGCGTCTGGAAAACGCCACTCCGCTGCCGCCAATTTTTCCACTGGCACGCATGCATTCCGAAACGTAACCTAGCGCGTCCCACCTTATGTTTTCTCAAATTCTGCGCTACGGCAGCATCCTCGCGGCGATCGCCGGTGTTGTGGCCATCATTGGCATTTCACGCTTACAGGCTGAGCGACAACTTCCGCCCGCTGGCGATCCGCCACTTCCACCCATTGCCAAGCCCTACGCGCACGCCGTTTCCGCGACTGGGATTCTGGAGGCACTCAGTGAAAACGTCGCCATCGGCGTACCGCTGCCCGGGCTGGTCACCCGCGTGATGGTCGAGGTGAACGACTCCGTGAAAACGGGCGATGCCCTGTTTCATCTGGATGATCGAGACCTGCGAGCGCAGGAAATTTCCGCGAAAGCGAAGCTCGCAGTTGCCCAAGCAGGGATCGGCGTGAGTGAGGCGGAACTCGCCAAAGTGCAGTCGCGCTTGCAGCGATTTTCCGCTGTGACTGACCCACGGGCCGTCAGTCGCGATGAGTTAGAAAACCTCGCTCGAGAAGTAGCTGTGGCGGAGACCCGGCTCGCCGCATCTCGCGCGGAGCACGCGGCTGCAAATGGCGAGCTACAAAGCCTGGCACTGCTCATCGACCGCCTCACCGTCCGTGCGCCGCGCGATGGCACGATCATCCAACTGAACATCCGCGCGGGTGAATACGCTGCCTCGTCACCAAAAAGTCCGGCAATGATTTTAGGCGATACCGAGCGCCTCCAAGTGCGGGTGGATGTGGACGAGCAAAACGCCACCCGCATCCGCCCCGGTCAGAAAGGCCGCGCGAGCTTGAAAGGCGACCCATCCGTGGTTTTCCCACTGGAATTCTTGCGCGTGGAGCCATTTGTGATTCCGAAAGTTTCCCTGACTGGTGCTGGCACCGAGCGCGTCGATACTCGCGTCTTGCAAGTGATTTTCTCACTGGATCGCCCAGAAAACCCGCCCATCTACGTCGGCCAACAAGTGGATGTGTTTATCGAAGCACCCGAATCATGAATTTCCGTTTTCTTCCCGCATGCGCCGTACTTGGTCTCGCTTCCTGCACACTTGGCCCGGATTTCGTGAAACCGGATTTTGACGGAGGCGATTGGAAAGAAAATGCCGCCACTTCGAAAAACCGCCTACCAGACGACTGGTGGAAACTCTTCAATGACGCGGATCTCAACCGCGTGGTGAACCGCGCGATCACCGCCAACAATGACCTCGCAGCGGCGAAGTCGCGCGTGGACACGGCGCGCGCACTCGTCGGCGTGGACCGCGCTCGGATGTTTCCCACGCTGGATTTGAGCGGCAGCGCCGGAATCTCCCGCTCGTCAGAAGATGTCATTTTTGAGCGATTGCCGCCGGGATTGGCCATCGACCTCGAATCCGAGCGTTACGCGGGCGGCTTTGATCTGGCGTATGACCTCGATTTGTGGGGCCGCAATCGCCGTTCACTGGAGGCGGGCATCGCCGAAGCATCCGCCGCAGAAGCCCTTTTCGACGCGCAACGGCTCGGCATCGCCGCAGAAACTGCGCGTCAGTATTTTCTCATCCGAGGCCTGGATACACAGGAATCCGTCATTCAAGAAACG
>JBGSLX010000353.1:0-7916 GCA_041740475.1 Akkermansiaceae bacterium | reverse complement strand
CGATGTGGCGCTGGAAGCGAGTGGTGCAGTGCTGGCGGCGGTCGATGCGGTGATGGCGGGCGAGGTGGCGTCGGCATTTTGTGCGGTGCGCCCGCCGGGTCATCACGCCACCGCCACCCGCGGCATGGGATTTTGCATTTTCAATCACATCGCCATCGCCGCGCGTTACTTGCAGAGCCGCCACGGGATTGAGCGGGTGGCGATCATCGATTGGGACGTTCACCACGGCAATGGCACCGAGGCCATTTTCATCACAGATCCCACGGTGCTCTACATTTCACTGCATGAAAACGGCAGCTATCCATACACCGGTCCGGCCTGCGAGCGTGGCCAAGACGCGGGCGAAGGGTTCACGTTGAACATTCCGCTGCCCGGGCAATCCGACGGCGCGGTCGCGCTCAATGCCTGGGAAACGCAGATCACGCCAGCGGTCGATGCCTTTCAGCCACAGTTCCTGCTCATTTCCGCAGGCTTCGATGCCCGCGAGCACGACCCCATCGGCGGGCTGCTTTGGTCCGATGAGACATTCGCGGAAATGACCCGCCGCTGTGTGGCAATCGCCGAGAAACACTGCGGCGGAAAAATCGTCTCAAGTCTGGAAGGCGGCTACAATCCAGCGGGGCTGGCCTCCGCCACGCTCGCGCATGTGCTGGCGCTTGGCGGCTGAGGAATAAGCCTCAGGATCGCCAACGTCATCGTTGGCATTCTTATGCACATTGCCGACGCGGACGTCGGCGCGCCCGGAGCCCCGGGAACGCCAACGTCACCGTTGGCATCTTTCTCCACATTGCCGACGTGGATGTCGGCGTGCCCGGAGGCCTGGGAGCGCCAACGTCATCGTTGGCATCTTTCTCCACATTGCCGACGTGGACGTCGGCGCGCCCGGAGGATCACTCGGTGAGAAATTCCAACGCGCGGGTTTCTGAGCCGTATTCGCCGGCATTTCCGAAGGTGGGAAATCCGACGTGCCCACCAGTGGCTGGGGACTCGAAGTGAAAATACTCGCTGCCAGTCGCTTCTTCTTCGGGGTAGCAGTTAGGGCCGAGAAATGGGTCGTTTGTGGCGTTGATCAGCAATGTTGGGAGTGTGATGTGCGGCAGGAATTGGCGGGAGCTGTTTTGTTTCCAGTAATCTTCAGCATCGCGGAAGCCATGGATCGGCCCGGTGAAACGGTCGTCGAATTCCTGAAATGTGCGGATGCGGTCGAGCCCGGTGACATCCAGTTGATCGGGAAACATCCGCTTTTTTGCCCGGATTTTCGCGCGCAGGGCGACCAAGAAGCGGTCCATGTAGATGCGATTGCGCGTCAGAGAAAGTTGATGCGACGAGCACGCGAGATCGCAGGGAACTGACATGGCGACCGCGCGGTGCAAGCGCGGCGAAAGCTCTGCTGGGCGCTCGCCGACATATTTCAAGGTGACATTTCCACCGAGACTGAAGCCGAGTAGATCAACCGACTGCGCCGGATGATGGGCAAGCGCATGCTCAATGACCGCCTGCAAATCCTCGGTCGCCCCGCTGTGATACATTTTCAGCAAGCGGTTCGGCTCACTGCCGCAGCCACGGAAATTCCATCTGAGCACATCCCAGCCGCGACGGATCAAGGCGCTCGCCATGCCGACGATGTAGCCGGTCTCCATGTTTGCCTCCAGTCCATGCGAGAGAATCGCGAGGCGCGGGCTTTTGCGCCCTGACCATGCCAGATCCAAAAAATCCCCGTCAGCCAGTTCCAGCTGCTCAGCGCGTCCGACGAGTGGCGCCAGCCGACGAAACAACGCCGGGTAAATCGTTTGCAGATGGCCGCCCGGCAGCCACGCAGGCGCTCGATATGTGGATTTCCGAATCAATGCCATGACAGTGCCCCGGAGCTGTATCGACCGGACCCACACACCACAAGTGATCTGCTCCGTTTGCTCGCTCTGAAACACCGCTACGCAGAAAATTTCGCCCGGAAGCTTGACCTCGACTCCGCAATCGCTAGTCAGGCTGATTATTTGAAATGTTTTCTGATCATTTAGGAAAACTTTCTACCGCTTCCGAAAAGCTGGCTTAAAAAGCCTAAACCCTAAAATCCATGCATTTTTTCTCAAACACATGCCGAGTGGTCGTCGCTTTGTGCCTCCTGCTCGCTCCTGCGACGCTCACCGCTCACGGCATCAAACTGCTCGTCTTCACCAAGACCGCGAGTTTTGCCCACGGTTCGATCCCAGCAGGTCTAGCGGCTCTGAACGATCTTGCATTGCAAAATCACTTTGAGATCACTCAAACGGCGGACTCTGCGACATTCATCAATCAGCTTGCCACGCATGATGTGGTCCTATTTCTCAACACGACGGGTGATGTTTTCGATGCGGCTCAACAGACCGCTTTCCAGACATGGTATCAAAATGGTGGTGGTTACGTCGGTATTCACGCGGCATCGGATACCGAACACGGTTGGCCATGGTATCTCGATCTTGTCGGCGCGGAGTTTATCAATCACCCACCGGGCACTCAGGTCGGAACCGTCGAGTTCCTCGACCAAACGCACCACATCACCGATGTCATCGATCCTGCCACCAACCAGCGAGTGATAGAATGGAGCGTCAATGACGAGTGGTACAACTTCAGAACCAGCCCGCGCGGCCGCTGCCATGTGCTTGCCCATCTCAACGAGGCAATCGCCTCCACAAACCCGGAAGAACCCTCCCGTCCCGGAACCACTGGCGGGACTCACGGCAATGACCACCCGATCATGTGGTGCCAAGAATTCGACGGTGGACGAAGCGTTTACCTCGGTCCCGGCCATCGCGATGAAGTTTACGCGGACCCGATTTTCCGTGGGCTGATGCTCAACTCCATCGAGTGGGCCGCCGGATTATTCGACAGCGACAGCGGTGCCACGATCGATAGCAACTACGAAAAAGTCGTGCTCGACAGTGCAGTCAGCAACCCGATGTCCCTAGCCGTCGATTCCACGGGCAAAGTCTATTTCGTCGAGCGCAAGGGCGCGGTGAAAGTGCACGATCAAAGCAGCGGCCAAACCCGCGTCATCGGCAATCTCAGTACCTACAGCGGTGGAGAATATGGCCTGCTGGGAATCACGCTCGCACCGGATTTCGACACCTCACGTCACCTCTACATCCTCTGGTCACCCACTAGCGGAAACAACAACCGCCTCTCGCGTTTCACGCTGAATGGCGCGGGCAATCTCGATCCCGCAAGCGAAGTTTCCATTATCGAATACTTCACCAACCGCAATGCAGGCCACCACCAAGCGGGTTCCATCGCCTTTTCTCCTGACGGCAATCTCTTCATGTCCCTCGGCGACAACACATGGGCCAGCCAATTCAGTCCGCGCAATGACACCAGTATCGCCAACGACGCGCGCAAAGGATCGCCGAATTCCAATGATCTGCGTGGCGGCATTGTCCGGATTCGACCGAATGTCGGCGGCGGCCCGCTCGCGCATCCGAACTACACCATTCCCAGCGGAAACATGTTTCCTGTGGGGACTCCACTCGGGCGCCCGGAAATCTACACCAAGGGCTCTCGCAACTGCTTTCGCATCGCTGTGGATCCTTACACCGGCTGGCTTTATTACGGCGATGTCGGGCCGGACTACCGCAATGCCAGCACGACAGCCCCGTTTGAAGGGGTGCGCGGCCACGATGAGTTCAATCAAGTGAAAGCCCCCGGCTGGTTCGGCTGGCCCTACTTCCTCGGCGATAACAAGCCGTACCGCGATGGTGCTGGGAACCCATGGACGATGGCAACGATCCGCCAAGATCTCGCCACTTATTTCACAACCAACTCCTTCCTCACAGGGGGCGGACAAGCAGGAAATCCCGCGCTACTCCCTGATCCCACACCCGCATGGATCTGGTATGCAGACGGTGGCAGTAACGCACCCCCACAATTTTCTGAACTCGGCTCTGGCGGCGGCGGACGCTGCGCGATGGCTGGAGCCGTCTATGCTCACGCCCAAGGCAAAAATTTTCCTGCCTACTATGACCGTTCGGTTTTCATCATGGAATGGTCGCGCAACTGCATTTTCGATGTTCGCACTCGTCCCGATGGCTCGATTCTTGAAATCACCCGTTTTGCACCTCACTTGAGCTTTAATCGTCCGCTGGAAATGGAATTCGGCCCGGATGGCGCGATGTACATCATCGAGTGGGGCACCGAGTTCGGCACCTCGGAATCCGCTGGGGCGAAGCTTGTTAAAATCCAATACACCCAAGCGGCTGCCACCCCAGTCGCCGTCGCTTCCAGCAACATCACCTCGGGAGGCTTGCCCCTAACCGTCAACTTCAGCTCCGTGGGTAGTTTCGATCCCGATTCGGAAATCCTTACTTACGGATGGGACTTCAATGGTGACGGTTCGATTGATTCCACGGAGCCAAATCCGACTCATACTTTCACCACCGCAGGCACCTACTCGGTGCAGCTCACCGTCACCGATGCCGACCAGCTTTTCTCCCGTGCGAATCTCACCATCCACGCCGGAAACAACGCGCCAGTCCTTGGTTTCGACTATCCTGGGAATTTCTCGTTCTTCGATTGGGGCGACCAAGTCGCTTTTTCTCTGTGGGTCACCGACGTGGAGGATGGCTCGACTTTTTCCGGCACCATCCCCGCTTCCGCAGTGCTGTTTGAAGGCTCACTCGGCCACGATGACCACCAGCACAACGAGAACCAGATCAGCGCTCTCTCGGGCACGGTGGTCGTGCCGCGCGACGCCGCTCACGGCTTCGACCAAGATCTCGGTTATGTCTTCGATGCTTATTACACCGACCTCGGAGCACCCGGCGTGGAGCCGATTCTTGGGACGACCAAGGTGGTTCTCCAGCCGAAGATCACGCAAGCACAGACGCGCGACGGCCAATCTGGCACCACCACCACGCCCACTCTCGATCCTGTCGGTGGCGTGTTGGACATTTCCAGCATCGATCACGGTGATAACATTTTCTTCGGTGGACTGAATCTCGCGGGCATCCAGTCGATCCAGTTCCGCGTTTCCGTCACAGGAGCGGGTGGAAACATCGAGATCCGCCAAGACAGCCCCGGTGGAAATCTCATCGGCACGGCCAACGTCTCCGACACTGGCTCCGCATATCGAGACTTCGGCACTATTCTGCAAAACGTCCTGCCCGGCACCCGTGACCTCTACTTCGTCTTCACTCGCACACCCGGAGCGACCGACCTATTTCGCCTCAACTGGATCAACTTCCGCGGCACTGGAGCGACTTCCATCCCAGATCGTCCTCGCCTTGAAAGTATCTCGATGCCGTCTGCAAACACCGTTCGGCTTGATTTCAACCAAGTCATGGATCTTGCCAGCCTTGAAAACCCCGCTCACTACGCGGTCAACAAAGGAGCCGCCATCAGCACCGTCAGCCCATTGCCGGACCAAAGCGGCGTGCTCCTCACTCTCAGCGGAATCAACGATGGAACTTATTACAATCTCAGTCTCGGCAACTTAATGGATCTCGCTGGCGATGGCGTTCCTCCCGGTTCTCAAGCGACCTTCCTCAATCTTCCTTCCACGCCGTCTGAGTTCGTCATCGGCCTCAATGCCGGTGGTCCCGACTTCACCGATTCAGCCGGAAATCTCTACCTCGCCGATACCACACCGGCTTCTTTACCTTCACCCGTCACTGTTTTGGCAGACATGGCCACTGCTTCTGCTACCGTCGCGGGAACTGCCAGTCATTTCATCGTGGGAGACCCCAATGTGAATCCCGCCGCCACCGTGAATCTCATTACCGCCTCTAATCCGACGGCGCTACCACTCACAGGAACCAACATTACTGGCGTGACCTTCACCACCACCGGAGCCAATGGCATTTTCTCGACTGGAAACGGCGGCTTTGTCGATGGCGTCCCGTTGCTCGATGGCTACATCTTCGAAGGCGGTGTGAATGGTGCCACCTCGACCATCAATGGACTGGGAGACATCCCCGCAGGCACGCCGATCACCCTCACGCTGTGGGGCACAGGCGACAACGCGAATTCTGATACTCAATACACGGTTCAATACAATGGATCCACTGTTGGAACTGCGACCACCGACTACGATGCAATCGGCCCAGCTCGACCTGCCAATACCGTTCCGGCTCGCGTGAGCTTCACGTTCAACAAAGTCGCGGCCGTAAATAGCATCACCATCGTCTGGGGCAGAGGCAGCACCACCACCGCTGGATTTGGCGCTTTCTCACTCACTGCGCCCCAAGGAGCCGGCTCGACACCCATTTCGTATTTCAACACAGGCGCTACCTTTACAACCGCCAACCCCATCGAAAACACGAACGATGATGTCCTCTATCAGAGCGAGCGCTGGAGTGGAGGAAACTTCACCTACTCCATCCCTCTGCCAAATGGAAGATACCAAGTCTTGCTGCGCTTTGCAGAAATCTTCGCCACCTCCGCTGGCTCCCGCACCTTCAACGCGAGCATCGAAGGTGGCTCGAATCTTTTCTCTCCTGAGCTCGATGTGTTTGCGCGCGCCGGAGCCAAGGACCGTGCTTTCGATCACGCAATTAGTGGTGTCGTGGTGAACGATGGTGTCCTCAACATTGATCTGCTCAAGGGTGCCATAAACAACCCGAAAATCTCTGCCATCGGCGTTTTTGAAGAAGTCTCCGCAGCGATTCCCGATCCTTCCTTTGTCACGTTCCTCAACCAGCAACCTGCTGCGAACTTCAATGCCGAATCCGACGTCGATGAGGACGGGCTTTCCGCGCTGCTCGAATACGCACTCGGCGGCAGCGAGGAAACTGAAGATACCATCCTGCTTCCTCAGCTTGCCACCCTGCCATCTGGCGATTTTGAGTTCGTCTTCACCCGCCCAGCCAGTCTGCCAGATCTGGATTACGCGCTGCAAGCCTCGAACGACCTCAGCGTCTGGGTTCCGATCCAGCCCGCGCTTACCATCGTTCCACTCGGCAACGGCATGGAGGAAGTCCGCTTCCACGGCTTAATCCCCGCCGCTCAGGTCGCGGAACTTGAAGTCGTGCCGTCCACTTACTTCCGCATGATCGTTTCTCTCGCGCCGATCACGCAGTGAGGATCGCGCTGGAACCACTTGGTTTGCACATCGCTTTTCGGGGTGATAGCCTATTCGCCATGCAGGCGATTGATTTGACGACCACCACGCCGATGGGCGCGATTCTGGAAATGCTGCCCGGCGCGCGTCGGGCATTGTTCGCGCGTTATCATTTGGGCGGTTGCCAGAGTTGCGCCTTTGCCAACGAGGAAACTCTCGCTGAGCTCTGTCAGCGCGCCGAACTCGATGTGCAGGAAGTCTTGGCTCATTTATTGGCCAGCCATGAACACGACTCGACGATGCTGATGGAGCCTGCCGATGCGCAGTACAAACTCGCCGAAATGCGCCTGATCGACATTCGCACCCGCGAAGAACACGAGGCGGTCCGCATCGCAGGAGCCGAGTTTTTCACCCAAGAATTGCAACAACAGCTCTTCGCCGGTGACCCGGATGCCATGCTGCTTTTATACGATCACAGCGGCCGCAACGTGCTCGATCAAGTCGCATGGTTTCGCGGACACGGACTCAAACAAACCTTCGGCCTACGCGGCGGAATCGATGCCTGGAGCCGCGAAATTGACGCCTCACTCCCACGCTACCGCATCGAGATCGATGCATAAGAGAGATTCAGAAATTTGACCACGGAATACACTGAACACACGGAAGGTCAGTAAGGTGAAATCAAACCCGAAAAAAGAGGATGTTTGGGACTTTTCACTGAATCCCAAAAGGTGCGAGCGGCAGCATTCTTAACCCAAGTTTCTCATTGTGACGCTGTAGCCTTTGATTTTGCAGGGATCCTCTACCAAAGGCACTACAAAGTCGTGATTAGTCTATCTTCAGGTCGGGTTCGTTTTGGGCTGTCTATATGATGAATTTCCGGGCTGGA
>JBGSLX010000352.1:0-2129 GCA_041740475.1 Akkermansiaceae bacterium | reverse complement strand
GTCATGGCAAAGAAGCGATCGTTGGGCACGCCATCGGCGTTGTTCATGGCGATGAGGCAATTGGTATTGCAGGGATTCCCGACGACTAAGACGCGCACGTCGCTCGCTGCGTTGCTGGCGATGGCCTGACCTTGACCGGTGAAAATTTTGCCATTGATGCCGAGCAGGTCGCCTCTTTCCATCCCAGCCTTGCGGGGCACGGAACCCACAAGCAGCGCCCAGTTGGTGCCATTGAAGCCTTCGTTCAGATCGGACGTTCCGACCATTTCGTTGAGCAGCGGAAACGCGCAATCGTCGAGCTCCATCATCACGCCTTCGAGAGCCGCCATGCCTGGTTCGATTTCGATCAGTCGCAAGTTAACCGGTTGGTCGGGGCCGAAAACTGCGCCAGAAGCGATGCGGAAAAGGAGTGCGTAGCCGATTTGGCCAGCGGCACCGGTGACGGAGACGGTAATTGGTGATTTCATAGGATGACAATGGGTCGCAGGAAACTAGGAGTCGCGCTGCGGGTGGTCAACTGGCAAGCTGGCGGATCACAATTCCTGCGCGGGTTTTCTGAAATTCTGCGGTTCCAAGCTGGCATGGCGTTGGCGGAAACGCGCTTGTGAATCTGGAAACCCGTGTATGTTGCGCAATCATGACCAACCTAAGCAAACTCCTCACAGCCGTCACCAGCGGGATTCTCGCATCCAGCGCCACAGCCGAACCTCTCGCCGATGGCTCGGCTTTACCCGCAGTTTCACAAAAAAACCAACTGGATCAGCTCGTGAAGCTCGATGAGGTCGGAGTTACTGGTTACCTGCTCGTTTATTTTTATCCAAAAGCCGATACTCCGGGCTGCACCAAACAGGCATGCAGTCTGCGGGATTCTTATGCGGATCTCACCAAAAGCGGGGTGAAGATTTATGGTGTCAGCGCGGATTCGGTGAAGTCACAGAAGGCTTTCCATGAAAAATTCAAACTGCCTTTTGAGCTGCTTGCCGACGAGGATGGCACCGTGATCAAGGCCTTCGGCGTCCCCAGCACGATGGGCTTCGCGAAACGTCAGGCATTTCTTTTCAAGGATGGAAAACTCGTCTGGCGCGATCTCTCGGCATCGACCGCTGAGCAAGCGGCTGACGTGATGGATTTCCTGAAAAAGAATCCATAATTGGAAATTAGGAATTTTAACCACGGAATACACAGAAAGCACGGAAGGTTCAGAGAGTTAATGCGAAGCAAACAAACCCTCAATTCCGTGTATTCAGTGTGTTCCGTGGTTCGTTTTTTCTTTGCTAACTGAAAACTCAGTCCAGCGCATCAGCACTCGCTTTGCGGAGGTAGTCACAGATGATCGGAATCCGTGATCCTACGGATTCCATTTCGAGCAAGTGCTGCCGCAAGTCGGCTTCATGAATGAACTGCTGGCATACGATGTCGGTCATCAGACCCGGTTCATCTGCGCGGTCTAGTAGCGAAAATACTCCGAGTTTGACTTCCTCGGGCAAGCGCCGAACGGCGTCCTCGACCGCTCCACGTAAAGTTTTCATCGCAGCAATCGCCTGATTTTCAGGGGTAAAGACCGAGATGACCGGCTCGACACTTGCGTAAGGGTAGGGGAGATCGTCATGCCATTCGGTGAATCGCATGCGCATCACACCGTGCAGCAAGAGTTGCGACGTGCCGTCTTTCTGCTCATGGGATGCACGCACCAGTCCGATGGTTCCCACTGGCGCGGTGCATGTCGCGGGATTCGCGGATTCCTCGCTAGTCAGACGCGCGATTGCAAAAAAACAATGCGTTTCTAGCGCGTCCTCTAGCATCCGGCGGTAGCGTGGCTCGAAGATGTTAAGCGGGAGTCCACCGTGCGGAAATAATGTGCAATCTGGCAGCAACATGACTCCGCAATGGTCAGGGAGGTGAATTGTGGACATTTCACCTGCATAGAGCCACACGACCGCGCAAGAGGAAAGTCGGTTAGAATCGAGTGAGTTTTCGAGCGTGCGACTGGGAAAATTCTTGGTGATTTGGCCTTGTCACATTTTTTGAAACAAGAAACTTCTGCCACTCCGCTTTCACGGCGTTCAGCTTTTCCAACAAGAACTCCAAATCCCATCCAATGATCGAAGTCGAAAATCTCACCAAACAGT
>JBGSLX010000351.1:0-2771 GCA_041740475.1 Akkermansiaceae bacterium | reverse complement strand
CCCTGCTTGCCATTATCCCCAATGACGAGAAGCGCAACTTACCCACTCTGATCGCTCACTATCAGCAAAACCCGAAACTTGCCATCGACCTTATCTTCCACGCCCGCCCGCAATAATGAACCTTCCAGCCAAACGCCCTGGCACCGCCCTAGACCCACACATTAAGGTTTGAGGGTTGATCCGATGATGTGGATTTATCGAGAGGAAGGAGACAGGGATTTTGGTGAGCTTAGTCCGTGATCGCCAGCTTGCCTTTCACCGCAGTCCAGACGCGCTCGACTTCCAGCTCGTGTTGGCAGCGTAGATCGAGCGGGCAGCGTGATGATAGACAAGGTGCGCATTCGGCGTGGCGCTGGACCATCGTATGGCGTTTGCCAAGTGGGCGCTTCCATTGCGGATCGTTAGGGCCGAACAGCGTGACACACGTCGCTCCCACGTGCGACGCTAGGTGCGGCAAGTAGCCATCCGCTGTCACGACGAGTTCATGCACGGCGAGCAATGGCAGCGTGCTCGCGAGTGGTGCAGCGTGGAAAAACTCCACCTCGCTCTCCAGTTCTTCCGCGAGCGTCTGAGCCATGCTGCCGCGTTTTTCGTGCACTCCCGCCACAGTGAGTCGGCAGCCAGCGGCGAGCAGACGAGTCCCGATTTCCTTCCAGCGCTCGCTCAGCCACTCGTGATTGGCTCCAAACTCGGATTCTGGACTCAGCAGGACCGTCTTCTTGACTGGTGCGATGCCGATGTCCACTGGCGCGAAAAACTCCGGTTTCACCGTGGCAATCCCCATTTTTTCCAACGCAGAGAGGTAAAAGCGCACGCGGTGCTCTGTGGGTTTTTCCGAAAACTCCAGTGGGTCCGTGAAAGGCTTGATGAACCTTCCGTTCTGCGGCCCGAGACGGCGCGGGATATCGGCGAGCCGTGCGGCATTGGCTGCGCGGCCGACTTCCCAACACAGTGACGATGCCCATTTCCCGCGGATCGTCGGCACCACACTGCGTACTCGTGTTGGGCACTCGATGACTGCCAGCTCGGGCAGAGTTTCCCAGAATTCCCGTTGTTCGGCGGAGCACAACACCCCGACCTTGATGCCGGATGCGATCAATGCACGCAGCGCTGGCACGGCAAAACAAACTTCATCCCAGCGCTCCGGGGCTGCCACTAACATGTCACCTTCCTGAATCGTCACGGCTGGAGACTAGAGTGCGGTTTTTGAAATGGGTATTGCGAAATTACAGTCCGACGCTGCGGCCAACTTTGAATGAGCGCTTGTTTCGGCTTTCCGAGACGGCGCGCATGGTTTTAGTCTGAGCCTGTGTTGCAAATCGTCTTTAACGAAATCAGTGCCGCCGAGCTTTCGGGACTGGATACTTTGGAGCAGCTTGAACTTCTCGAAGAATTCAGGGTGGGCGAGGAAGACTTGGCGAATCTGGATGGCGAGCGTTTTGGTCGGCTCGAGCGCGACGGCATTCTGTTGTATCGCTACCGCTCGAAGGACTACCGCTTTTATTTCGAGGTGAAAGACGGCTCGGTGATCGTTCACCGCGTGCTTAATAAGGGGACGTTTTCCGATTTCCTGTTCCGTTCGAAAATGCCGCTCGCAGAAGATGAGGCGCTGGCGAACTCCAAGCACTTCTGGAAACTCATCGACGAAGGCCGCAACGCACGCCGCGCTTGATCTCAGGGTTCATACACTAAGGAAGCTAAAAGATTCCTGACCGCAGATGACGCGGATTTTCACGGATCATGACCTCCCATGGGGTTGGCTTTCGCCATTTTGGGATCCGAGATCTTAAAAATGAGGTAAAGGTTTTCGGTTCAACTCCCTAGTGTAGGAACCCTGTGCTTGATACTCGGAATTTTTGCTTCCGCCCCGGCAGACGATGCCGCTAGATACGCAGATCATGAAATGGCTGATGTATCTGATTCTCATTTTTCTGGGCCTCTTGAGTTGGGGATTTTTCGCCAAGAAGGGCCGGGAAATGCACAAGATGCAGGTGGAAATCCAGAAGATCGAGGAAATGGGCGATCCCGATGAGAAGTTGAATGGCTTGCGCTCGGATTACAGCTCTATCGAAGGGGAGCGCATGTTCAGCGGCATTCTCCTCACGTTCGTCAGCTCAGGCATCGTCGGTGTGTTTGTCGTGGTTTACTTGCTGCCATTCTTCGCCCAACGCGTGACTCACGCCGTGTATGATAGCTCGGAAATGATCGAAAAGGACGTGATGCACGACGCCCGAGTGAAGGTGGCACAAGGCGATTACCTCGCCGCAATCGAGCCCTACAAAGAAGCGGCAAAAGCGGATCCGCTCAACCGCCTGCCGTGGGTGGAAATTGCCAAAATCTACAAAGACAACCTGGAGGATCCGCAGTCGGCGATTGATACGATCCGCTACGCTCTGGAGAGCCAAGAGTGGGAAGTGAACGATGCGGCGTATTTCCTGTTCCGCTTGGCGGAGTTGTATGACGAAGTGCTCGGCGACCGCGACTCGGCGATCGCGATCATGCACCAAGTGGTAGAGCAGTTCCCACGCACGCGCCATTCTGCCAACGCGAATACGCGACTTCACGAATGGGGAGCCGACCAAGAAGCCGCGCAAACGGATTTCGTGCCCCATCCGGTGGTGCCACCAATGGTCGAGGAGAAGCGTTACGAAGTGCCGTCCTCAGATGACGACGGCTCGGGCCGAGTTTCTTAAGACCCGATGGCTCGTCGCCATGGAAACGAATTTTTCTGTGGCGGCTGGCTGGCTTCGTAAATGCATCGGCTGGCATCC
>JBGSLX010000350.1:0-2749 GCA_041740475.1 Akkermansiaceae bacterium | reverse complement strand
CTTCACTGATACCCAGATGCGGCTTGCGCAAAGCGTTCGCAATGAATTCCTGCAAAACCTGCGCAGAGAGCGCGAAAGAGCCTTCAAACATGAGATTTTCCGCGATCCGGCGTTTTTTGGCGTCATCCGGCGCGGAGGAACCGCCAAGGGCAGATAGATATCCAGACCCACCTTGAGCATTAACCCCCACCTCATAGAACTCCATCCGTTTGCCGAAGTACGCTGAATGACGAAAGAGAATACTCATGTTCGGAGACACACGATGCAGAAATGAATTTCTCAATACCTGCAACTGTTCACTCTGGAATGACTCGCAAGCCTGTTGGCGCTGACGGGGCCTGATTGCCACGGGCAGGCAGCCGATTGTCGTTGGGTGGCCCTGGAGTCTCGTTCGGAGGCAGCCCATTTTTGTGTTCCGGTATTGGCATATTCGATTCCGGTGGAGTCCCGACCTCATGACCTACTAAACGGTTCAGAACGGATTCGATCTCCTGTGTGATTTCGCTCATCCGTATACCCATCTGCTGTCGCTCCAAAGCATCGGAATTTCCGCTGCGGTTCAGCTCCGCATGCTGACGTTGCAACTCATCCCACTGGTATTGAAGCACCGTGCGCCGCTCGTTCAGGGCGTTGACCTCGGCCAATACCTCTGGTGACAGGTTCATCGTCATCAAAAACTGATTGGTGACTTGAAACTGCTTGTCCTGTTTCTGGCGCAGCAGCATTATGATCTCCGACATCTTGAAATCCCAGTCGGCTTCTAACAAGCTGCGTTCACGCGATTTCCTCTTGTTGGTCAGATCATCGTGGACCGTCAGGCCGAGCGCGAGCGCTAACGAGACCAACGCCAATGGCAAGGCAAGCTTGCCCGCCCGTGTGAGCTTCTTCCTTTGGCTCTCGTCGCTTTCGGTGAAATTCACGAACCAGGCACCTGCTAGTCCAAGCCCATTTACCAGTGCCCAAGCGACATATTTTACGATGATTGCGGTTGTCATATGAGTTCTCCAGATAAAGCTTGTTTGGGCAGGGATTTTTTCAAGGCCTCCAGCGCGGCAAGCTTTTGCTGGTAGAGGGCGGCGAGGCGAATTGGAGTTCTTCCACGTGGTTGATCTCGTCGGTGAGGGCTTTGTCAGTTTCTAGGGAATCGAGGTATTTCAGGAAGAGGAGCTAGGAGCTTTGCTCGGTGTAATCCAGCTCACTGGTGCAATCGGCGTCTTTCCAGAGCAGGTCGTCGATGTTTTTGAAGGTTTGTTCAAACATGAGGTGAAGTTGTTGGAAGGAGCATGGGCATCTTGCCTTTCGTTTGTGCATTATAAAAAATCAGTCGAGGAGCCTGTTCCCATTCCGGCAGGAAAGGCTGGTCATCAGCGAGAAAGAAGAAGGTGTAGGCGGCGCGCCGGTCTCCAGCGAATGACCGATGCCTCATCGATCCATCAGGCCTGAAGGAAAATTTTTCCGAGATTGAAAAACCGCCGCGCCACCGCGCCGCAAAAAATCCTTAAACGTGAATGGCCCAAAATGGGCGTTCGCAATCCTCCCTGCGGGTGAGGGTCCTGATTTCAATCTCCTCTCACCATGAACCAGCAACTCACGAGAGCCATCTCGCCGCTCATCTTCCTCCGCCGGATCATCGGCCTGAGCATCGCGCTCATCGCCATGATGTCCGCTCCAGTTCACGCGGACTTGGCCTCGGCGGTGGAGAATCCGGCAAAAATTTTCACCCAATCCACGCGGCCATTCAGCCCGATTGGCTGGTCCGAGGATGCGACTGTTAGTCACGTCGGTTCGTCATCGGCGAAGAGCGGGGCGACGGGAAACAACCAGAATTCCACGCTTTTCACGACCTTCAGTGGCGAGGGCACGTTGAGCTTTTGGTGGAAGGTTTCCTGCGAGCTGGATTACGATTACCTGTACTTTTTTGTCGATGGATCGCCGGTGCCGTTTGCGTCGATCACTGGCGAGCAGGGCTGGGTGAAAGTCTCGGTGGTTCTCGGGCCGGGCGAACACACGGCAGAGTGGGCCTATGCGAAAGATATCAGCATTGCCAACGGAGCCGACGCAGGCTGGGTCGATGAAATTTCCTTCGTGCCCACTGCGGGCGATGCCGCACACCACATCGACGCCCGGGTGCGAGCCGCCTTCATCACCCACTCGACGCGTGTTTTCACCGCAGAGGACCCAGAGCAGGCGAACTTCCGCGGACGTGCGATCATCGACTTCCAACAGCTCGACGAGGCCGCACTCCCGCCCAGCGAGAGCATCCTGCCAGTGCGGGTGACGTGGATCGCGGAAAATGCCGACACCAACGCAGTCGTCGCGGAGGGAGAGCACGATACGACCGTCACTCTGGCCAGCCACTCCGGTGGGGCCAATCCGCTGCCCGGCACGGCGATCTTGCCGGTCGATTTTAATTTCACCGTGGGAGACCCGAGCGTAGTCGATCCCCCCATTCCATTACTCGATCCGCTCATCCCTTTCCGGCTGCGAGTGACTGCGGAATTCATCGACCCCAGCGAGAACTCGCAGGCAGCGACGGGTGAGGTGCTCAGCGGCAACTCCCGTTTGCTCTCACTTTCGGGCCGCCTAACTGCCGGTGGCGTGGAGGCGCGTTTCCACGAGATTCTCTGGTCGCCTTCGAGCACCATCGGCCAGCCCACCGGGCATTTGGTGGAAGTGGATTCCGCTCAGGACGCCGTGTGGTTGCTCGCAGACGAGAACTTCCGCTTCCGGCTCTATTTCAATCAGGCCT
>JBGSLX010000349.1:0-4388 GCA_041740475.1 Akkermansiaceae bacterium | reverse complement strand
GCCGTCGCTGAAATATCGCACTTTCAGCCGCAGCATCTTGCTCAACGCCACATTTTTCCCTGCGGCCATTCGTTCGACCTCAGAAATCACTTGTTGCGATTTGATGCCTTTTTTCACCACCTTCGTAACTCGCTCACCCTGCTCGTTGATCACTTCCGTTGTTTTCTCCTCACCTTCTGCAAATAGTAACATGCGATATTCTTTGGAAATTTTCCCCGCCCAATGCCGCGCGTCGGCTTCCCAGCATTTGTCGGCCATGATCGCACGCACGAGCCCCGCTTTCGCTTTCGCTCCGCTTTTTCCGGTAGCTCCCATCGCCTCGCCATAACTGCTCCAACGATACTCCGCCGGATCCGCGACCATTCCCGCTCGCACCGGATTGAGATCGATGTATGCAGCAATGGTTTTGGAGGCTTGCCCGTCCTCGACGATCACGCTCTTGAACGTCTCTTCCCAAAGGTTTCCGCGACGTTTCGTCCGTGTGTTGTGCCAGCGGGTAAAACGCTGGAGCAACGTTTTCATAAACTCGCTCAGATCATGCATGCGGTAGGTGAATCGCTCATGGATACGCTGCACATAAGCCTCGCCATCGGTCACCAGCCCGTCCGCCACATTTTGCCGAGCATCTGCTAGCTCCTTGGCCACCGTCGCCACAAAAGCCTTTGAATACAGGGCGGAAAGGCGTTTGAGCAACTGCTCATCAGTAAGTGGCGCTTTCGGTCGCGGCGGCACTTCGAGCAGCAAGTGGAAGTGATTGCACATCACACAATAAGCCAGCACCCGGCATCCGGAAAAATTCTCCATCATGCGCATGTAGATGCGGAACTGTTCTTTGTCATCCGCCGCGAACGCAAAGCGCTTGTCCACCACCCGAGCGAGTGTGTGATAAATCGCAGGCTTTTCCTCCGAATTCGCCCAAGGGGCAGTCCATCTGGCTTTCATAGGTGTGTTAAAACGGGATTTAGATTCAAGCACAAGACGCAAATCTAATTATTTGTGTCTCCCGCCATTAGGTTTCGGGGCGGGTTTTGAGTTCTAGAGTTCTGAATCCCATTTCAGCGCACGGGGAGTTCCACCATCACTGTGGTGGGCGAGCCGGGTGCGGATTCCACTTGGAACGATCCGCCGAGCATCTCCGCACGTTCCTTCATGCCTACCAGCCCCAGCCGGTTTTTTTTCCTTGATCCGGTCTTGTCGATGACTTGGAAGCCCTCGCCATCGTCCCTGATGGTCATGCGAATGATGTTTTCGAGGTGCTCGATGCGGACCACGACATGGCTGGCCTTCGAGTGGCGGGCCACATTGGTGAGCGCGGCAATGGCGATGCGGTAAAGGGCGGTGCGCACCCCGGCGGGTGATTGGTCGATCTTCGCGGATGCGGTGAGGTTCACCCGGATTCCGGTGTTCGCCATGAAACGTTCCATGTGCACCTGAAGCGCGGGAATCAGCCCGAGGTCGTCGAGCATCGTCGGGCGCAGCTCGCGGGCATATTCGTGGAAGGTTGCCACCGCCTTCTTCACCAGCCGCTGCGTCTTGGAAACCTGACGATGGAAAGTGGCGGGGGACACGGCTTTTCCTTTATCGAGGACAGCCAGATGGACGTTGATGCCCACCAGCGTCTGGGCGATGACATCGTGTAGCTCGCGGCTGATCCGTTTTCGCTCCTCTTCCTGAGCGTTGAGGATGCGGTGGGAAAGGTCGCGTAACTGTTTCTGCTGCAAGCGCGATTGCTTGAGAAGGATGCTCTGTTCCTTGCGGTGCGCGCGCAGATTCTCCTCGATCTTTTGCCTGTGGGCGATTTCGCGTTTCAGCTTCACGTTCCGATGTGACATCCCCTCCGCGAGCTTTCGCGTGGTGATGTCGCGGATATTGCATTGGATCACAGGCTGGCCGCCTTCTTGATAAAGCTTGGCTGTGACCTCGACCTGCAGCGAGCGACCCGTCTGGCCATCCAGCGTCATATCCTCGTAGTACACTTCCTGACTTTTTCTCAACTCGCGGAACATCCTCCTGCACGCTATCTCGTCCTTGAAAAAACCAATCTCGACCAGATCCTTGCCGAAGAGCTGATCGCGCGAAAAGCCCAGCAACCGGGTCATGAAAGGGTTGGCATCGATGACTCTGGCGGTGGCTGGATCGATGAGGAGGATGCCGTCATGCGCTGCTTCGAAAAGGCGGCGGTGGCGGATTTCCGAAGCGCGGATTCCTACCAGCGCCTCCCTGCGCGCGGTGATGTCCAGAATCATGGCGCGGCATTCCGTTCCGCTGGGGCAGCACCGTGCCTCGATGCTGATGATGCTGATGATGCGGGTGGATAGGTTTGGGTTCTCCAGCTCGAACTCGCCGGTTTGTTTGGTTTCCTCCTCGAAGACCTGTTTCAGGAATGACCTAAACCCGGCGCGCTGCGCGGGGGCGAGGAACATGGCGAAGGAGCGGTCGATCAGATGCGCGCGGCCGATGCCGACCATGGTGGAGCCAGTCAGATTCACGAGTTTGATCATGCCGTCTGGCGTAAGCGTGAAGTAACCGACAGGCGCGAAATCGTAGAGCTCGGTGTATTTTTCCAGCAGGGCTTCCGCCTCGTCGCGAGCTTCGCGGAGGGCGGTGTTTTGCATCTCCAGCTCGATCTGGTGGACTTCCAGCTCGTGGACAAGGCGGCTCGTCTCAGCATCGGCGAGCGCCTTGGCCGGTTTCGAGACGAGCTTTTCCGCGCGGCGTCGCAGTTTGGCGGTGCTTTGGTCGGTCTTTGGTTTTCCAGACATGAGGGGGATCGCTTTTGCGGGGTTTCACGAGTGGCGCTTGCGCTCGGCCTTGAGTTCCGTCTTGGCGTCTCTCAATTCCGTGGTCTTGCCGGTGAGGCGGTTTTCCAGAGAGTGCTGCATTTGATGCAGTTTCGCTTCCAGTTCCTTCGCCTCGGTGATGTCCCAGAAGGAAATCACCACGCCATCAATGCGGTCGTCCTCCGTGCGGTATGGCATGATGCGAGCGCTGAACCATCTTCCCTCGCTGGTGAGGATGGGTTTTTCCATGAAGCCGAGCTTGCGCAACACCTCGCGCGCGTCCTGGCAGAGTTCGGGATAGAGGAGGTCGCAGGCGATGTCGGAAATGGGGCGGCCCACATCCCCGGGGATGAGCGTGGTGATTTTCGCGGCCTGCGTGGTGAAGCGCCGGATCTTGAGCGCCTTGTCGAGGAAAACGGTGGCCACCTCCGTGCTGTTGAGGAGGTTCCGCATGTCGTTGTTGATTAGCGAAAGCTCATCGAGCCGTCCCTGCAGCTCGGCGTTGACCGTCTGCAGCTCCTCGTTGAGCGACTGCATCTCCTCCTTCGAGGTGGTCAGCTCCTCGTTGGTGGATTGCATCTCCTCGTTGGTGGACTGCATTTCCTCGTTGGAGGAGCGGAGTTCCTCCTGCGTGGTCTGCATCTGCTCGCGCGTGTTGCGCAGCTCCTCGCGGGTCTGGCGGAGCTCGATTTCGAGTTCGCGGAGGCGTGGGTTGTTGGCGTTTTTCCCGCCGCCCTTGCCCGAGGATTTCGCCTCGGCCGGTGGCTCGATGTCGCAGAAAACGATCATCACCAGCCCGCTTAGAGGTTCCGATGATTCGAGCCGCTCGACAATCAGGTCAGCGTGTTGGGTGCCGCCGTTGGTGCCGATCTTCAGGCCGCGCAGCGTCACTGGGCCTGTCTGGCGCAGGGCTTTCTGAAACGCGGAGGTCAGTTCGTGGCGCAGGCCATCCCGGGCCATCGCGAAGATGCTGAGGTTCGCTTTCCCCGCTGCGGGTTCCAGGTATTTCCCGGTCTTGCCGCTGATGTGGATGATGTTCCCCAGCTCGTTCACCAGCACCGAGGGCGGCGCGTAACGCCGCAGGATGAGCTGGTCCGCCTGTGTCTGGAGATTTTGGATCGGCTTTCGGCCATCCTGCGCCACGGAATCCGGGGACATGCCGGGTGCGAAGGAGGCGGGGAAATCGATGGGGTCGGGACGTACGGCGGAGACCAGCCTCTGGTAAACCCGAGCCTTCCCGCTGACCGTGGCGAACAGCCCGGTGAACTGGCCGATGGTCTCCGCGTTCCCCAGAATCAGCACGCCGCCGGGATTCAGGCTGTAGTGGAAAAGCGGGAAGAGTTTCTTTTGTATCTCTGGCGACAGATAGATCAGAAGGTTGCGGCAGCACAGGATGTCGAGCTTGGTGAAGGGCGGATCCTTGATCACGCTGTGTGGCGAGAAAATCACCATCTCCCGGATCTCGGCGCGCACTCGGTAGCCGCTCTCCTCTTTGGTGAAATAACGATGCAACTGCTCCGGAGTGAGTTCTCCTGCGATCTTTCCGGAAAAGACACCCTGCCGCGCCTTGTCGATCGCGTCCCGGTCGAGATCTGTGGCGAAGATCTG
>JBGSLX010000348.1:0-10221 GCA_041740475.1 Akkermansiaceae bacterium | reverse complement strand
GTGCCCTGAGTTAGCCGAGAAGTTTTCCGCTTCAATGGTCTGAAAATAGGTTCCATAAGTTTGCGTCGCTGTCTGCGTTAGTGCAGGTGTTGAAGTCTGCGGTGGAGCTGGGGAGGCTGGTTGTGTCGAATCTCCGATGTTGAGAGCAAACCAATTGATGTTGAACAAATAGCCGCTTTTCCCCTCGTATTCCATTCTTAGCGAGACATCGCCAGCAGGTAGATTTGCAGTAGTCTCTAGAGTTCTCCATCCGCCCGCCACATTCGCATCAGGCACTGTTAAAGAGCCGCAACTGGTCTTGCTGTCATTTGCAAACAGATTGACAGTTCCCCCGTTAAGCGCCTGAACTCGGAAATTCATTGGATATGTGCCCGAAGTCGCAACATGAATTATATGAGTGGAAAAATCGCCATTCTCAATGGATCCGATCTGCATGCCACCGTCTTTATCGGTGCAGTTTCCGATTTCGACTCCCTCACTTGCTGTGAATTTTTCAGCTTCAAAAATTTTTCCTTGGATCGCTTTAGGTATGACGGGCACGGAAGCGTTAGAAGTAATGCTCGCTGCGTCATTAGCGTTATAGCCTTTGATACGGCGCAACTCGTTGATTCCGACTAACACTTGCACCGCAAGGTCTGCTATGCGGTCATCATCACTATTCTTGTAAGGTTCAATAATTTTAACAGCCCAGTCTTCTGGATTATTGGATAGACCACGAATGATCTTATATTGTTCGTCACCTGTTTTCGCTGAGGCTGATAGTTGTCTCCAATGATCTGGTAAGGTGATGGGATTGCTGGATAGATCAGGTGCTGAAAGTAAGCGAAGAGCTGAATCGAAGGCGCGATTTCTGAGGTTGATTTGGTCCGTTTTTGCAATGAAATCCACCAGTATTTTGACTGCCGAATCATCAACCCATTGTCCAAGTGCGATGATTGCGGCAATTTGATTTTGAGTCTCAGAGCTGTCGATTAAAGATTGCACAATTCGGGTTGCCTCGGCTCCGCCACAACGTCCCATCAGACGGAGTAGTGAAAAGCGTGTTACGGAACTGTTACTTTCTTCATACAAGCTGGCGAGGCGAGACGAGATTAGCGAACGGTCTGGAGCGTTTTTGATCATTTCGTCCAGAGTCTCGACGACTGTTTTGCGAACTTCATCGTTTTCGGTTGTGACCAACACGCCGAGTAATGAGTCGATTTGCTCATGACTTGCTAGGGCACGAATCACTTTGAGCGCAGCCACGGCAGAACGGGCGTCTTGCTGGTTGGTCCCCACGAACGTGAGAAGGTAAGGCACGACCGCCGGATTTTTTCGTTTCAGCATGACATCGCGGATCAACGTTTCTCTGACATCCGGCAATATTTCTCCAGTTGTGGTGAATTCTGCGATGCGTTTATCGACATCCGTGGCGTCAGCCGCTTTGGCTAAGTAGAGAGCTTTGAATACTGTCTGGCGGGATTCCACCAAGGTCGGATTGGCTGCAGCCTTCAGGAGTAGTTCAAGTTTCTTAGAATTGACTGGCAACTCGGTCGCATCAGCTTTGGCAGCATAACTAACCATTTCTTTGAAAAGAGACGCCTCGCGTCTTTTGTTGCTGAGTGAAAATACAAACCAAATGATGCCTGTGACCAAAATGCCGATGACGACACCTACTGCGATTTGACTGGAGCGTGTGTTTTTCTTCTTTTGCGGCAGAAGCGTTTGATGCGCTTGGGTCGTGGTAGTCGCCACGTGTCGGGCGACGGGCGCAGCGACTGGTGCTCGCACGGCTTCGGTCGCGGTTTGTGGCGGTTGTTGTGAAGATGAGTAAACGCTCGCTTTCGATCCCTCTGGTGGCGTGAGAGGCTGAGGTTTTTTTTGCATGTTTTTGGGTTGAGGTTGGGTGCTATCTAAGTCTTCTACCGAAGAACGAGATTAATAGCTGAGATGGGTTTGGCGATTCAATTTAATCACGGATAGGCCAGAAAGTATCCACGAGATTAAAATTTAGAGCCTAAAAGTCTCGGAGGTCAGCCTTCATGAGCGTAACTACACCCGTCTCGTGGGACATACTGGGCACCACGGAGCAGCTAGACTCTCGTCGGAAACTCGATTTCCTGGCTACCAGCGAGGTAGCCTGAGTTCATGAAAGAGTGCAGGCGTGTCACCCAAGTCCACCCATTCAAAAATTAGGAGCGCCAAGATATTTTTGCACTACTGAGCCGTTTTTGGATTGGTGCCAGTATTGGTTTTGATTTTGCGAACTTCCTTAATTCTGGCCATCATCCTAATGGCGAGATCCGCTGTTTTGTCATCTTCCGAGTCCTGATAGGGCTCGATGAGTTTCTCTGCCCATTCTTCTTGGTTATTTGCCAGGCCACGGATGATTTTGATTTGTTCTTCGCTGGTTTTGGCAGCCTTAGAAAGCTGTATCCAGTTCTTCTGGTAGGCATTTGCATCGCTTGTGGCGGCAGGCGACGAGAGCAGTCTAAGAGCAGCGTCAAAAGCGCGACTGCGCAGGTCCACCTGATCCGTTTTAGCGATGAATTCGGTAAGCAGTGGAAAAACTGAAACGTCATTCCATGATCCAAGTGCGATAATGGCAGCAATCTGATTTTTCGTTTCGGCGCTATCGAGTGATGATTTTACCAATGCGACTGCCTCGTCCCCGCCGCGACGTCCCATAAGACGGAGCATCGAGTAACGGACATCATCGTTAGTGCTTTCTTTATACAGTGTGACGAGGCGAGAGGCGATTGCCGAAGTGTTAGGCGCTTTTTTGATGAGATCAGCGAGTATTTCTTCGACGACTTTGCGTATTTCGTCGTGCTCCGTAGTGAGTATTAAATCAAAGAGTGAGTCGAGTTGATCGTTGCCAACCATCGGGCGGATCGCCTGAAGCGCTGCCAGAGCAAAGCGAGGGTCATTTTTGTGGGTAGCCGCGTAATTGATGAGGTAGGGCACTACGTCTGGGTTGTTCCGTTTGCGCAGCACGTCGCGAATTAGGACCTCACGCACATCTGGCAACATGTCAGTGGTGGTGGCAAATTCTGCGATGCGTTGATCGATGTCTGTGTTGTCGGTCGCTTTCGCAAGGAAGAGAGCCTTGTAAACCGTTTGACGGGCTTCCACTACGCCGGTGTTGGTGGCCGCGTTGAGGAGTTGATCCAGTTTCTTAGCATCGACTGGTAACTCGGCAGCATCACCTTTCGCCGCATAACTGATCATCTCGTTGTAAATTTTCGTTTGGCGGTTCTTGCTGTTTTGGTCGAACAGGTACCATCCAAATAATGCAATGATGACGCCGAGAATGGCGGCGATCGCAGTTTTGGAGGAATTCGAAATTTTGGGCTTCTCAAGCGGTTGAACTGTGAGCGGCTTTTGTGGTGGCTGTGCTTTTGCGGTGGTAGATGCAGTGAGCTGACCAGAGGGTGATGCTAAGGCTTGCGCGGGTTTCGGCACTTGGGCTGAGGCATAAACACTGGTTTTTGACCCCTCTGGCGGTGTCAGAGCTTGTGCGGCTGTTGCGGTCTTGACGACCTCCTTAACGGCGGGTGCGGGAGCTTTCGGGGCGGGTGTTGCGGAAACTGATGTAGCAGTGGGCTGTTTCTCGATGGTTAGAGCCGGAGCAGAAGGTTTGTTGATCGGTGCCTGACTCGATGCAGGGGCCGACGTCGTATTCGCAACTTCCACAGTGTCGGAGACAGGAACTAGGAGTCGTGGAGCATTAGCACTGGATTGAGAGGATGTGTCTCCAAGGCTAAGCTCGGGGTTGGGAAATTGGTTGTTCTGTAGAAACAGAGAAAGTGATTCGCGTGCGGATTCTGGCCGATCTTCTGGCTGAAGGTTGATCTGCCACATCACCCAGTCACACGCCCAAAGCGGAATATCGGCGCGGACATCCTGTAGCGGTATGAGCTTGTGATGGAGGTGGGCTTCAATCACTTCCTGAGCATTCGCTCCAACAAACGGGCAAATTCCAGTCAGTGCTTGGTAATATACACAGCCCATCGAATAGAGGTCTGAACGTGCATCGAGCTGTTTGCCCTCGAACTGCTCAGGGGGCATGAAAAACATCGATCCGAACACGAGTTCGATTTCGTGGTTAGCTCCTTGCGAATGGCCCTGAGTGAGTGTGGTTAGGCCGAAATCGACGATCTTGATCTGGAATTTCCCGGAAGGCAGCCAAGTCATTAGGAGGTTGGATGGCTTGATGTCGCTGTGAGTCAGATTGAGCTCGTGAGTGGCAATGAGAGCTTCTTGGGTTTGCAAAACCAGTTCTTTAAAATCTGACCAAGTGAGCGGAGCGCCTTCAATCAATTCATCGAGCGACCTGCCGCTCAAGAGTTCCATCACCACGTAAGGCACGTCGCCGTCGATTCCGACATCGTAGATTGTCACGATGTTGGGATGTTGGAGCGATGCCAGAGCGCCAGCATCCTTGATGAGTTGGCGCGCGGCTTCTTCCTTCATGTCGGGAGCCGTGGAATCGAGAGGGATTCTTTTGATGGCCACCTCGCGGTTCATTCGGCTGTCAAAGGCTTTATAAACCGCTCCGAGGCCACCTTTACCGATTTGCTCGCGAATTTCGTATCGTTCTTCCATGTGAATTTAAAGTGTGTTGCGCGACAAAAGTGTGAAGTGGATGATCGGTGGAGCTAAGTCATTAGGATGCAACACGCTGAAGCCGCTGTCTGCGGTAGAGGGTGGGGGATAGGCCGACGATGCGTACGAAGCTGCGATTGAACTGCGACAATGATTGGTAACCGATCATGAAGGCGATTTCCGAAATCCGCGACTCGGATTTTAACAGCTCGCGTTTTGCCCAATCGATCCGGCAGCGATTGACGTAGTCCGTCAGGGTCAATCCGGCGGAGTCTTTGAACAAGCGGCAGAAATGCGACTCACTTAGCCCGGCGTGACGAGCCACGAGCCCAAGCGGCAGCGGCTGGTCGAGATGGGCGTGGATGTATTTCCGTGCTCTAGCAATAGCGGCTGGTTCGCTGCCTTCCTCAATGATGGCAAGGGATTCGGCGTGTTCACTGAGCTGTTCTGAGAAGCTGTTCAGTAGCGTAACCATGCTTTGGTAGCGGAGTGGCTCGACGTATCGTGTTTGAAAATAAGTGGCTTTCAGAGTTTCACATGAAGCCTTATCAAGCGTTTTGCGACCGATGGCTCCCAGCAATTGCTCGAAGTCTTCTTCTGTCGGCACTTGGCTGAATACTTGGCCGGTCTTCAGGTACCCGATGACCGAGGCTCCCATCTTGACGGGCACGGCGGTCGCGCAGAGTCCAGCGAAGCAATGACAAGTGGTTGGGCCGTTGACTTCGGCTTCTTTCATCAAGCGGCGGTTGGTTTCCACGCAGGCACCACATGCGCTTTTGCACAGATTGAGCGCTTCGCAAAACGGGCTGCGGTTGATGTTTTGATCGTCCAGGCACCAGGCCTCGGGGTCAGAGGAAACCAAACGCAGCGGCAAGCCAGTCGCGATGCGGAATGCTTCCTGATATAAGTTGTAGCGTTCCGAATTCGCGATTCGTTGTAGCAACGAGGTTTCGAATTCCTGATGAGGTTGCGGCGCAGTTGACATCATTGTTTGTGTTTTACGGGAGGACGACCTGATACCTAGCGGGGCCAATAAGCGATTTCAACCATTGTTCGGGAAATTGCTGCTGGAAATCGTGACATTGATGACGATTAAAAGTCGCCAAGCTCATTGGCCGCAGCAGAAGTCGCATGCGTTTACCATCTTACCGCGCAACCCAAATGAGAGAGCCTCGATTCAGAGTTTTGGCGTTTGATCATCAAGATTTCTGACGACACGCATCATGGCTCCACGACCACATCCGTGAAGGTTGCGGTTGATAATTCCGTAGCACTGCCACTGGTTGAAATGATACCGATCAATGGATTTGCGGAAAATGCGATGGTTTCCTGTCCGATTGTCAGCCACGTGACGTTATCCGTACTAAATTTCGCAGTGATCAAGTTGCCGCTGCGCTCTAAACTGACCCATGTGTTCGGAGTAATCGCTTTGCCAGCACCATTGGCAAGAAGCGGATTTTGTTCATTCTCAAGTCGATATAACCAGCGGAGGTTTTGATTGTTGGTCACATATAGTGAGGCCGACTTGCTACTAAACTGAACATCTTCCCGAATCATGACTCCCACGCGTGAAATACCTTCAGGATTTCCCGCATCGATCACACGGGCCTTTATTGAACCATCACCTGACATCGTTTGATAAACGAACTCCCCGCCATCGCTTGGGCCTCCCAGCGAGCCTGCTGCCGTAACGATAAACTTTCCGGCGTCATAAGTTGCTGAGCCAGCAGGGTCCCCAGGATACAGTTTGGCATGACTCCAAGGTTCAGGGAGTTTGCCACCTGTAGTCGCTGTGACGGGAGGAGCGTTAGGAATGATGTCGTCTGTTGCTGTTGGCGGTTGTTCCGCAACTTGGATCCGTGCGTCAGTTACTATTTGTTCCGCTGGTTTTTCGACTGAAGTCGGGGGCTCAGAAGTGGTAGCTGCTGGTTTTTTCAAGACTAAGAACGCAACGACGATGATCACGATTCCGACCGCAGAACCGATAAGGATCTTGGTGGAGTTCGCTTGTTTGGGTGGTTCGAGCGGTTGGCTGGGTGCCTGTGCATGCAACGGTTGACCGCTGGACATGAGTCGGATGGTGCTGGTCGAGCTGCCGACTTGATGAGGGATTTCGAACTCCGCAGTGAAGCTTGTCGGTTTCGTATCTTCAGGCGACGTGGTATCTGGATCTGGTGTGGTTGGCTCAGCGATTTCTGGCTCTAGGGACGAACGATAATCTTCATAAGATACCGGTGAAGGTGCAGAAGTGGAAATTTCTTCCGGTGGTGCATCATCCGCCGAGATAGGCGTCACCGCCGCCGTCACTTTCTGGATTTTCAGAACAGGGGCCGTCGCGCCAGTGGCGAAACGCGATGTCGCAGTCTGCATTGGGACTGAGGCCGTGGCTTGCTGCACTCTCAGGACTGGCGCTGTCGCGGTGGTCAACTGCACTGGGTGTGTTGTGGTTGCCGGATTGATGCCTGATGGGGCGTCCGGAATGATCAAGCGTGGACGCCTCTGGCCGCTCCCAGAATTCGCCTCCCCCTGGCTCAATGCCGGATTGGAAAGCATGTCGTTTTGAAAAAAGAGACCGAGCGATTCCCGGGCCGATTCCGGTCGGTCTTCTGGCATCCGGTTGATCTGCCACATCACCCAGTCGCACGCCCAAAGTGGAATATCCGCGCGGACATCTTGCAGCGGCTTCACCTGATGACTGAGGTGAGCCTGCATCACCTCTTCGACGCTATTTCCGTCGTAGGGGTAAACGCCAGCCAGCGCCTGATAATAAACGCAGCCCATGGAGTAGAGGTCAGAACGAGCATCGAGCAGCTTGCGTTCGAATTGTTCTGGCGGCATGAAAAAGATCGAACCGAAGACTGACTCCATGGCATTGAGCTCTTCCTGCGATTGGCTCTGTGTGAGAGTGGCGAGCCCGAAGTCCACAATCTTTACTTGGAATTTCCCGGAGGGCAGCCAACTCAGCATCAGGTTGGCGGGCTTGATGTCGCTGTGAATCAAATCGAGTTCGTGCGCACCGATCAGCGCTTCCTGAGTTTGCAGCACAAGCTCGCGAAAATCCGGCCAAGTGAGCGGTGCGGTATCGATCAATTCATCGAGCGACCTGCCGGTCAAAAGCTCCATCACTACATAGGGGCCGTCTTCATCAGCACCGACATCGTATATCGTCACAATGTGCGGGTGCTGAAGTGACGCGAGCGCCCCCGCTTCCTTGATTAATTGGCGAGTTGCTTCTTCTTGTAACGTAGGGTCTGAACTATGCAGAGGGATGCGTTTGATGGCCACCTCGCGGTTCATTCGAGTGTCGTAGCCTCGAAAAACGGTGCCGAGGCCTCCTTTGCCGATTTGTTCGCGGATGTCGTATCGTGCTTCCATGTGATTTAAAAGGTGTGGCTGGTCAGTGCTGGGTTTCTGGGTTTCCGGGGATTTGTTGATTCAGATGCGAAACGGAGGAGTGGATCGATGCGTTCAGAACTCGCGATTTGTATCATCAGGAAGATTTCAGATTCCTGATGAATTTGGGGGCTGGCGATGACATTTTTTTCGGGGTAGCAAAAAAAGGACTAACAACCTCGTTCAACGATTTCAACCATTCTTCGGGGTTTCCTGCGGGAAATTGTCGCGACGATCGCGATCGAAACAATCGAACTCATCGGCATCAAGATCGCGGCCAGCCAAGGACTCATCTTGCCTGCCATCGAAAAAGCCACCGTCGTGACGTTGTAAACCAGCGCGAAAGCGAATGCGCAATGCACCGCATTCGCTCGTGCGGCCGCTGTTTCAAGCAACGCTGAGAGAAAGCCGAGTCCAGATCCCAAGGTGTAAAAGTCCGCCTTGGACTCCAGAAGGCTGCGGTCCACCACCGGCGTGCCGGTCACCAAAGCAGCATCGAATGCGAGCGAGTCATTCGCCCCATCGCCGAGATACAGCGTGTCCAGTTGGTCCAGCGCCTTGACGCGTGTGGCTTTCTCTTGGGGGGAAAGTCCACCGTGCGCGTGATCGCTCGGGAGTTGCAGCTTTTCCGCCATGAGCCGTACTTTTTCGGGATGATCGCCCGATAAAATGTGGAGTGCGAGACCCGCGCGTTCGAGCTTCCGCAGCATCGCTGGCGCTTCGGGACGCAGAGATTCGCGAAATTGAAAGGCCGCCATTAACTCGCCATTTTTCCTAAGCTCGCTGCCGGCCGCCTCTGCCGAGACCGCCTCCGCCGCCATACCGGACCAGCCAGCCTTACCCAGTGACCAGCGCTCGACGCCGCTGATGAGCGAAATCCCAATTCCCGGGTGCTCGCGCGGTCCGCCATCGCCGTGTTCCGCCAGTAGCTTTTGGCCGCGCAGCCCCAGCGCTTCCAGCAAGGATCTCGCCACCGGATGAAGTGAGCCACGAGTCATGCGGGCGAGCGCGAGCGCAGCAGCATCGTCGAGATTTGAAACGTCCTCGGGGTTTTCCAAAACAGGCCGTTCCAGCGTCAGAGTCCCGGTTTTATCGAAAATGACTTTCCGCACTTTCCGCAGCCGTGGCCACAGCGTCGCCGTGCGGACGAACACGCCCATCCGCTCCATCGCAGACGCCGCCATGTCGTCTGCCAACGGAATCGAAACCCCCAGCGCACACGGGCAAGACACCACAAACACCGAAATCATCGCCTGCATGCCAGTCAGCCAATCACCACGCAGCCCCCACCATACTTGCGCCGCCACGCCCAAGGCCAGCACGATTCCAAGATAGACACGCAGCAAGCGATCCAGCCCCGGCGAGCCACGATCCCCCGTCGGCGGTGCGATCAGCTTCGCCAACAACGATTCCTCCCAGGTTTCCACCGCAGTCAGCGCGACGGACGTGCGGCTGAGCAAAATCGCGCCCGCAGGCAGTCTCGATCCTGCCGTGAATTGCACCGGCTCCGCCTCGCCGTGGATCCACTCCAGCGAAAAGTCCGCCGCATTTGCTGCTAGAATACCGCTCACCGGCAGCGCCTGACCCGGTCCCAGCAGAAATTTCAGCCCCGGCACGATGTCCTCACGCGCCGTCGTTTTACCGGAATCATCCGCCATTGGCACCGCCTCAGGAACCGGCTGCTGCCGAATCAATCGCCGCCGATTTCGGTCCACCGCCTCGGTTTGCAAATACCGCCCACCCAGCATCAGAAAGACGAAGATCGAGACAAAATCAAAATACAACAGCCGCTCGCTGCCGACCGCCCAGCCGATGATCGATCCGCTGTAGGCTGCGATCAGTCCCAGCGCGATTGGCAGGTCGATGTGCAGCGAACCCGCCCTCACCGCGCGCCATGCTCGCTCGATGAAATAACCGCTGCCCACCAACATCGATAGCGTGGCGGACAAAAACGCGATCAGCTTAAACAAAGCGGCAAACTCGAAATCCGCCGGCATCCCCAGATAAACCGGCAGCATGAAGGCCATCGTGTTCAGTGCAAACGCCGCACAAAGCCCGAGCCGCGTGGCCAACCGCCGCCGCTCATGATCGCCACCGCCCGACCCAGACGGAGCCGCCACGTAGCCGAATTGGCAGAGCTCGCGCAAAAATGGCTCCAGCTCACATTTTCCCGGAATCCACTCCAGATGCAGGCGACCGCTCGATGGGTTCGCCGCCGCGCGAATGCTTCCGGGATGCCGA
>JBGSLX010000347.1:0-6265 GCA_041740475.1 Akkermansiaceae bacterium | reverse complement strand
GGCCACAAACTCTCGGCTTTTCCGGTGGCTTGTTGGTTTCTCGCGCTGATGGCATTTGTGCAACTGCTGGTGGCTGGCATGGCATTGGCCACGCGTTTTGAAGAATCCCGTGTGGTGCGGGTGGTGGAAAAAGAAGTGCCTCGCCCTGTGATTGTGCGGGTTCCGGCACTTGCGAGTGAACCCGCGCTTGCCGCCCGCCCGCCTGTGGCGGCTCAGCCGATCAAGCCAATTGCCGCACCCGAACCACCACGCCCAGAACCCGCGATCCCACCGACGCCGCTCAAAGTCCCGCAAGTCGCCGATCCTTGGTCTGAGCGCATGGTGAACGAAGCGCGAGAAGCGCGCGTGGCCGGCGATATGGGACGGGCCATCGTCAAGCTGCAAGAGGCTCTAACAAAGTCGCCGGAAGACGCGGGTGTGCATTACGAGCTTGGCTTGGTGCATGAACAAATGGGCGTCTTCGATCTCGCGGCGGCGCATTATGAAAAGGTGTTCCAAATGGGCGCAACGGGCGCAGGTGCCTTGTATCCGATGGCTGCGGCGAAACTTCGCGACGGCTTTGAAACTCCCGATGCCATGCTCGGTAAGCTATCGCTCGGGCGAGTCCGCATTTTCAAGAACCCAAATCATGCCAGCGGCAAACAAGTGATTCTCACTATCCCCGTTCAGAAGTCGCCAAGCGAAAATATCGACATCACCCAGATCAGAGTGGAGGTGATTTTTTTCAACCGCAGCAGCAAGGGAGAAATCGTGCAACTGGATGATAATTCATGGGTCAGCGAGCAGTGGACCTCGCTGCCGTTTGATTGGATGGGTGGCGAGGAGAGCCTGCGCATGACCTACACTGTGCCGCGCGCTGACCATGAGACGGAGCAGTTATTCGGCGGAAACACGTATTACGGGCAGGTGGTTTCTTTGACGTATGCGGGCGAAGTGCTGGACGTGCAGGCGTGGCCGCGTGACTTGGCGGCGCGGATTCCGAAGCAACCGAGCATGCCACAAGGCGATTTGATGTTGCCGGAATTTCAAGATTCGATGCCGCCGGATTTCGATCCCGAGCTGCCATTGTTACCAGCTCTGCCTGCCGACTGAGCGGATTTTTTTAACCCAGACACCCAGACATGATTCCAGCACCTGAAAGCCGTTGCCTTGGCGAGTATCAGCTCAAGCAATGGCTGACGGAGGACGAGCGAATCTGCACATGGTTGGCCGAGCAGAAATCGGTCGCACGTGAGGTGCTGGTGGACGAGCTGCGCACGGACTGCATAGAGCAGAAGCAGGCATTTTTAGCTGACGTCCGCGCCAAGGCGGCGGTGGACCATCCGATGATCGGCTCGGTGTATGAAGCAGTGGATTCGCCGGAGCATTGTTTTTCCGTTCGCGAGCTGCTGCGTGGTGAGTCTTTGGGAAAAATCATCCGCTCACAGAACACGCGGCTGCCCTCGGAACTCGCGCCGATGCTCTGCCAGATCGCGGCGGCCCAGCAACATCTTGAGACGCTCGGTCATGCGTGCTCACCGCTGGACTTGGAAAATATCTATCCGATGCACACGGCGTGGTGCGCTTGGACAATCTGGCCATCGCTGGAACTCGTGCTCCCGATGAGACAGCGCGCGACATTTCCCGACTCGGTCACGCGCTTGTTCCGCTGGTGGCTCAGGACCAGCCCGGCACCACCAGGACACTCACGCTGCTCTCATGGATGCGCGGTGAGGAGCTAGAAGGAACGCTCGAGTGGCACCAAGTCGCCGACATCGCGGGACAAATCCAGCAACAGCTCACCGAACCCGCGCCAGAGCCGGAAACGAGCGCGCCCCGCAAAGCACGCAGTGCCAAGCCGATGCTGTGGATCGCGGCGGCTGGCATCCTGATGATCGCCCTAGCAGCGGGTTTCGTTGCGATTTCGGGTCAGAAAAGACCAGCGCCTGTGGTGCGCGCGGAGCTGCCCGGGCCAGTCGAGATTCCGGCGGGAACGCACCCGACACCCGATGGAGCGCAGCAAGAACTCAGCGCGTTTCGGATTTCCTCGCACGAGGTGACGATCGGCCAATACGCGGAGTTTTTGGAAACTTTGGAAACTCTCACCAAGGACCAACTCGAGCGCACCTACGATCACGCCGAGCAGCCAGCCGAGAAAACCTCGCACGTGCCAGATGATTGGAGCGCCTTGCTCGCAGCCGCGAAAAGCGGTGGGCGCTGGAACGAACACACGCTGACTCTGGACACGCCAGTGGTCGGCGTGGATTGGTGGGATGCGGCGGCTTTTGCGGCATGGAAAAAAGCGCGGCTGCCGAGCCAAGAGCAATGGTTTGCCGCCATGCGGCGTGAGCTGCCAGAGCCGGCTGCGCTCACCCCGAGCGATTGGCTGCCGGTGGCGAAAGACTCCGCAGATCGCACACCGACTGGCCTGTTAGGAATGGCCGGCTCAGTCAGTGAATGGGCGAGCCAGCCCGCGATGAATCCGACCAATCCGCTCGGTGAGCGCAACTGGGTGATCGTAGGCGGCTCATTTCAAAAATCCGGCAGCAATGCGCTCAGCCGCGAGTGGACATCAGATCGTTCATTGCGCCGCCCTGACCTGGGATTCCGCATCGTTTGGGACACGGAATGATTCCGCAGAAAGCCAAGAACAAGACTCTTGCATTGTAATTTTCAAAAAATTCATCATCTAGGACAAGTTACACAACACCCCCTCTACCAATGCCTAATGAACATGTTGCAAAATGGGTCGGCAGAATATTCATGCTAGTACTGGCCATTATCATGGTTGTGTTGGTGATGAAAATGGATGGCAAGAAGGTGGCTGAACGCTTGGAGAAGGTTGAGCGGAGTTCAGTAACGCTCTTGAAAGAGACCGCTACACCCAAGAAATCCGCGACAGGCGTCATGCATTTGGAGCCACTCGCACATCCCAAAGATGGGGAACTCACCGATCTCCTCAAATATCTGGAAAACGCTTCCAGAATTCACCGCGGCCCCGTGCTCGGCATTCTCCACTGCCACGCTCCCGGAAATATTGAGAGTGAGCAAATGGCGGATCGCCTGAACCAAGTGGCGAAGAAGTTTGGCCCGCATGTGCAGGTGGTGCGTGCGGACATCGTCGCTTTTCCAGCAATCGCCACAGCGGAAAAAGTCACACAACCACCGAAAGTCATCATGGTCCTGGAGGGCGAGCGGGTCTTTGCATTTCAAGGATTGTGGCCGCTGCAACAGATCAATCTCAAAGTGGAAGAAGTGCTCTACGGCATCAAGCGCGTCGATAAGGATTGGCGGCCTGAGGTCAAGGGCATGGAGCGCCTGCCAAACGCCTCACAGCCAACCAAAACCCAATTGGTAAACCCATGAGAACTCACAAGCTATTAACTCTGCTCGTTCTTTGCAGCCTCGTTTCGTGTACCAAGGCCCGCAAAGTTGTCGCTGAAATGAAGGAAAAAGCTGCGGAAGCCGCTATTGAGGCCGCTAACAAAACAGCTACCGTCATCCCGAGTGAATGGGTGACCAAGGTCACACTTGGGGACTACAACGCATTCAGCCAACAGCCCGGCAAGGTGGTGGTGATGGATTTTTATGCGGACTGGTGCGGCCCGTGTCGGCAACTCGCTCCGATCCTCGATCACATTGCTACAGTGAACAGCGGCGTCGTTTTGATCGGCAAAGTCGATGTCGATGAATACCCCGAGCTGGCCGCCCGAGAAGGCGTTCGCGGTATCCCGGATGTGAGAATTTTCCGCGATGGGCGCGAGGTGGACCGCTTCGTCGGCCTGCTCAGCACGGACGAGATCGAGCGGCGCATCGATATTCACACCAAAGCATTGAATGCCGCGCCCCCAGCAGCCGCTGGCAAAAAAGCACCCGCCACTCCAGAGGCGACCATTTCCCCTGCCTCCAAGGACTGGCTGCCGCCGGGCATGCAACGGCGTTGAGTCCGGGAACGCCAAGGTCCGCGTTGGCTGGCCATTTCATCCCACCCTTTACAAGCGAGCGGTTCCCTGCCAGACACCGGAAATTTCACCTACCCTCGTTTCACCATGCCCAAAGACACCTCAATCCATAAAATCCTCGTCATCGGCTCCGGCCCCATCGTCATCGGCCAAGGCTGCGAGTTTGACTATTCCGGCGTGCAAGCGTGCAAGGCGCTCAAGGAAGAAGGCTACGAGGTAATTTTGGTGAATTCCAACCCGGCCACCATCATGACCGACCCGGAATTCGCCCACCGCACTTACATCGAGCCGATCACGCCGGAAGTGGTCGAAAAAATCATCGCCCGCGAGAAACCCGACGCGCTACTCCCCACTCTCGGCGGCCAAACTGCGCTCAATACCTCGATGGCGCTGCACAAATCCGGCGCGCTGGAGCGCCACAATGTGCGCATGATCGGCGCGAAGCCGGATGCCATCGAAAAGGGCGAAGACCGCCAGCTTTTCAAGGACGCCATGCTCAAAATCGGCCTCGATCTGCCACTCTCCGGCACCGCCCACACCATGGAAGAAGCGAAGAAAGTCGCCGAAATGATCGGTCGTTTCCCGCTCATCATCCGCCCCGCCTTCACCCTCGGCGGGCAAGGTGGCGGCATCGCCTACAACCGTGACGAGTTCGAAGAAATCATCACCCGCGGTCTCGATCTCTCGCCCGTTTCCGAGGTCCTGATCGAGGAATCTCTGCTCGGCTGGAAGGAGTTCGAAATGGAAGTCATGCGCGACCGCGCCGATAACTGCGTAGTCATTTGCTCGATCGAAAACATCGATCCCATGGGTGTCCACACAGGCGACTCGATCACCGTCGCGCCGATCCAGACGCTCACCGACCGCGAATACCAAATCATGCGCGATGCCTCGTTTGCGGTGATCCGCGAGATCGGCGTGGAAACCGGCGGCTCGAACATCCAGTTCGCCACCGATCCGAAAACAGGCCGCATGATCGTCATCGAGATGAACCCGCGCGTTTCTCGCTCATCCGCGCTCGCCTCCAAGGCCACCGGTTTCCCCATCGCCAAGATCGCCGCGAAACTCGCTGTCGGCTACACGCTCGACGAGCTGCCAAACGACATCACCCGCGAGACGCCCGCTTCTTTCGAGCCGACCATCGACTACGTGGTCACGAAAATCCCGCGTTTCACCTTCGAGAAATTCGCCACCGCGAATCCCGTCCTCACCACCTCGATGAAATCCGTCGGCGAGGCGATGGCCATCGGTCGCACCTTCAAGGAGTCGATGCAAAAATGCCTGCGCTCGCTGGAAACCGGCCGCTGGGGCTTTGGCTTCGATAGCAAGGAACCAGTCAATCCGACCAAAGAGGAAATCACGCGCAAGCTGCAAATCCCGAACGCCGAGCGCATTTTCTGGCTGCAAACCGCCTTCACCCACGGCTTCACGCTCGATCACATCCACACACTCACCAACATCGATCCCTGGTTCCTCCGCCACCTCCAGCAAATCGCCGAGGAAGGCTCATCCATTGAGGGGGGCACGGGCGGCTCGCCCGTGGAACCATCCCAACTCCGCCGCCTCAAGAAACTCGGCTTTTCAGACCGCCAACTCGCGAAAAGCTGGGCCACCACCGAAGACGAAGTCCGCGCCCTCCGCAAATCCCACGGCATCATCCCGACCTACCGCCTCGTCGATACCTGCGCCGCCGAGTTCGAGGCCTACACGCCCTATTTCTACTCCACCTACGGCGACGAAAATGAAGCCCGCGAGTCGGACAAAAAGAAAATCATCATCCTCGGCGGCGGCCCGAACCGAATCGGCCAAGGCATCGAGTTCGACTACTGCTGCGTCCACGCCGCCTTCGCCGTCAAAGAACTCGGCTACGAGGCGATCATGGTGAACTCGAATCCCGAGACCGTCTCCACCGATTACGACACTTCCGACAAGCTCTTCTTTGAGCCACTCACGCTCGAAGACGTGCTCAACATCTGCGACCAGGAAAAACCCCACGGCGTCATTGTCCAGTTCGGCGGGCAAACCCCGCTCAACCTCGCCGCCGACCTCGAGCGCCACGGCGTCCCGATCATCGGCACTTCGCCGAAATCCATCGAACAGGCCGAAGACCGCAAGTTTTTCTCCGCGCTGCTCGACAAGCTCAACCTCAAACAAGCCGAAGCCGGCACCGCCACCAACGAAGCCGAAGCCCTCGTCATCGCGAACCGCATCGGCTACCCGGTCCTCGTCCGTCCGTCCTTCGTACTCGGCGGCCGTGGCATGATGATCGTTTATTGTGACACCGAGCTCACCCGCTACATGCGCGAGGCCGTCATCGCCTCGCC
>JBGSLX010000346.1:0-8804 GCA_041740475.1 Akkermansiaceae bacterium | reverse complement strand
GTCATCATGGGCACGCTGACGATTGCGGCGTTTCTGATGCTGATCGGCCATGTCATATCAGACTTCATCGTTGCGATGGTGGACCCACGGATCAAATTTGAGTAATCATGCGATTTTGCGGAATTCTGTTAGCTATGCTTGGAGGGCTCGCCGCAACGGGCGAGCTGAGGCAAATCGCGTTTCCCACCGCACGCTGGTTTTTCAAAGTGAGCCACCAATCGCCAGTGCTGCATGTGAAGAACGATGGCGTGGTTTTCCCGTGGTTCGGCTGGCTGTGTGTATTGTTGTTGATCGTTGGCGGCATGTCGATGGTGATACGCTCGTTCACTCGTGGCCCACGCAATCCGATCACGCTGCGGCGCATCAAGCGCTTCCGCGAAATCAAGCGCGGCTACTATTCACTCGTCATTTTGATCGCACTCGGCGGCCTCGCCATGCTCGACCAAACGCTTGTCGGCAAGCGTGCGCTGGCGGTGCAATATCAGGATGCATGGAAGTTTCCCGCGTTCCTCACGCGCGATCTTAAGAACAAAGATTTTGGCATCAGCGGTGAAATGGCGGAAGCGCCGGTCAACTATCGCAAGCTCGCAAAAAGCCTCAAAGAAAGCGGCAAAGGCCGGGTGATCATGCCGCCCATCGCCTACGATCCCACCGGAGACACGCTTCCGCCGCGCTCTCGCCCGCTGATCTTGCGCGAGGGCGTCTATCACGAAGCAGGAAGCAACAAGCCATATTGGGGTTTGGCGGGACGTTTCTATGATATCGACGACGCGAAAATTCACATCCGCTACACGTTGCGAAATGGTCGGCTCTCCGGCCCTGTGGATGGATGGAGCGCGGATGCGGTGCCTGTTTACACCGCCGATTACTTGAAGGGAAATCTCGTCAAAGAACAATACAACGGCAGTGGCAGCCAAGAGGAATTCCTCGCAACCAGCAGCGAGGAATTGCGAGCGATCAAATACCATCCATCACCGCCGAACCCCGAAAGTGGCAATTGGCTCGGCACGACATCGCAGGGCTACGATGTGCTGGCTTATCTCTATGGCGGACTGCAAGTGAACTTCAAAGCGGCCATCATTTACCTGCCGATCGTTTACCTCATCGGCATCACCATTGGCATGATGATGGGCTACTTCGGCGGATGGTTCGACCTCGTCATGCAGCGCTTGATCGAGATTTTTTCCAATATGCCATTTCTATTCGTGGTCATCATTTTCTCCAGCATGGTGCCAGAGCAGTTCAAAGGCCTGCCGGTGGTGCTCACCATTCTGATCCTATTCGGCTGGATGGGCATGACTTACCTGATGCGCACCGCTGCCTACCGCGACAAAGAGCGCGACTACATCGCAGCCGCACGCGTGCTTGGCGCGGGCACGCCTCGCATTCTCTTCCGCCACTTGCTGCCTAACACCATTGCAATCATCGTCACCGTCGTGCCGTTCACCATTTCCGGTCTCGTTTCCGCGCTGACATCGCTCGATTACCTCGGCTTCGGCCTGCCGCCTGAATACGCCACGTGGGGTCGTCTGCTCAACGATGGTCTCGCCAATTTGTCCGCGCCGTGGCTGGTGACTGCGACATTTGCGGCCTTGGTCGGCTTGTTAGTTCTCATCACCTTCGTCGGTGAAGCGGTGCGCGAAGCATTCGATCCGAAAAAATTCACTTATTACCGATGACTTCACGCCTGATGAAATTCTTGGCCATGCCTGTGCTCGCCGCCATCTGGCTGTTGGCGCTGACTTCTTGCAGCCGCGAGACCGCTGAAACGGAGCGCAAGCTGGAGTTCGAGTCGTTCATGTCGGTTTATAACCGCTACATCCGCACATGGTTGGAAACGCAGCAAAGCGCGACCGCGAAGGCGATCATCGAGAACGAAGCCGCGCTTGCAAGTGCCGAAGGCGAAGCACGCAAGCTGCTAGAATTGCAACGCGAGACACTCCGCCGGGAAGAAGACAAATGGCGCTTCCGTCTCGCACTCGGCGACTACTTAAAGATCGGCGACGCTTCTGAAATCCCCACCGACCTCGTCTGGCAGAATGGCATGGATCAGCCGGAAATCGGCGATCCCGCCGCGAAAAAAGGCGGTGTCTTCCGCAATTTCATCCCTTCATTTCCACCGACCATCCGGCCATTTGGTGAAAACTCCAACAATTCGTTTCGTGGAGATTTATATGACAATATCGAGATGTCGCTCGTCGCGTTGCACCCGGCGACGATGGAAATGATTCCCGGGCTGGCTCGCGAATGGGCCGTTTCTGAAGACGGCCACACCATCTGGTTTCGGCTCGATCCAGAGGCCACGTACTCGGACGGAGTGGCGGTCCGTGCGCTGGACTACTTGATCACCGTATATCTGCGAGTTTCCGACCACATCGTAAATCCCTTCGCCAAGCAATTCTTCCGCGAAAACATCGCCCAAGTTGCGATGTTTGACGAGCACACCATTTCCATCTCCCTGCCAGAAGCGAAGGTCTATGCGCCAGCCCTCGCCGGGGCGATCATGCCATCGCCGCCGCACTTTTATGCGGAATACGGCTCCGATTACAGCGAGCGTTATCAATGGCGTTTCCCGCCGACCACTGGCGCCTACGAGGTGTTGCCAGAAGATATCGTCAAAGGCGCATCGATCACCCAATCACGCGTCAAAACCTGGTGGGCTCGCGATCGCAAGTACTACCGCCATCGTTTCAATCCCGACAAAGTCGTTTATACGGTCGTTCGGGATGAATCTAAGGCGTTCGAGTTATTCCGCGCCGGAGAGCTCGATACCTTTTTCCTCACCCGCCCCGATCTCTGGTATGAAAAATCCGAGATTGAGCCATTCTACAAAGGCTACATCGAGCGCGTCACTTTCTATAACCGCTACCCGAAAGTTCCGCGCGGCCTTTATCTCAACGTCAGCAAAGCGCCACTCAACGACCGCAATGTGCGCATCGGAATCCATCACGCACTGAACTGGCAGAAGGTCATTGATGTGATGTTTCGCGGCGATTACCAACGGCTCAACTCATACAATGAGGGCTACACGCACTACAGCGATCCATCGATCACCGCCCGGCCATTCTCGATTCACCTCGCGAGGGAAGCATTTCGCGCAGCGGGATTCACCAAAGAAGGACGCGACGGCATCCTGAGCAAACCGGATGGCACGCGACTCTCGGTGTCTGTGACTTATCCTGTGATGCCGATCTCGGATCGGATATTCGCGATCCTGCGCGAGGAAGCGAAGTCCGCTGGACTCGATCTGCGTCTAGATGGGCTGGAAGGCACTGTCAGCTACAAAAAGGTGATGCAGAAGCAGCACGAGATGAGTTATGGCGGCTGGTTGATCACGCCGCCGGTGCCGGATTTTCACCAATTTCTGCACTCCACCAATGCCTACGATGAAAAAGGAAATCTGAAGCCTCAAACCAACAATCTCTTCGTTTGGGGCCGTCCTGATACGGACATGCTCAGCGAGCAAGTGCGCACTGCCCGCACTGAGGATGAGCTGCGCGATGCCGCATGGCAGCTCCAGCGCATCATGCATGACGAGGCGATTTTCGCACCGGCTTACTCAGTGGATTTTGTCCGCATTGCCTCATGGCGCTGGGTCCGCTGGCCGGACACCGAGACCACGCGCTTCAGCCCGCCAGTCGTTTATGATCCCCATGAAGTCCATGTGCACTGGCTCGATACCGCGCTGCGCGAGGAAACTCTAGCAGCTCGCAGATCAGGTACTACTTTCCCGGAGTCCACCAAGATCGTGGACACGTATCGCCTCACCCCAGACGCGCCCGAAACGCCATGAGCGACACCATCGGCAACATTCTGGAGGTGAACAAACTGATCACCTCATTCGAGACCGACCGCGGCCTGCTGCGTGCGGTGGACCAAGTGACGTTCTCGGTCCCAGAAGGAAAAACCGTCGGCATCGTCGGCGAATCCGGCTGCGGTAAAAGCGTCACCGCGATGTCGATCGTTCGGCTGCTTCCCCAACCAGCCGGCAAAATCCTCGGCGGCCACGTGTGGTTCAAAGGGCGCGATCTGGTGCTGGCCTCGAATGAAGAAATGCGGCGCATCCGTGGTGCAGAAATCGGCGTGATCTTCCAAGAGCCGATGTCCGCGCTCAATCCATTGCACCGCATCGGCCACCAAATCGCCGAAGTTTTCCGCCTTCATCAAAGAATTTCAAAGCGCGATGCCTGGGACGCCTCGGTGGAAATGCTCAAGCTGGTACGCATTCCAGCCCCGGAAAAGCGCATGATGGACTACCCACACCACCTTTCCGGCGGCATGCGCCAGCGCATCGTCATCGCCCTCGCGCTAGCCTGCCGACCACCTCTGGTCATCGCTGACGAACCGACCACCGCGCTGGACGTCACCGTCCAAGCGCAAATTCTCGACCTGATGGCGCGGCTGCAAGAGGAGATGAAAATGTCGATCATACTCATCACGCACGATCTTGGAGTGATCGCTGAAACTTGTGATGAAGTGGTCGTGATGTATGCAGGCCGCGTGGTGGAAAAAGCACCCGCCGCAGAACTCTTCAATCATCCGCTACACGCCTACACCAAGGGTCTGCTTAACTCGATTCCGACTTTGGAAACACCTTCGAAATCCATTCTCAACACCATCCCGGGCATGGTCGCCTCGCTCGCCGAACACACGCACGGCTGTCGTTTCTGCCAGCGCATGGGCCGCAGCGAGCCCGGCACTCGCGCGCGTCCTGCGTTCGAAGAGGTCTCTCCCGGCCACTGGGTCGAAAAGTGCGCCATTTGCTCACCGTCATGACGCCGCCACTACTATCAACATCCGAGCTGCGCGTGCATTTCCCTGTTCGCAGCGGCCTCGCGCTCCGCCAAACAGGCTCGGTGCGCGCTGTGGATGGCGTATCGCTGGAGATTGCGCCCGGCGAAACGCTCGGCCTCGTCGGTGAGTCCGGTTGCGGGAAGTCCACGTTTGGCAAAGCCGTCGTGCGCCTACTCAAGCCCACATCCGGCACAGTTCATTTCGATCAAACGGACATCTCACACCTCAGCCAACGCTCGATTCGCCCTTTGCGACGCGATATCCAGATGATTTTCCAAGATCCGGCTGAATCGCTCGATCCAAGAATGAGCGTCCGCTCGATCATCGAAGAACCCTTCATCATCCACAAAATCGGCACTCGCGCGGAGCGGCAACAGCAAGTCAATCAGCTTTTGGATCGCGTCGGATTGCCCAACTCCGCAGCAGAACGTTATTCGTTCGAGTTTTCCGGTGGGCAGCGCCAGCGCATCGGCATCGCCCGTGCTCTCGCGCTCAAGCCCAAGCTCATCGTCTGCGACGAGCCGGTCTCCGCGCTCGATGTCTCGATCCAGTCGCAAATCCTCAATCTCTTGGTGGAACTGCAAAAGGACTTCGGGCTTTCTTATCTTTTCATCGCTCACGATCTCTCAGTCGTGAAACACGTCAGCGACCGCGTCGCCGTGATGTATCTCGGGAAAATCGTCGAACTCGCGCCCGCAGAATCGATTTACCGTGATCCGCGACATGCCTACACCAAGGCGCTACTTTCCGCCATTCCCACGACCGACCCACGCGTTAGACGCGAGAAAATCCTGCTCGAAGGAGATGTCCCTTCGCCCATCGACCCGCCAGCCGGCAGCGCCTTCGGTCACCGCATGAACCATCCACGCTATGAAGAAACCGTGGGCAAAGATCTGGCTCTCGCAGAAATCGCCCCGAATCACATGGTCGCAGCAGATCCATGCTGCGTCAGCGAAGCCGACTGGCAAAGGCTCAGCGCCAGCAATCAAGTTTGAAGCATGCTCGGGAAAATTTCCCTCATGCGCATGTAGATGCAGAATGGTTGTTTGTCGTCCGGCTCAAACGCAAAGCGCTTATCGACGATGCTTGCATGAGTTGGGTAAAATACTGATATATTTTACACTATGTTTTTCTAAAGAAAAAGGTCGGCAGGAGCAAGGGGCGCGGTTGCTTCCTTCTGATTGATTTAAGCCTAATGACTGGGCGATTACATGATTCTCATCTTTCTTTTGGGATAAGGAAGCCTCGTTACTCGCAAATGGCCAGAGTCAGTTTTGACTGCATAAATATATTTTTCTACATACTAGCTGCTATGCGAATAAATTGACTCCAATATACAAAAAAGACGTAATTTGACGCTGCTGTTTGGAACCCACAACCTGTGAAGTGATGTCATGAATTCAGTTCAGAAATAGCTATGCAATTAGGGAATTTCGAGCCACAGAGTTGTGAGTTAAAGATGACGGTAACCCTGCAAGCTTACCATTGTCTTTAAAAACCCAATTTGATATGAAGCACTTTAATAAGATCATCACCAGTCTTAGCCTTTATTTACTCGGCATTTCCTCTGTTTTTGGAGGGCTCGTTTCATCAACTCCATCGATGGAGACGTATGCCGCCGGTGCAGAACAACTCGTCGTTTACACGGATGTTCCTGGCCATTTCGCCAATGCACCGATGGTGACGGTGAAACCGGGGATCAATCCGCAGAATCAAATACCGCTTAAGCTCAAATCTGACATTTTCACCATCCGCGTCAAATCAGCCGCGACCAATGATCAATGGGTTCAGTGTTTCACCAATTACACCTACAATCGCGGTGCTGAAATCGAAGATATCAATAGGACAGACGGCACGAAATTGACTACCACCATCCAAAATTATCAAAAATTGACCAGCGGCTGGAGTCATTCGTATGCCAACATCGAAATAACGCCAAACTCCCCCGTAGATGTGGAAATTTCGTTGGTCGGCACCACGCAGTTGAACGGAAAAAACTTTATCGAGAAATTTGCGGTCCATCCGTTCGACAAAGCGACCAACCTCAGCCTCGATGCTGGAAAGATCTATTTTAGGATCGATCAACCTTCTCAGGTGGTGATCGACATCAATGGCCAGATGGATGACCACAACGCGGCGATTAACCCGATGGCCGGTAATCCGCCTGCCCACGGCATCAGTTTGTTTGCCAACCCGATCCTCGCCAAACCAGCAGCCAGTGGCCCGGGGATTGTTTCCATGGCACCCGGTGATGTGGCTCCAGACCCCTCGACTTTCAGCACCTTGTTTTTCCAACCAGGCGTGCATGAGATCGGACTGTCGTTTCCGCTGCATCCTGGAAAATCCTATTACATTCCTGGTGATGCCGTTCTCATCGGCACTTTTAGCAATTTACTGTCCAGCAAGGGTTCCTATCGAACCAAGGGAGATCGCATCAGGATGTATGGCTATGGCATGATCAGCGGGGCCACTTATACCCACTACAATTATCCGGGTCACATTCAGGGTCCCACTGATTTCTCAGATCGAGGTATCGTCATCGAAGAGGGTGTGAGCTGCGAAATGTTTGGCCTGACGATCGCCGACCCTGCCAATCATTCGACGCGCTTTTTTTCTTGGGCAGGGTCTGATCAAGCATCAGACAAAAGCTACGCTCGTTGGATGAAACCCATCACTTGGCGCGCCAATGGCGACGGAATCGGTGGTGCAGTCGATCTAGAGGATTGTTTTTTAAGAACCGCCGACGATTCGACTTATGCAAACGGCAATCGCAGACGATGCACCTTCTGGAAGGACGTTAACGCAGCGCTTTGCCATATGCCGGATATTCCCCGAGGGACGTCGTATTTCGAAGACTGCGATGTTATCTACAACCGATTGAGAGATCCGATCGGCAATAATGGTGGTGGCTTTCAACTCCGCGAAGGAGTCAAGGGCGTGATCCAAGGCGATATGGTGATTCGGAACATCCGCTTCCTCGACAAACGCTCCAATATGTCTGCGATCAATTTCAACAGCCCTGGCACATCGTTCAAAGGAGTGACGTTTGAGAACGTTTCGATTGAGCCGCCCATCAACGGCAGAAAACAAAAAATGTTCGGTTCTGAGACCGCTCCTTGGCTCGGTGGAGTGGCCTTTAAAAATGTTACTTTCGGCGGTGTCGCGCTGACTGAGCAGAATTTCGATACCTACTTTGATCGAAACGAATGGGCAGACTACCTCTTGTTCGGCGATCCCGATAATTTCACACTCACCACAGTGAGCGACTCCGCTCAGGGGGAAGTCCGGAGAGATCTCACACAAGCCAGCTACACCGAGATGACTCCCGTCGTGCTCTCAGCGGTGGCCAAATATGGTGACTATGTCTTTTCCCACTGGAGCGGCGGGGCTACCGGTTCCGCGAATCCACTGACGGTGTGGATGGACGGAAACAAGACGATTACCGCAAACTTCCGCCCAGCTACGATCAATGAACCGGTGGTGATTTCATTTCCCGCTTCAGGCACTTGGACCTTGCCCGCAGGCGTTTACAGCGTGACGATTGAGACTTGGGGCGCGGGTGGCGCGGGAGGCTCGGCTTACAATGGTGCCACTTCAGGGGCGAACACTCAGGCAAGGGGAGGTGCGGGTGCGGGCGGTAATTTTGCCAGTAGAACGTACCGGGTAACCCCGGGCGAAGTCATGACTTACGCTGTCGGCGCAGGTGGACTCCCTGCTGAGGCGGGGTTTGTGCATAACACCAATGCAGGCTCTGGCGGATCCTCTTCCGCAACGTTGAGTGGCCAAACCACCACCGCCATGGGTGGTCGCGGAGGAAGAAATATCTCCGTGAGTAATGCAAATCTATCGGGCGCAAGCGGAACAGCGCAGACCACCGGAAACTCCGGGAATGTCATCTACCTCGGAGGAAACGGCGGAACATCTGATAGTACCGGAACAGGCGGCGGTGGTGGCAGCGCTGGATCTCTCGGAGCGGGCGGCAATGGCGGACCCGTCACCGCAGGCGTGGC
>JBGSLX010000345.1:0-2376 GCA_041740475.1 Akkermansiaceae bacterium | reverse complement strand
TGCAAAGTCGAACCCTCCGCGATAATGTTCACTCCCTCTCCCCGTGGGAGAGGGCTGGGGTGAGGGTGTAGGCGAGCCGTCAGGCTCCCTCCATACCTTGAACCACTCCTGATTCGCCGTCACGGAACCCATGCGCGCCTGCAGACCATCGCTGACTACCAACGCCGCGTTGTAATGCAGCAGTGTGGGAATCTGAGCTTTGTAAGTTTGGAGCTGCGCATAGGCACTCCAAATATCGGTCTCTTCGTTCACCGCATTCTTTAGCTCGATCAGGCCCAGCGGCAGCCCGTTGACGAAAATCACGATGTCTGGACGGCGATTGTGCTGACCCTCGATTACGGTGAACTGGTTCACGGCCAGCCAGTCATTCGCCCACACATCTGCAAAATCGACGAGTAAAACCTTATCGCCTTTGATCGACCCATCACCACGCGGGTATTCAACATCCACCCCGTCCCTGAGCATTTTGTGAAAAGCCCGGTTCGTCTGCGTGAGCGATGGAGTCCCCACCCGCAGCACTTTTCGCAAGGCCTCTTCCCGCGCCTCCTCGGGAATGGCCGGATTCAGCCGCCGGATGGCGTCGCGCAAGCGACCCACCAGCACCACCTCAGAAAACGAATCCCGCTCCGCCGCCGGTTCACCGGGCGCGAGATGCGGCCCATGCCCGACCGCATAGCCCAGCTCCCCGAACCATTCGAGGGCTGCTTCTTCGACGATGGATTCGTTGAGGCTCATGGTTTATTGCCCTCCGGTGGCATCTTCTTGATCATCTTGTCAAAGTCCGACTCGAACAGCCGGTCCTGCACGATGCGGTATCTTTCAAACTCACTCTCGGCGTGGGTCTTTGCCAGTTCTGCCGTCACTTTCCCGGCATCTTGTAAAATTTCCCGATCCCAGAGTTGGAGGAAACCGCTCAGGCGTTTCTCCCAGTCTTCCATCGTCATCGGAATTTTCCGCATCGCCTGCATTTCGGCCATGTCGAGGTAAGCGGAAACGATGCGCTGCATCTGGCCCATTTCAGAGTCCGAGAGGTAGTTCTTGGCGATGGAAACGTCGTAGCGCTGGATTTTTCCCTCCGGGGCAGCCTCCCAAGTCGTCAGCCCCATGTTTTGTTTTTTATGGTCGGCGCGGTCCACGATCACCTCAGCCGCCGTTTGGCCATGCACGGCGAAGTGCATCTTGTTTTGCACGGCGGCGAAAAATCGCTTTGTGGCCGTGGCGGTCGGGTCGTAGTCCAGCGCGGTGGCGTAAATGTCGGTGATCTTCTGGTAGAACTTTCGCTCCGAGAGTCGGATTTCGCGGACCTTCTCGAGCTGCCGCTCAAAGAACTCATCCGTCAGCGTCCCGCCGCGCTTGAGGCGTTCCGCATCCATCGTCCAACCTTGAATCGTGTAGTCCTTCACGATCTGGTTGGCCCATTTGCGGAATTGGACGGCTCGCTCGTTCTCGATCTTGAAGCCCACGGCGATGATCGCCTGCAGGCTGTAGTGCTTCGTCTGGTAGTTTTTGCCGTCTGCGGCAGCTATTAAGTATTGCTTAACAACTGAACTTTCCTCCAGTTCGTTGTCGCTGAAAATGCGCTTCAGGTGTTGGTTGATGGCCGGTATGGAGACAGCGTAAAGCTCCGCCATCATCTTCTGCGTGAGCCAAACATTTTCATCCTCGTAGCGCATTTCAACGCTGGCCTCCGAATCGCCTCCCGCCGCCACAAAAGTCAGGTATTCCGCCGCCGAAGAACGAACGAGGGAGACTTGGGCTTTATTTTTGGCGCGACCGCCGAGAATGGATTTCTTTTTGCTCATGGCTTCGGCTTCGTTTGGTTTGAAAGATTCGATAGCGCCGAATAGTTGCCCGCGTCCGCTGCGGATTCCAGCCCCGCCACACTCAATTCCCCGCTCAGCAGCTTCGGCAGCAGCGTGTCGCGCAGGGTGGCGAGGGTGCGCGATTCGAGGGTGTTGGTGAAAGCCCTTTCGAAAATCGGCGCGACGTTCCGGTCGAAAGCGGCAAGCACTGCCTTGCTTGGCATACACACCAGCAAGCGTTTCATGTCGGCAATCGTGACGTGGCCGAGGCCGGTGGTCTGCTTGTTCCTCGCCGTCTCCACTAGCACCGGGCGCAGGTATTGGAGGAGGTAATAAACGAAGCGTTTTTCTGCCGGCGTCGCTGAAATCACCTTGAAGATGTGCTGATTGAGCAATCCACGTCCACCACTCCACAGGAACGCTTCGAGCGATGTATCTGGGCTGCCTGACCACGAATAAACCAAGTCGCCCGTGTCGATAATTTTATCGGGAGCCGCGTCGCGTTGGCACCATTTCGTTTGCGAACTGACTCCGTCTTTCAGCTCAGCAATCTTGATGACTGGAAGACCTTCTC
>JBGSLX010000344.1:0-4147 GCA_041740475.1 Akkermansiaceae bacterium | reverse complement strand
AGAGATGAAGAGAGATAGACGGTGTAAGCACCCAGAGCCATGAATTCTCCGTGGGCCATATTGATAACGCCCATCTGGCCGAAGATCAGGGCGAGGCCGAGGCCCATGAGTAGTAGCACGCTGAACAAACTCAGGCCAGAGAAGCCCTGCATGATAAATATGCTTTGTAATTCTTCGGTAGTATATTCTCCCATAAAAGTAGGCGTTAGTGATTTAAAGTATAATGGTTGAGGAGGGCCGAGCATTAGCCCGGCCCTCCGGGTGATGATCAATATCCGTCTGTAATCGTTCGGATTTTGGAATTACTGATAGCCTTTAGGGAATGGATCAGGCTCGATGAGTTCTGACTCAAACAAGATTTTAGCTTGTCCATCTTTCTGCCATTGGCCGATGCGAGCCTTGCTCCACAAGTGATGATTAGGATGAATCTTCACGTAGCCTTCTGGTGCAGTGGTGAGCTCAATGTCTGGTGATGCGGCTGCAATTTTATCAATATCGAAACTATTCGCCTTCTCTACAGCTGCTTTCCATAACCATGGACCTAAATATGCAGCTTGTGTAACGTCTCCGATCACACTGCCTTCACCATATTTTACTTTGAATGCTTTGACAAACGCAGCATTGTTAGGATTTTCCTGACTTTGAAAATACTTCATGCATGAGTAGAAACCTGCGAGGTTTTCACCACCGATTCCTAAAACCTCATCTTCAGTGACTGAAATAGTTAGGAGTGTTTGTTTATCGCTGTTAATACCAGCAGCGGCCAACTGTTTGTAGAATGATACATTGGATCCTCCTACAACTGCAGTGTAAATCACATCAGGCTTCTTCAGTTTGATCTTATTGATCAGAGATCCGAAAGAGGTGCTGCCCAGCGCGTAGAATTCTTCGCCTACCACAGTGCCTCCAAGCTTATTTTCGATGTGTTTTCTAGCAATCTTCATCGAGGTTCTGGGCCAAATATAATCAGAACCTACAAGGTAGAATGTTTTAGCGCCTTTTTCCTTAGCGATCCAATCGAGACCAGCAAGAATCTGTTGAGTGGCTTCCTGCCCGGTGTAGATCACGTTTTTGGATTGCTCCAATCCTTCATAGAATGTCGGGTAGTAGAGCATGCCATTTTCTTTTTCGAAAATTGGCAGAACTGCTTTTCGAGAAGCGGAGGTCCAGCAACCGAAGACGGTGCCAACCTTGTCGCTGACCAAGAGTTTCTTGGCCTTTTCGGCAAAAGTTGGCCAATCGCTGGCACCGTCCTCTTTGATGACTTTAATCTGCCGCCCGAGCACACCTCCCATGGCATTGATTTGGTCAATGGCGAGTTGTTCCGCTTGGATCGACCCCGTTTCACTGATGGCCATCGTTCCCGTGGCAGAGTGGAGCTGGCCGACGGTGACGGTGTCATCTGTGACTGCGAGGCCAGTGGTATTGACTTCGGATGTGGGCGGCTTCGCTTGAGCCGCCGTGATAGCGCAAGCTAAGGTGGCAGCCCTAGCGAGGTAGGATAAGTACGAGGTTGTTTTCATAGTACGTTGTGGACAATTTGTATTTCGTTAGGAGCTGTGCCTGATGGCGGCGCGAACTCAGAGGTTCATTTAGCACCGCTTGTGCCATCGGTGAGTGGCGCATCTTGAAAAGGATTCACGATCAGGAGTGCCCCGCGTTATTCGCGATTCCTTGTATTTGCTGGTATCGACTCTTGGCACGGCGGTTGCTGGCACTCGTACGGGAGAAGCTATGCTGAAAAAAATTCACGATGCCCCAGCGCACGGCGGCAATTTGCGAATTGACCTTGGAATCGTCGATTCCAAGCGCCTGCAAATGTTTTATGTGGCTGCAAAAGAGGAGTCGTTTGCGGCTGCGGCGAGTGTTTTAGGAGTGAGCGCTTCAGCGATCAGCCACGCTTTGAAAGGCCTCGAAGAAGATTTGGGATGTGCCTTGTTCCGGCGATCGGGCCCGCACGTCCAGCCCACAGGCGCGGGCGTTCGATTGCTTCCGATGGTGGAAGATTTACTCACGCGGATGGCATCCATGAGAACCGAGCTTTCTTCCATGAATGGGCGGATCGAGAGCCTAGTCTTCCGGATTTCTGCGGGTTTATTGGGGATCTTGCGTCCCGATGTGTTATCGACGTTCCGCGAGTGTTTTCCCTCGGCGAGCGTGGAGGTGCTGATGCGAGGTGATGGTCGTGAACCGGCGTTTGGCAGGCGGATAGACTTTGAAATGGATTACGCCGAAGCGGTGCCGAGTGGTGCCATGCGTCGAGAATTGGTCAGCGAGCGCATGGGGATTTATGTGGCGCCGTTCCATGCCTTAGGGCGAGCCTCGCGGATTGGATTGGTAGAATTGAGAAATCACTTGCTCCTGTTGCCGGATCGCAGTGGTTACGATTTCTTGATGTGGGAGATTTTCAGTGGCTTGGATTCCGATGCGAAATGCTGGATTTTACCTGGGGCTGGCTGCGCCAAAGATCTAGCAGTGCAAGGGCAAGGTCTTGCATTTCTTCCTGAGTGGACGGTGAAAACGGCGGTATCAGAAGGGAGCTTGGTGCCGCTCAAACTAACTGGGCATGAATTATCACGCACGTGCTGTGTCTGGTGGTCGGCTCAACAGCCGCTCACATGGATCGCCGAGGTGTTTTTGGATTTGTTAGCCGGGGAGTGTGATCGGCGATTAGTGCACCCCCAGGCTGAAAATGCCGAGTTAAGTCTCGCTGGGCAGTAGTAAACGTGCAGTCGTTTCGGTTGCGGCGATCTGCGATGGCAATACGGCGAAACTTTTGAGTTGAACAAGCGCGTGGGTGAGCGACTCGATGGTTGGTTCCGAGTCGATAGTAGGTTCCGCGCATGGGTATTGTTGTGCCGCCATTTGTAATGACTCCGCCTCAAGTATCGGATTACCACACGCTGCCATCCGGGTGCACGCCGCGTGAAAACATGCTGGATTTTCCAGTTCTGAACGTGCCGTAGAAAGGGTGGTAGTGATACTGGACAGTGAAAAGCTTGGAGCCGTGGTGATTCTGCGGCGCACAAGAACCATGTGTTGCGTGTATTTCCCCGGTTTGAACTGAGGGACTGTTTTTCCTGTTCCTTGCTCTTGCGCGAGAACCCCCCATGGCGTCGGCGCGATGAATCCATCAATGGCCTCGGCAGTTAGGCCGCGTATCATGAGATCCATCGGCAGCATCTTGAATGTGACATCATTCAACTTCCCTTCATTATGGCGTGCATACCAGTCGTGGAGTTGATGACGAGTGAGCGAATTCCGACTTTCCACACCAATGACCAAACGAGCGGGCAATTTCCCAGAAGAGCCAGTCTTTGCAGGGTGAAAATGACGATGCACATGATTCCGAAGAACGAGTTCGGTGGGACAGGGTTGCAGAAATAGGTCCACTGACCAATTGCTGCGCTCACCCGGCAGCGCGAGAATATCGGCGATGAAAATTTCCCAAGGTAGGATGCCTGCGTCCAGTTGGCTGGTCAGCAATTCACGAGCCATGCGCCCGTAACTCGAAAATGCGACCGGCTTGAAAGGGAAGCTACTGCCGCACGACTCCGCGAAAAATGGCAGAATTTCCAGCGAAGGCACAAATCCAAACGCGGGCGGTTTCGCATCAATCATGGGTCATTTCGCATTGAGAACGGGTGCTGGGCGCAGGAAGGGACGCGTATGCCATGACGTTTCCTTATATGGTCAGCTAATGACAAGCATTCGCCGTGCCACTCACCGAAGGCACAATTTTTTCTGGTTCAGTCTAGGAACCGATAAACATGGGTATGTCAGTTAGCTATCTGACTTTATGTGTGTTCGATGCATTCCGCAGTTTTGATTTATAAATCTTTTTTTCCAGAAGAGATCACAGGCGTCTGGCTATTTTGCTTCTTCATCATCCACGATTTTATCCTTACCGGGGAATTTGAAGTTAGGTGGCGACATTTTTCCTGGACCAAAGACTTTCGCTACTGCGCGATCATCTGCGATAAAAACAATCACAGCCCATTCCCACTTCAACTTCTCTAACTCAGCGTTAATCGGGAAAAAAACGGGATACCAAGTATTCTTTTTCGTGATGACAGGAAGATCACTGTAAACGCTTTTCCCTAAATTGACCATTGCTGGCTTATCATGAGTCGCGACCAATTTTTTC
>JBGSLX010000343.1:0-4603 GCA_041740475.1 Akkermansiaceae bacterium | reverse complement strand
GAACCACCTTGAAGTCTATCTCCTCGGTGACACCGCCATTCACATCGCCAATGGCGTCGTGGTCTTAGCCATTGTGAATGCCGTGGATGGCAGCGGAAAAACTCTCACCTCCGGCCAGATCCAGCTCCAATCCGAAGCCGCCGAATGCTTTTACAAAAACATCCGCATTTCCCCAATCAAGGCATATCCAGCCGACATTGCCGCCAAGGCGGGCCTGACGGTGGACGGGAAAACACTTCCCTAAAGAACGACCGATTCAAAAACCCATGCCCAGATTCCTCAAAAAAGCCCTCGTCATCTCTATCTATACCACGGCGTCTTGCGCATTTGCCGCCAGCCTTGATCTCCGCATTGACGACTCCACAGGTGCAGCCGGTAAGTTTGCAGAAGCCGAAATCCGCCGCGAAGCGACTGCAAAAGGCGTGACCTTCGGGCAAGCTTCAGACGCGACCCAAGTTACGATCATCACCGAGAACGAAGCGACTCAAGTCCCTCAAAGCTACCGCATTCAGGTCGAGCAAAAGCAAGGCCGCCGCAGTATCACGGTGAAAGGCGCGGATTCCACCGGTGCCATGTATGGCGGGCTCGATGTCGCGGAGGCCATCCGTTTCGGCACGCTAGACTCACTCACGGACACTCAGAAAAAACCACACATCGCGAAACGCGGCATCAAGTTCAACATCCCGCTCGATCTTCGCACGCCGAGCTACACCGATGTTTCGGACGCCGCCCAAGCCAATATTCCCGAAGTTTGGGAGAAGGATTTCTGGACTGAATACCTCGATTCCATGACGCGTCACCGCTACAACGTGATTTCATTGTGGAGCCTTCATCCCTTCCCGTCCTTGGTAAAAGTCCCAGAGTTTCCCGAGGTCGCGCTCGACGATGTCTGGCGCACTCGCGTGAAGCTGGGTGATGATTTCAGTTTCGCCGGTCGCGACTTTGTTCGGCCCGAAATGCTTGCCGATCACGAGGTGGTCAAGCGCATGACCATTGACGAGAAAATCGAGTTCTGGCGCTGGGTCATGCAGCAAGCCGCCGACCGTGGCATCCAGATGTATCTTTTCACATGGAACGCCTTCACTTTCGGCGCAGATGGCAAGCATGGCATCACCAATGACATGGAAAATGACATCACCAAAAAATACTTCCGTGCCTCAATCAGGGAGACCGTGAAAACCTATCCGCTGCTCGCAGGCATGGGCATCACCGCGGGCGAAGGAATGCCTCAGAACATGGATTCCAAAGTGAAGGAAGCATGGCTCTGGGACACTTATGGTGAGGGCGTGCGAGATGCGCTGAAGGACGAACCCAAGCGTCAGTTTAACATGATCCATCGCTTCCACTGGACTGCGCAAAGCGACATTCTCGATGCGTTCAAAGACTACCCGGGCACCTTCGATTTCAGCTTCAAGTATTCAGTGGCGCACATGTATTCCATCACCAAGCCGTCGTTCATTCAGCCGCTGCTCGAACACATGGCACCGAACATGAGAACTTGGCTCACGGTGCGGAATGATGACATTTACACCTTCCGCTTTGGCGATGCCGCCTACGCTCGCGAGTACATTCTCAACATCCCGCCAGCCGACAAAATCGCGGGATTTTACATGGGGCCCGACGGTTACTGCTGGGGCCGCGATTTTCTGGAGCGGAATCCAGATCCCGGCAAGCGCCCGCTGGTGATGGACAAACAATGGTATTCATTCATGCAATGGGGACGCTTGGCTTATGATCCCACGCTTCCGGATTCACACTTCGAAAAAGCACTCGCAGCACGCCATCCGCAGGCATCTTCGCCAGATCTCTACCGCGCCCTTCAAGGTGCGGCCCAAGTCATGCCGCTCATCACCCGCTTTTTCTGGGGAGACATCGACCTCAAGTGGTTTCCAGAAGCATGCATGAGCCATCGCCGCGCCAAAGGCCAAGGGTTCTACACGGTGCGCCATTTCATGGAAGGCATCAGCATGCCCGGGGCAAACGTGCTTTGCATCCGGGATTGGCGCTCCAACCTCGTCGAAGGAAAACCCATGGAGCAGACCACGCCGCTCGAAATCGCCGCGGCGATCGATGCTGCGGCGGCGGACACTTTCGTTGCCCTCCAGCCACTCCGCAATGCGGCAAAAGGGGATCGCGAACTCGCTAAAAACCTTGTCGATTGCGAGTCGCTGGCATGGCTCGGTCGATACTACGCTGCCAAAATCCGCGGTGCCTGCGCATTGGCCATTTACGATATGAATTCGGATTCATTCGAGAAGGATGCCGCAATCCGCCACCTCACCGAGGCGCATTCTCACTGGAAGCAATACGCCGCCATCCGCGATGCAAGTTACCTTCCCGGACTCTACAACCGCGTCGGATTCGTCAATATCACCGCACACACTGCCAAAGCAGCCGCTGACATCGAGATCGCTCAAAATTGGAAACCCGGCTCGCTGGTTGATGACGGCCAGCGCAACAACACGGAAAAGGGCTTCCGTTGAATCATGATGCAAACCACACAACTTATTTCCCTATGAACCTTACACGACGAGACATCCTTAAAAACACTCCACTGGTGCTTCTTGGCACCACTCTCGCCTCCTCGAACTTCGGCCTCGCTGCGACAGCGAAATTGCCATTCGGTGAGCAATTTCCTGAACTTGAGACACTCACCACCGGCGAGTGGTGGAAGGTCAAAGCCTTTGCCACCAAACCCGGCGAAAGGAAAAATCAAATCGATGCCCCTTCCGCGCCAGACATGAACGTCCCTCGCAATGAGGTGGTGTGTTTCGCTTGTTACACGCAGCAAAACGGGGTGCTGAAGATGAGCGCCCAGCTATTCCCGCTGATGCCGGATGAAGCGCGGGAAGCACGGCTGGAAGTGAAACATGACGGCGAGGACTGGAAAGAAATCGCAAAAGCAGAAGTTTTCTACCCCGGCTGGGACGCACATTTCCGCGTCGAAAATTGGCAAGCTTCCAAAAACGTCCCGTATCGCGTGCGACATGGCGCTGAGGCGATGTTTGAGGGAATCATTCGTCGCGATCCCACTCATAAATCAGAAATCGTGGTCGCGAATATGTCATGCAACTCCAGCCGCACCATCGGCCCGCGCACCGAAATCATCGATAATCTCCGCGCCCAAGATCCGGACATTTTATTCTTTGGTGGCGATCAAACCTATCGACACACCGAACACACCGCCGGCTGGATTGAGTTCGGCCTGCAATTCCGCGACATCATGCGCGACCGCCCGACCGTCGTGGTCCCAGATGACCACGATGTGGGCCACGCCAATCTCTGGGGTGATGGTGGGAAAATTTCCAGCATCGAAGGGGATGCCGACGGCGGCTTCCGCTACCCGCCCGAATATGTGAATCAGGTCCAGCGCCAGCAATCGTGGCATTTGCCCGATCCGGTCGATCCATCCGACATCGCGCGGGACATCACGGTTTATTTTACCCGACTCGTCATCGGCGGCATCGATTTTGCGATCCTCGAAGACCGCAAATTCAAAAGCGGCCCTTACGGAAAGATCCCGAACATGGGTCCTCGCCCAGACCACATCAACGATCCATCCTACGACCCCAAAGCCATCGATTTGCCCGGTCTTGAGCTACTCGGCAAGCGGCAGGAGAAATTCCTCCGCGATTGGTCACAAGACTACAGTCGGGGTGCGGAAATGAAATGCGTGCTGTCCGCTACTGCATTCTGTGGAGCCGTTCACATGCATGGCGGCCCAGACAAGCGCCTTCTCGCCGACCTCGATTGCAACGGCTGGCCGCAAACGGCGAGGAACCGCGCGTTGGTTGAAATCCGCCGTGCGTGGGCGCCTCACCTTTGTGGCGACCAACATCTCGCGGTCGTTGTGAAACACGGCATCGAGAATGACTCGGACGGCCCTTACAGCTTCACCAGCCCTGCTTTGGTCAATACGATCTATGGCCGCTGGTGGCATCCACTCGATGAAAAAGCAGGCCCCAACCCTGTCGCCGGCAGCCCGCTTCCGTGGACGGGAGATTTCAAAGACGGACTTGGCAATCGCATCAGCATGTTAGCCTATGCGAACCCGGAAAACGTCAAAGATGAGAAGCTGCGCGCAGACGGCTATGGCTTAATCCGTTTTGACCGGAACACCCGCAAGACCACTTTCGAATGCTGGCCACGCTTCGCAAAAGTTTCCGCTGGGGACAAAGCACAGTTTCCCGGTTGGCCCATCACCATAGACCAAGACCAAAACGATGGGCGAAAAGTCCACGCCACGCTCCAAGAAGTGGAAATCCAAGACATTCCAAATCCGGTCGTTCAGGTGATCGAAGAAACCTCTGGTGAAATTCTCTACACCGTCCGCTCACTGACTGAAAATTTCACACCCCGCGTCTATGCACCCGGAACCTACACCATCAAAGCAGGCAAAGATCGCCCAGATCAGGTCGTCGCTAGCGGATTGGTGATTTCGTAATTCAAACATCCAAATCTTTATGAAACCAATCATCATTTCGACGATTTATCTGACGACTCTCTGCATTTCACTCAGCAGACTGTCCGCAGAAACGGTCCAGCTCTTCTTCGATTCCAAATCGCCACAAATTTCCTTTGCCGCTGGTGATATCCAAGCGGA
>JBGSLX010000342.1:0-3468 GCA_041740475.1 Akkermansiaceae bacterium | reverse complement strand
GGACGTGACTTGGCAAGTGAATCTTTGGAAAATCTCTTCGCTAGATGATTCAGCGGAGGGAAGGGTAGGGGGCAAGTGGACACATAGCTTGGGAAAAATGCCCAAATGCTTCGACAAGTGGAAGAACTCGCACAAGATTTGCCGGTCTTTCAGCGTTGGCTGATGACTGTTGCTCCAATTTTAACTCACTCGCGACCTCACATCATGTCCTGGCAATCTTTCAACGAATCACTTCTTCGTTACCCGCAATTCGGATTTTCGATCGATCTCTCGCTGATGGACATCGAAGCTGATTTTTTCACCCGGATGCAACCGCGCGTCGATCAGGCATTTGCCGATATCGCTGCGCTCGAAGGCGGGGCGATTGCCAATCCGGACGAGGGTCGCATGGTGGGCCATTATTGGTTGCGCAATGCAGACCTCGCACCGACGGCGGAATTGAAGCAGGCCATCACCGGTCCGCTCGCTGAATTGAAAGAGTTTGCGGCAAAAGTGCATTCCGGCGAGGTGGCTGCGCCAAACGGCAAACCGTTCACCCAGCTCTTGCTGATCGGCATCGGTGGCTCGGCACTTGGCCCGCAATTGGTTGCGGAAGCCATCGGGCAAGGCGCGAAGCTACCAATCTATTTCTTCGACAATACCGATCCGGCGGGCATGGATGCGGTGATCGCTAAACTTTCTACCACAGGACTGGACAGGACTCTGGTGCTGGTGATTTCCAAATCCGGCGGCACCCCGGAAACCCGCAATGGCATGCTTGAGGCTCAAGCCGCTTGGAAATCTGCGGGCTTGGAGTTTGGCAAGTACGCCGTGGTGGTGACTGGTGACGGCTCGAAACTCGATCAATTTGCCACTGAGCATCAATTCATTGCGCGTTTCCCGATGGAAGACTGGGTGGGCGGGCGCACGTCGGTGCTCTCCACCGTGGGGCTTGTGCCTGCTGCGTTGCAGGGCATCGATATTGATCAGTTGCTAGCCGGTGCGGCGGCGATGGATGTGGAAACTCGGAAGGCAGATGTGACCCACAATGCTGCCATGCAATTGGCGCTCGCGTGGCATCACGCCTCCAACGGCAAGGGCGAAAAGGACATGGTTGTGCTGCCCTACAAAGACTCGTTGGTGCTGTTTTCCAAATACCTTCAACAGCTCATCATGGAGTCGCTCGGTAAGGAGTTGGATCTCGATGGGAACGTCGTTCACCAAGGTTTGGCGGTTTATGGCAACAAAGGATCGACCGATCAACACGCTTACATTCAGCAACTTCGCGATGGCGTGAACAATTTTTTCGCCTGTTTCATCGAGGTGCGTAAGGGGCGGAATGGAGAGAGCATCGAAGTAGAGCCCGGCACGACGAGTGTGGATTTCTTGCAAGGATTCCTGCGTGGCACGCGCAAGGCACTGCACAGCGCGGGTCGCAAATCACTGACCATTTCCATACCGGAAGTTACTCCCTTCCAACTTGGGCTGCTGATCGCGCTTTTTGAGCGGGCGGTTTCTTTTTACGCCTCGATGGTAAACATCAATGCCTACCACCAACCGGGAGTCGAGGCGGGGAAAAAAGCGGCAGGTGTGTTCCTCGAAACGCTGACTGCGGTGCGCTGCTGTCTGACCTCAGAAAGCAAAACAGCCACGCAGATCGCGGAGGAAATCGCCGCTGATCCAGAGGACGTTTATCATTGCCTGAATCACCTAGCGGCCAATGGCCAAGCCGTGGCGGAATTGGGAGCCAGACCTGCGGACGACGTTTTCAGATCGTGAGCTGCATCACGCTGCTTGGCGTAGTAAGGCGATCAGCACGCCCTGAATCACCAGTTCTTGTGCGGGTATCAGGTCAGGAAAATTGGGATTTTCCGCACGGAGGAATGGCTTGCCCTTTTCTACCACGTATCGCTTGAGGGTGGTTTCGCCATCGATCAATGCGGCGACGATGTCGCCCTTGCGCGGTTCGCGGATTTCGAGAATCACCGTGTCGCCACTGCAAATGTGCGCATCGATCATCGAATCTCCGCGCACCTTAAGTGCAAAAGTTCGGGCATTGCGCGGGATGCCGAGTGCCGAAATATCAATCGCGATGGAGCTTTCCTGTTCGGCCTGCGTGTCTTGAGCCATGCCCGCTGCGATGCTGCCGTAGAGCGGAATGTCGGCGATTTCCCCGCGATCCAGATCACCGGGGAAAATGACTGCGCGTGCTTTCCCGGCCAGTCGTTGAATGACTCCTTTGCGCTCCAGTGCTCGCAAATGGCTCATTGCGGCCGTCTGGCTGGCAAAGCCGAAATAGTGCTGAATTTCTCGTGTGGATGGCATGACCCCGGTCCTGCGCTGTGAAAGACGCAAATAATCGACAATTTCTTTTTGGCGTTTCGTGAGTTCGATTTGCATAGGTTTGAACAGTGTTCTGAGGAACAAAATCAAACTGTGACTGCTGTTCAAGAGAAAACTTCTTGAAGAGAAAATGAACCGCAGATCACGCGGATGAGTGTTGATTTAGAGAATCTGGTGGTTGGATATCTTGGATGATGTTTGCGGATCATCATCATAAGTTGGCTGGGCGGCACTCTAAGTGAAAAAATCGGCTCGAACGTCCGCTTGCCGTCCACGAATTCGCTGCTTAGGGTTTTCGCGTTAAGCATTTCCCCATTCATCATTTCATGAAGACCATCTCACTCCTCTCGTTCTTTATTATCCTGACACCGCTGGTTGCGCAGGATGAATCCGCCCCTGCCGCAGTTGAGGCTGCTGTTGAATCTCAGGCCAAAACAGAAACCGCCAATCTTCTTCCTCATCAGCAGGCTTTCCTGAATCTGCCTGAGGAAAGACGCAAAGAATTCATCGAGCTGCTAACGGAAGCCAACCGCGTATTTACTCAAAAGCGTATCTTTGAAACATTGGAAAAAATCGATAAAGCCGAGGGGATTTTTCAAGACAGCCCAGAACTCCATAACCTGCGCGGCAGTTGTTTCACCGAAATGCGAGCCTTCGATAAGGCCATGGCAGAGTTCAAAAAAGCGCAGGCGCTGATGAATAACGACGCCAGCATTGGCTTCAATATCGGCGAAATATACTTCGTCACCAAGCAGTGGCAGCAAGCGCATGACAGCTTTGCAAGTGTTCTAAAACTCCTGCCGCCCGAGAACATCGCCTTTAGCAGGCTGGTTGAGTTCAAACTCCTGCTCTGCAAGAAAAAGCTCGGTATGGATAACGATGTCACGATTCTCGCCGAGAAATACGATTTTCTCGATGATTCACCGTATTACTATTACGCGCAGGCAGTGCTGGCTTATGACAAAGAAGATCTGGTCACGGCTGAAGAATGGTTGGCCAGAGCGGGACGCATTTTCCAAGACCCGAATGTGATCGCTCCATGGCAAGACACAATGGTCGAGTATGGCTACATCAAGAGCTTTTACGGCGAGGATGAAGCAGCGGCGGCAGAATAAGTCGCGATCATTTCTTTTTCGCTTGGTTCAT
>JBGSLX010000341.1:0-3703 GCA_041740475.1 Akkermansiaceae bacterium | reverse complement strand
CTAAAGCATTGGAAAGGGTGCGCGCGGAAGAAACCGCATGGACTGGCTTTAAGGAGACGCCGCCATTTTCCATCCTGTTACTCGATGACTTGCTCAACGAACGCAGTGCGATTCGGGTGAAGCAACGCACCACCGAATCATCATTAGCAAATATCGAAAGCTTGTTGGCGACCGCAATTAGCGAGCTCAAAAATGCCGAAAACCGCGCGAATTTAGCGACTGCCGCAGTGCAGAACAGCGATGAAGAAAAACTGGAAGTCGCAAAGTGGGAGCTAGATGCGGCACGCGTCAAAGTCCGTCTGTTAGCAGCGCGCGCAGGATACCTCCAATCCGCCATCGAGGCGCAGAAACAACGTATCGCTGCGGTTCATCGGGAACTCGCACTCGTTGACCGCAAAATCACTGCGGTGAAGGCGGCGGTAGCTTTCAGTGATGCAGACCTTAAAAAGATAGAAGGTATTTCCAACGGGCGCATCAAGGACTTGGCAAAAGAAATCGCCGCCGCTTCCAAACGCCTGCAATCCGCCATGACTGTCAGCGCGAAGGAGCAGTCAGCCTTGGATGCCATGCTGGCCAAACCGCCAGAGGAAACGAATCAGGACGATATCGATCTGGCCCGCCTGCGTGTGGAAACTGCAGTCAGACGAGTCGAGTCGTTGCAATCGGTCAATCAATCGCTGGAGGGGCTCTCCATGATGGAAAACTTCATCTTGCAGGCCTATCAGGACCGCTGGGCTATCGAGCAAGCAAAGGTCGATTCAGAGCGCGAAAAGTTGGTGGCATCGCTCGCCGTGTTGGCCGAACGCTATCGCACGTGGATCGATGTCATCCGCAACGAGATCGCCACGGCCAACGCAGAACTTAGCAAAATCGAATCCCGCGCGGCTCCCATTTCTTCCGATGACCCGCGTGCGGAATTGATCAACGAGCAACGCGCGGCGACGAGTGAAATGCTCACATTATTGCACCGCGTGCAGCAGTCCGCATCTTCTCATCGTGCCTTGTTGAAGCGATGGCTTGCCGATTACTCGCTGAGTGATCAAGGAGATGGGCCTTTAGAACAAATCGCAGCACACGCAGCCGATGGCTGGAAAATGCTCAAAAAAACCTGGGACTTCGAGGTGATGTCGTTTGAAGACACCGTGGAAGTAGATGGGCAAATGATCACAGGCGCAAAGTTGCCAGTGACAATCGGAATGCTAGTGCGGGCAGTGTTGTTTTTTGTGATCGGCTACGCGATTGCAGCAAAGATCGCCAATCGCGTACAGAGAGTTGTTATCACACGCGGCCACGTGGCTGAGGCACAGGCCAAAACTCTGCGCAACTGGCTAATGATCGTGGTGGGCGTGGGTCTCGCGCTAGGAACCCTATCATTCCTGAATATTCCGCTAACCGTTTTTGCCTTCTTTGGTGGTGCGCTAGCCATCGGTCTCGGCTTCGGCATGCAGACGTTGATCAAAAATTTTATCAGCGGGATCATCGTGCTCGCAGAACGAAAAGTGCGCGTTGGCGATATTTTGGATGTCGATGGCATCATCGGCACAGTAGTCGAGGTGAATACACGCTCATCGATTATTCGCAGCGCAGATGAGGTGGAAACGATGATACCAAACTCGGTGTTTCTGGAAAATCGGGTTACGAACTGGACACTTTCTAACTCACGCATGCGTCGCAACATCCGCGTAGGCGTGGCTTATGGATCGGATCCGCGCGTGGTGATGAATGTTCTTACCGAGTGCGCGGTGCGTCACGGACAAGTATGTAAGGAGCCATCACCCTTTGCGACTTTTGATGATTTCGGGGATAGCACACTCATTTTCACGCTGTACTTCTGGATCGAGTTTATGAAAGGTACGAACCCCATCGTAGTGGCAAGCGACCTCAGGTTAATGATTGATAAACAGTTTGCTGAACTGGAAATCAGTGTGCCGTTTGTTCAGCGCGATATTCATCTCATTAGCAAAGAGCCGATTCATGTGAAGATGACGCCATGAGTGATCTCGATTTCATGAAACTTGCGCTCGATCTGGCGCGGAATGGTATCGGAAAAACAGCGCCGAATCCGCCAGTGGGTGCGGTGATTGTCAAAAACGGTGTTGTGCTCGGAAGTGGTTGGCACCGCGCTGCAGGCATGCCTCATGCCGAGCGTGCGGCTATGGCAGACGCAATTAAAAATCACGGGCCAGATGCTGCGCGTGGCTCCACCGTATATGTCACTTTAGAACCGTGCTCCACCCATGGACGAACGCCACCTTGCACACAGGGACTGATCGATGCTGGGGTGGCACGTGTAGTTTACGCATGTGTGGATCGCAACCCAGATCATGAAGGTCGGGCGGATGAGATATTACAATCATCTGGGATTGAAGTGACTACTAGGATTGGTCGGGAAGATGCGGAAAAACTACTTCGGCCATTTTTTAAAGTACGAGAAACGGGTTTGCCATGGCTGATTTGGAAAACCGCGATGAGTCTCGATGGGCGCATCACGCGTCCACCGGGCGAAAGCCAATGGCTCACAGGTGATGCGTCTAGGAACGACGTGCAGAAGCTGCGTGCCACTGTGGACGCTATTCTAACCAGTGGCACGACCGTCCGTGCTGACAAGCCTGCGCTGACGATCCGCGTGCCGGAACTTCTGGATGGGCGCACACAACCATGGCGAGTCGTGTTCACCGATGAGCCAGAAACCTTGCCGCAAGATGCGCCGTTGTTTACCGATGAATGGAGTGCGCGCACACTGATTCGCCCGCGTCATGATCTCGCTGGATCATTGCGTCGCCTCGTCAGTGAACAAGGTGTGCTGTGCGCATTGATCGAAGGCGGCGGCATCTTTTCTGCTGCGTTATTTGAAGCTGAGCTGGTCGATGAAGTGGTCGTTTACATAGCTCCGATGATCACTGGCGGCCCGACGCCAGCCTTGGCTGGTAGCGGTCTGATTGAGTCATTGCCGTTGAAAGAAACCGAATACATCCAAATCGGAAACGACATCCGATTTCGTGGCGTGATCGACCGCTGATTTAGTTCCATACAAAATCCAGATATGTGAACCATGGATTCAGTATCCTGTGCATAAGTCCCGGACTCACGGGCGATAGCGAGTCAACTGAATCACCGTTTTTAGCTCACTTCTTTTGTTCAGACAGCGCACCGATCAACAGCTTGGCTGTGGCTTCACTTGATGGAGGGTTCTGGCCGGTGATCAAATTTTCGTCACGCACTGCCTGTACTGTGAAATTCTCTCGTGTCTCTACTTTAGCTCCCAGTTCACGCAGTTTGGATTCTAGCAAGAAAGGCATATCTTTATCCAATTCTACTGCACGTTCTTCTGCATCCGTAAAGGCTGCCATCCTTCTCCCTTTCACGAGTGGCGATCCGTCTTTGCGCAATACTTTCACAAAGGCTGCTGGTCCGTGGCAAACGGCCGCCACTGGCTTACCTTGGGTGTCAAACTCCTGTATCAGTTTCGCCACGGCTGGATTTTCAGCTAAATCAAACATGACCCCATGACCTCCGGGAACGAAAATTGCCGAAAAGCCTTCCGCAGACACACCCGCTAGCGGCTTTGTTTCGCGCAAGCGACGCGAAGCTTCCTCCCAAGCAGTTGCTTTGTCTGGTTCCGGGTTGCTGCGTGGGTCAATGGGCGCGGACCCTCCGTTCGGCGTGATAACTTCAATCTGATACCCTGCATCTACAAATGCCA
>JBGSLX010000340.1:0-7955 GCA_041740475.1 Akkermansiaceae bacterium | reverse complement strand
AGCCCTAGAATACAGGGCAGAAAGGCGTTTGAGCAACTGCTCATCAGTGAGGGGAGCTTTCGGTCGCGGCGGCACTTCGAGCAGCAAGTGGAAGTGGTTGCACATCACACAATAAGCCAGCACCCGGCATCCGGAAAAATTCTCCATCATGCGCATATAAATGCGGAACTGTTCTTTATCGTCCGCCGCGAACGCAAAACGCTTATCCACCACCCGAGCGAGCGTGTGATAAATCGCCGGCTTTTCCTCCGAATTCGCCCAAGGAGCAGTCCATCTGGCTTTCATGGGCTTGTTAAAACGGGATTTTGCGTCAGGCGCAATGGCTAAATCTAATTATTTGTGTCTCTTGTAATTTACTCCGCCGCGAACGCAAAACGCTTATCCACCACCCGAGCGAGCGTGTGATAAATCGCCGGCTTTTCCTCCGAATTCGCCCAAGGGGCAGTCCATCTGGCTTTCATGCGTTTGTTAAAACGGGATTTCGCAACAGGTGCAAAGGTTTAATCTGATTATTTGTGTCTTTCGTAATTTTGTCACCTCCCTTGATTGATTCGGACAACAACGAATGGCTGGTGAAATTATTCAGAGACTCTTGATGAATCCCATTCGTTAGGCGCGAGATTGCGAGAGCCGGGCTTGAGATTGAGCCATGACGTCATTTTGAGAGGGCCATATTCTGCATCCGTGCCAGCATCGACATACAAAAAGATTCTTCCGTAGCTACCATCTAGAAATTTCACAAAGTAGCGCCTCTGCACACTTCGCTGCCATTCCTCTTTGGGCACGCTGGCTGTAGAGCCGAATTGGATCGATTCTTGATATCCCGTTTCAGGAGCCTCAAATTTGTAGTCGCTATCCACCGGCACAAAACCACCTCCAGCAATCTTCGCCTCAAAATTCCAATCGTATATCATGTCGTAACTTTCATTGGTGTTAGGCACTGTAGTCCAATCGCTTTTTAAGCGAAATTCGATGCTATGAGCGCCTTTGCCATCTCCTGAATCCAATGCGATCTTTCTAGGAGTTCCATCTAATTCCAGCCTCCAACGTCTTTGCTTGACATAAAATAATGGATCGATTGCGCCGACTTTGTGTAACGTCAGAATCAGCGGAGTGGATGGATTGCGGTGACGTTTGCCTCCTTCCGCGCCAAACGCGTAATCGACGGTGGTGCCAGACATTGGTTGTCCGGGAAAACCTGTGTAGGACATGTATCCATCTTTCGATGCTCTCGCTCCGATCGCAGACCCCTTTTTATCTGTGATAAAAAACAGCCCATTGTTATCTGTTATGACGGTCACTTTTGAGTTTGATTGATCCTCGAAGGCTGTGTCCACAGGTGTTAATAGCACCTTAGCGCCAACGACTGGCTCACCATGCTGATCGATCACTTTTCCGTATAAATCGATAGGTGTCTTGAACGCGCCAAAAAACTGCTTCCACGGATTTATTGGAATATCGGGTGTAGGTCGTGAAGACGAACCGGAACCAGAACGTTGCTGGTCAGATGCGGAATTGGAGCTGCTTTGGTTGGCATTACGGTTGCACCACGGGATCAAAAAAGCCGCGAATAGAATGGCTCCAATGAATAAGTATTTGAACTTCGTTTTTTTCATCTTAATCAGTTCTTGTCAGGTTCAAACTCTCGCTAAGATTAAACCAGAATTCTTTCGATTGTTCGTAATTCAAACGCCATTGGCCGCTGTGGACTTCACCAAACCAGTCATCCATGCCGACTGTGCTGTCGATTGCACCTCGGGTGGATGGCGTGCGGCCAGCGGGTGCGGTCAGAGATTTCGTGACATAAGCCATGGCTTCGGACAGCGAGACAACTGAGCGGAACGGACTCAAATCGGTTTGGCGGAACGCCAAAGGAAAAGTATGATATGCATTGATTGATGCTGGGATATAATAGTATTGAACTCCTAGTTCTGGCTTGAACCATTGATTATTAGTGATCCAACGACTGAGAGCAGTGTCTTCGCTCAATGTGAAATTATGCATCTGCAGATTATTGTAATTAAACTTATTATTCAATCCGTATGCTCTGACTGTAGAATTTGAATGAGTGTCTGGAGTTACTTGCCAAACAGAAGGAGTGCCCGGAATCCAGATATTATCATTTCCATGCAGTAAAGAACTTGAATCGTAGCACATCGCGGATACCGCTGCGTTACACATAGCGTAGTGCCGAACTACCATTCCCGATCTCAACGCTGCTCCAGCAATCACATTGCCCATGCTGTGGGCAAAAAGACTGCGGCTTCTTGGATTCGGCAATTGATTCACAAAATCCGCCAGTGTTGGTCCGCACAACCAAGCGCGGTATTCACTGGCGTTATAGGTAAGTCCCGCAGGGCGGGGAACATTCTCGCCTTCTACACCCTCCAGCCAGTCGTCAAAGTCATCTGGTAAGCCATTGTTATCTCCGCTGAATGTGGCCCAGCGGAAGGTGTAAAATTTCCCTTTGAAGCCTTGGTGCCAGAGGCGTTTGTAGCTCGTGTCAGACCAGACGAGGTATTTTCTATATGTCATACGCCAGCCATGCACAAAGATCGTAGTTTGGTCAGTTGCATCTGGGTCTTCTGCGGGTGGCCAGTCCAAGTCGTCTTTAACCCAGGTTTGTGCGGGCGGGCTGTCGTCCACCCATGGATTGGGAATGTCTTCGGCTTCGTTGGGGACTTTTGCCCGCTCATACATTTCACGGACATCAAGGAGCTTGAGATGGAGGCTACCGCATTCCACCAGCTTTTCACCGTTCTCGTCGTGAATGGTCACCACTAACTCGCCCTCGCCAGGTTCCAATCCCTCAAAAATGATATGAACTGGTCCGGCCAGTACACTCGATGGATTCTCGCTATCTTCCCAGTAGGTGGCCGGAATCATGGTGGTGTCGCCCTCCACTGGGAAGCAAGTGGTGCTGATTTGATCGGCAGCGGCCTCATCGTCAGAGAGGTAGGAAAGGTCTCCCTCTCTAGATTGATTCGGCCAACAACGAATGGATGGTGCGCCTGATCGAATGTTGGCAAATCGTAGCCCCATCTGATATTCACCTGCCCGCAGTTTCACAGACAACGGTTTGATTTCATTGATGTAGAGACGGCAAAAATCCTCCAGATCGCGCTTTGTGGAAATTTGTATGTCCGCCGAGTCTTCCGTAGTCACGGAGGCGGGTTCGTCCTCTTCAACGTCGTCTTGATCGTTGTTGACCCAAAAGCGGAATGGTTTCTCTAAGCGGGTTGTGTCTTGATCATCAATGGTCCCATCACGGTTTGCATCTACACGCAGATGCACCGGAGACAACGTAACATATGATTCTTGGTTATCGACCAGTGGAGTTTTGAAGTCGATCCATTCGGTGGTTAGCTCTCCGGCTGGAAGAGAGACTACGTAAGGCTCTAAGGTATGTTCTATAGTTTCGACTTCGTGAAATTTATATGGATTACTAAATGGCCATACCTCATCTGGAGAAATACTCCAATCAATATTAAAAGTATCATTTACATCTAAAATTTCTGCAGATGTAATTTTTAATGCATGAAAATGAACCGGGGGATGATCCGCCGAAGCGGCGGACACACGAAATCGTGTTTGCCTAGCGTAACCTGTGTATGTCCGACTCGTAAATGAATGTTCATCCCCATTCTCTAAATCATACCAATAATCAGTGAATGTGTGTAATTTTGCAAACGATACAGTGAAAATGTCTTCTAGAAAATCTACGTTGTTGAATGTTTCTAGAGCATTTTCATCCCATGTCATTGCATCAATACGATCTGTTACGTAACCCGAACTCAAAGATGATTCTTCAGTAGTAGTGGAATGACTCATAAATCCTGATGGAAACCTTTGTTCTGAATAATACCCATAAAATAGGCCCACCTCGTGTGCAGGACCGCCCCTTATTCCGGAAGACTTGAACTGCATTTCGACTTTAATTTCAGGCATCAATTCAGTGGAGGTTGGATCGGACGTGCCAGTGGGATCCCTACCACGATCTTGAGCAGAAGCAATATCCGCACTCTTAAGTTGAATAATGGCTAGTGCAAAAATCACACATACTTTATAATTTAAATACGATAAAGGCTTCATTGTAGAAAATCAGTCAATGGATTGAGGGTAATTGCGTAAGAGGTGGCGTTTTCCGCGAACGGTAAATCATCACTTCCATATGTGGTTGAGAAAACTATTTTCCAAGATTTGTCTGGCTGCAATCTCTCGATATGAAACCAATCGCCATTTTTAGCATAAGAGTTCCATGTATAAGTTATGGTGCGATCCGTATTGGTCACCTTTCTGAAATTCCAGATCTTGCGATTACTAGTGTTGGAAACACGTGGGTTAGACCCTTGAGTGTATTCGTCTATGTTAGAAACACCATCACCATCTGAATCAATCACTGAATCAGAAGCATCAGCGGGATTCAAATCGTATTCCAATTCCCAAACATCATCCATGCCGTCATTGTCTGAGTCTTGCTTGGTGAGTGCATCAAACCTGAGCGAAAACACCGCTTTGAGCTGGCCGGTGGTGGCGATGGCTTTGTTGTCGTCGTCGGTCGTTTCGGTGGTCCATGGAAAGATGGACTCGGGGTGGTTGGTGCCGTTGGCGGTGCGCTCGGCGGCGAGCCATTCGGGCGCGGCTGCATGGAGCTGGGTGTAGAACGGGGCTACTATCGCCTTGAGCTGGCCGATGAGGAGAGGAGCGCGTTGGGACTGGGACCAGTCGGCCGGAAGTGTGCTGGGCAACTCAAAATTGATAATTGCAGGAAGTAGCGGGCCCGTGGAATCGGTTGGGTTTGGCTGGGGCGTTGTGAGTTTTTGCCTTATCGTAGCAGACAGGTTTGGGTCTTTTGATGCGAGTGCTTTTAGTGCCATGTCAGCCATGTGCTTGGCTTGGCCGATATTGGCAGGGCCTTTGTGGTTTTCGACTGCGCCGATTGGGATGACGCGCGTATCATTGACATCGTCAGTCCACCAGAGTGGCGTGGCGAGTGCGGAGAGCATGAGCATGAGCAGGATGCCGGGGATGAGGCGTTTCTGTGGGAGTGACATGGTGTGGGATGCTAGGAGAATGGAAGTGAGATATGAAGAACTTGAACCACGGAAGGCGCGGAGTTCACGGAAGGTGAAGAGGTGGTTTCAATGGCTGGAAGTGCGGGTGGAACGCACAGTGAGGTGTTTGAGAAGAAAAGAAGAGGGACAACGAAACGGTCGAAATGGTTGCTAGATGGCGCAGAGCCTGAGCGTGAGCTCAGGGGCTCAGACATTTCGGTTTTTCGGAGATTTATTGGTAGATGCCCATGGAGATGTCGCCTTGAGGGACGGAGATGATGACCTTGCCTTCGAGGCGGGTGTGGCCTTCGACGACAAGGGCTTCTCCAGCGTTGTCGGTGGTGGACGCTGGATCTGCGAGGGGGTCGTTTGAGTTTGCCTTCCAAGCTTTGTTGGTGAGCGTAGTTTGTCCGTTTTTGCGGGTTGTGATTGCGTTGGAACGGGCGGAGAGGGGTGGAGATTCAATCAACGGCATTGGTGTCCCATTTCCGAGCTCGAATAGACAGTCGGTATCAATCCACTCTGATGGATTCCCCTCAGTAGCAGTATTCATGCTACCCATCGCTGTTGAGTAGGCAGTAGTCGTAGCACTACAATTGCCAGTTGCGAAGCTGTTCATGCCAATCGCTTGATTGCTACGTCCACCAATTGTGGTTGATCTGTCCCCGGTAGAGGAATTCACGCTACCAAACGTGTTATCGTAACCTCCTAAAGCGATTGATACAGAGCCGCTTGCGCGACCTGCTTGAGTTGCGAAACTAAGATAACCATCGGAGTTACCATACGATGCGGCAAGTGAAAGTTCACCATTCGCATTGCCGCCTCCAAATGCTGTTGCGCCTGCGGTCCAAGCACCAGAATATGAACCGATTGCCGTTGCCCCAATCCCTAATGCCCATGAATTGTCGCCGATCGCCAAAGCTCCAGTCTCCATAGCAAACGATTGTTGACCTACGGCCAAAACACCACCTTCAACGACATCACCACGGACAACAAAAGCATTTGTCCAAGCTGAACTAGATAGGGGCGGTGCTGCTGATAGTAAGGCATTAGACAGGCTGGATGAGCCATTGATAAATCCTATCGCGGAGAGTGACTGTTGGGCATTGGCTGCAGTTATGACGGGGCTGTCTGCGCTGGTGATTGTGCCACTAACGCTCAACGTACCGTTGTTAATCGCGACGTTTGAGCCGGAGTAAGTTGAATTCCCAGTGCTGCCATCAATCTGAAACAGCGGTAATGTGGATAATGCGCCCCATGCGGTGGATGTCCAAACGTTAAAGCTAGACGCGTCAGGATTATTACTGTTGCTTGACCCAAGAACCATTGAAATTGGACTCGCGTAGAGGGTTATTCCACCGTCACAATCTCCTCTGTTTGTTTCGTCAAGGGCTGAGTATAACGTCAATCCGCCTTGAACAGCGGAAAAACCTATATTGTGTCTAAAAGTGCCACCTGATGCACTAAGCCAAGGAACTATAGAGGAGTTAGGGGAATCCAGATAAAATCCTTCCAGAAATGTCTCTGGAGCTGTCAATGCCAAGTTGGGGACACATACCAGTGCAACTATCTTGGAGGATAACTTGACAAATGAAGTCCATGTTTTTGTTTTCATAGTATATATATTTTTAAATGTAATATTTTCTGGGTGTTAATTTTGATAAATATTAAAAGTAATTTGTATTTATATGCGAATATAGTGTTAAGCTCAGACATATTCAGGCAAAAATCAGACATGAGATAAGAGCGAAATCAGTTTGCATGATCGTGTAAAAGATAAAATTATTTATAGTTAGGTAGTCTCATTCGGATCACGCGTTCCGTTTTTTCTTATCGATGCCACCACATTTTCATGAACTTTGTAGCGGGCGGTGAGAAAATTGCGGAGCTCAGGGGTGGCGTTTTCTGGAATATGAGGTTCGGCAGGCACGCTTATATTGATATTGGGAGGGCGTGATTCTCGGCCCATCTGGATGGCGAGTTGTTGCTGTTCTGCAAGGGCTTCGGCATTTTCCTCACGCCATTGTTCCATGGCCTGATGCTTTTCCTCTGGGGATGCTTGCGATAGCTCGCGCATGAGCTGTTGGTGGCCCTGTGCGAGCTGCTCGCGGGCTGAGAAAAAGGCGGTTGTAACTTCAGATGAAGAAGAATCAGAAGCAGGGCTGACCGCTGGTAGAGTACGGGGCGCTGAACTATCCACTTCTGGTGGGACGAGCTGGCCTGCGCCATCCGCTAGGATTAGATCGGTCACGCCGGGCTTGGACGTGTCACGTTTGGCTCGGCTTTTTGAAATGGCTTCAATGGTTGGAGAAGAATTGGTAGTGGATTGGCCTGAATGTGGAGACCTGAGATTCTCATACACAAACGCCACTGCTATCAGGACCAAGAAGATGCCGAGAACCACTTGGATACGTCCGGATAATGGAGTGGTTGTCATGGGGAGGAAATGTCGGAGAGCGCTTGGTGTTTCAGTCGAGAAAAGAAATGGCGAGGAACACGTAATAACGATTAGATCGTTAACGTGATGTCGTGTTATTGACTACTTCCGGTCAAGTAAGAATTTTTTATTCCTGTGACGATTTTGTCACTAACCTATGTAGGGAAAGATTTCGTTAGAGGCTCTTTTGGGAAATGGCTAGAGAAACTGATTGGCGAATGAGACAGAGGTGTTTTGCGGTTTGATGGCCAAGGGGAGATAAGGAGAGGCGCCCTTATTGTCGCTGCTTTCTGGGTAACGAGAAGAGCGGGACAATATGGCCACCGCGGATTCAAACTGTTAGCGAATATCTAAAGGAGGATTCGTTTCGTCTGGTTGGTTGTATGGTTTAGTTGGTCCTTCGCGGAATTGCGGGATGGAACGGAAGGGCGAGCGGAGCAAGCCCTAGAGTGGAATCCCGCAAT
>JBGSLX010000339.1:0-11768 GCA_041740475.1 Akkermansiaceae bacterium | reverse complement strand
CTACCATCATGAAGTCGCTCCGCGACCAAATTCATTCAATCCCATCCAACCTCATCCAACCTCATCCAACCTCATCCAACCTCATCCAATCCCATCCAATCCCATCGCGCGGATCGCAAATTCTTCCCGTCGCAGCGCGACGGTCGATGGTAGCTGTGGGTTTCAACCCGCGGAAAATGATCCCACGGAACATCATCCCATTCTATTGATCCCGTCGCGTCGCGACGGTTGATCGGTTGTCCATGGTTGCGGCCTAGTCCACTTTGCCTTAATCAGAAACCGCACTTTAGCAAACTCCATGAAATCACCATCCCCACCTCATTCACTCGCTCGCCGGGACTGGCTCAAAGCCGCTGGACTTGGCGGAGCCGCAGCGCTTCTTGCTGGCACACAATCGACTGCCGAAACTCCCGCCACCGCTCCGAAGAAAAAAGTGCGCGGCGTGGTTTTCATGGTTTCCGACGGCATGAGCCCCGGGGTGCTCACGCTGGCCGAAGATTTTTCCAAGCTCACCCGCCAGCGCGGCACCCGTTGGTGGCAGCTCATGAATGAACGCTCCAGCACCAACGGCCTGATGGAAAATGCGTCCGCGAACTCAATGGTGACCGACTCCGCAGCCGCCGCAACCGCATGGGGCAGCGGCCAGCGCGTCAACAACGGAGCCATCAACACCGACCCCAGCGGCAAATCGCTGACACCCATTGGCCAGATTCTCAAGGAATCCGTCTCCGCAAAAATCGGCCTCGTCACGACGGCGACCGTCACCCACGCCACGCCCGCCGGATTCGTGGCTTCGGTGCCACAACGAGACGACGAGCAGGAAATCGCCAAACAATACCTCAACCGAGCCGATGTGATTCTCGGCGGCGGCTTGGAATTTTTCAGCCCGAAACTGCGCAGCGACGGCAAGGACTTGATCGGCAACTTCGAAAAAGCGGGCTATGAATGGGTGAACAATCGCGAAAAACTGCTCGCGGCGCGCGGGGAAAAGCTGCTCGGCATTTTCACCCAGAAGCATCTTCCATTCGCGCTCGATCACAGTCGAGATCCCGAACTGGCGGCGAATGTCCCGACGCTTGAAGAAATGACCAAGGCGGCGCTGGCTCGTTTTTTGGAGGGAGATCAGCCGTTTTTGCTGCAAGTGGAAGGTGCGCGCATCGATCACGCCGCGCACCTGAACGACATCGCGGCGCTACTCGGCGATCAACTCGCGTTCGACGACGCGGTGTCTGCTGCGCTGGCAATGACCGCAGGACGGGATGACATCTTGGTCGTGGTCACCAGCGATCACGGCAACGCAAATCCTGGACTCAATGGCGAGGGCGACGACTACGCACAGAGCACTCAATCTTTCCAACGCATCGCTCGCATCACCGCCTCACACGAAAGAATTTTCACCGAGTGGAAAAAGTCTGTGTCGCAAGGGCAGGCTGAATTGTCCGCGCTGCTGACGAAGCATTTTCAGATCACTTTCAGTGCCAACGAAATGGCTGCGCTGCACGATCTTCTCAACGAACGCGAAGTGGTGCAATGGAGCCACCAACTGCGAAATCCAGTCGGGCTTCTCGGTCAAATCGTCGGCAATCATACGGGAATCGGCTGGACTGGAACCACCCACACCACCGATCCGACACTGGTTACTGCCACTGGCCCGGAATCGAATCGTTTCACGGGAATCTTCAAAAACTCCGATGTTTTTGGTCACTTGATGGAAATCCTCGGCTGATCGTTTAGCTCTCCGCTTCTCACCACATGAAGGTCATCCAAACCCATGCCGAGCTGCGGGAAACCATCGGCGGCTCGAAAATTCCGGCCAAAAGGCGAGTTTTAGTCCCAACGATGGGCGCGCTGCACGCCGGCCACATCGAGCTGATCCGACTCGCCCGCGAGCACGCTGGAGCCGATGGAATGGTGATCGTTTCGATTTTTGTGAACCCGATCCAATTTGATCGAGTGAACGATTTGGAAGCCTACCCGCGCCCGATTGAGAGCGATTTGGAAAAATGCCGAGCCGCCAGTGTGGACGTGGTTTTTATGCCCGATGCGTCATCGATGTATCACGCGGATCGCTCAGTGATGGTGACGGAATCGCTTCTTTCGAGAGGTCTGTGTGGTTCCGCGCGGCCCGGTCACTTTGATGGCGTTTGCACGGTGGTGCTCAAGTTGTTCCTTCTCACGCAATGCGGCGCGGCGGTTTTTGGCGAAAAGGATTTCCAACAACTGGCCGTCATCCGCCGCATGATCCGCGATCTGGATGTGCCAGTGGAACTGCTCCCCTGCCCCACCGTCCGCGAACCCGACGGCTTGGCGATGTCGTCACGCAACGTCCGCCTCAACGCCGAACAACGCGCCGACGCGCCGCGCATTTACCGCGCTTTGGTCGCTGCGATCCAAAACGTGGAAGTCGCTGACATTCTCGCTTCCGCTCGCTGCGGCATCGAAACTTCGCCGTTGGCAAAAATCGACTACCTCGCGTTGGTGGATGCTGAAACTCTGCAAGATGTCACCGAAATTAAAAAAACCACGATCCTTGCGACCGCGGTTTTTTATGGAGAAGTGCGCCTGATTGACCATGTGAAGGTCTGACGTGGCGGCGGTTTTTAACCGCCACGCCCAGAAACTTCTTTGAAGGGCTTGGCGGTTACAAACCGCCGCCACATCCGATCAATAGCGGTAGTGATCGGTCTTGTAAGGACCTTCGACTGGGACGCTGATGTAGTCGGCTTGTTCTTGTGTGAGCTTGGTGAGCTTGGCACCGATTTTTTCGAGGTGAAGTCGAGCGACTTCTTCGTCGAGGTGCTTCGGCAGCACGGTCACTTGGCCGGGCTTGTAGGTGTCACGGTTTTGCCAGAGGTCGATTTGCGCGAGCGTCTGGTTGGTAAAGCTGTTCGACATCACGAAACTCGGGTGGCCAGTGCCGCAGCCGAGGTTCACGAGGCGTCCTTCGGCAAGCATGTAGATGCTGTTGCCAGCGGCGAAGGTGTATTTGTCCACCTGTGGCTTGATGTTGGTGCGGACGACGTCGGCTGCGGTGTTGAGCTTGTCGATTTCGATTTCGTTATCGAAGTGGCCGATGTTGCAGACGATCGCTTGGTCTTTCATCTTCTCCATGTGCTCTAGGCGGATGATGGCGAAGTTGCCGGTGGTGGTGACGTAAATGTCGCCCCAGCCGAGCGTGTCTTCCAAAGTCAGCACGCGGAAGCCTTCCATCGCCGCTTGCAACGCACAGATCGGGTCCACCTCAGTGACGACCACTTGCGCGCCTTGTCCACGGAGCGCTTGAGCGCAGCCCTTGCCGACATCGCCGTAGCCGCAAACGACTCCGACTTTTCCGGAAATCATCACGTCGGTCGCGCGCTTGATGCCGTCCACTAAGGACTCGCGGCAGCCGTAAAGATTGTCGAACTTCGACTTGGTCACCGAGTCGTTCACGTTGATCGCTGGAACGAGCAAAGTGCCGGCTTTCGCCATTTGATACAGGCGATGCACGCCAGTGGTGGTCTCCTCGGAGACGCCTTTCCACTCTTTCACGATCTCGTGGAAAATGCCGGGCTGCTTGCCTTTGATGTCCTTGAGAAGATCCTTGATGACCTGCTCTTCGTGATTGCCGGAAGGAGTGTCGATCCAGTCAGAACCGTTCTCCATTTCGAAACCCTTGTGAATCAACAGTGTGGCATCGCCACCGTCATCGACGATGAGTTGCGGGCCGAGTCCGCCGGGGAACTGGAGCGCCTGCCAAGTGCACCACCAATATTCTTCCAGAGTTTCACCCTTCCAGGCGAACACGGGAACCTCGGCAGCGGCCATGGCGGCGGCAGCGTGGTCTTGGGTGGAGAAAATATTGCAAGAAACCCAGCGCACTTCGGCTCCAAGGTCGGTCAAGGTTTCGATCAACACAGCGGTTTGAATCGTCATGTGCAGCGAGCCCATGACGCGCACGCCAGCGAGCGGCTTTTCTTTGCCATATTTCTCACGGGTCGCCATCAGACCGGGCATCTCGTGCTCGGCGATTTCAATTTCTTTACGGCCAAATTCGGCAAGGCCGATGTCTCTTACTTTGTAGTCGGTGAAGGTCATTATTGTTTGGTGGTTGGTTTGTGGAATTAGAATTTTTGAGAGAGACGCAAGACTTCAAGACGCAAGACGCAAGATGAAGAGGTGACGTCTCAGTGGCATTTAGAAGAGGATGGATAAGACTTTATTGATAATGCCGGAGCCTGCGAGACGCTTGCGGAGACCTTCGAGCATGGAGCCGATTTCTTTTGCCTCCTTGAGCAATGGAGCGGCTGCTTCGTGGGTGAATACTCCCGCAGCAAGACCGATGTAGAGCTGAGTCCGGAGTTCACCCGCTGAACCTTTCGCGATGGCTAAAAACCGACGAAACTCGCGGTCGCTCTCTCGTTCAGCTCCCTCAGCGATGTTCGAGGGAACTGAAATGCAACTGCGAGCCATTTGATCTCTCAGCGCATAGAGCTTCACCGGATCGATTAACTCGAGAATGGAAACCGCCAGTCGCGAGCTGCGTTTCCAAACCTCCAAGTCTTCAAAATGGTGCAAAGGCATATCAGAATCTTCTCTTGCGTCTTGTGTCTTGCCGTCTTGATTCTTAGGCGATTATCCAACCGCCTTCTTCAGCGCTTCTGCCTTATCCGTGGCTTCCCACGTCAGATCGGCGTCGTCTTTTCCGAAGTGACCGTAGTTGGTGGACTTGGAGTAGATCGGGCGGAGGAGATTGAGCTGCTTGACGATGTCGGCTGGCTTGAAGGAGAAGACTTTTAAGACGCCAGCGAGAATGTCCGCATCGGGCTTGGTGCCGGTGCCGAAGGTGTCCACGTGGACGCTGACGGGAAGCGGGTGGCCGATGGCGTAGGCGAACTGGATTTCGCAGCGTTTTGCGAGGCCTGCGGCGATGACGTTTTTCGCAACCCAGCGGCCCATGTAGGCAGCGGAGCGGTCCACTTTGGACGGGTCTTTGCCGGAAAATGCACCACCGCCGTGACGACCACTGCCGCCGTAGGTATCGACGATGATTTTGCGTCCAGTCAGGCCAGAGTCACCTTGCGGGCCGCCGACGACAAATTTGCCGGTCGGATTGATGAGATACTCGGTGTCTGCGGTGAGCATTTCCTTCGGCAGAACCTTCTTGATGACCTGCTCGATGCAGAATTTCTCAATTTCCGCATGCTCCACATCGGCGGAGTGTTGGGTGGAAATGACGACGTTCACGATGCGGGTCGGCACGTCATCGACGTATTCGACGGAAACTTGCGACTTGGCATCGGGACGCAGCCACTTGGCGAGTTTGCCAGCCTTGCGGATGCGGGTGAGTTCGCGGCCGAGGCGGTGTGCATACATGATCGGTGCAGGCATCAGTTCCGGGGTTTCGTCGCAGGCGTAACCGAACATAATCCCTTGATCACCAGCACCTTGCTCCTTGTGTTTTTTGCCTTCCGCAGCGGCGGCGTCCACGCCTTGGGCGATGTCCGGGCTTTGCGCGGTGAGGTAGTTGTTAATGAAAATCGTGTCAGCGTGGAAAATGTCGTCGTTGTTGGTGTAACCGATGCCACGAACGGCATCGCGGACGATTTTTCCGATGTTGATCACCTCATCGAGCGGCTTGGTCGTGCCCTTCTTCTTGTCTTGCAGCGATGGAATCGTGATTTCACCGCCGACCACGACGATATTGCTCTTCACGAAAGTTTCGCAAGCGACGCGGCTTTTCGGATCGAGTGTGAGGCAGGCGTCAAGGATGGCGTCTGAAATGGTGTCTGCGACCTTGTCTGGATGACCTTCGCCGACGGATTCTGAGGAAAAAATGTAGGTGCTCATAAGTGTTGGTGATTTTCGTATCGTCAAATCGTGATGCGTTGATAGAAACCACCCGTTATGCCGTCAATGCTCAAATCTTTGAAACTTTTGTCCGATCCCACCCGCCTGCGGATTTTGATGTTGGTGGGTGCGGAAGCGCTTTCGGTGGCAGAACTTCAGGAAATTCTCGCGATGGGCCAGAGCCGGATTTCCACCCAGCTTTCGCAGTTAAAAGCCGCAGGATTGGTCTCCGATGAGCGCAGCGGAAAAAACAACATGTATTCTTACACGGCGGATTCCGACCTGATGGAGATGGCGCGGCTGGCGGCGGCCGAGGTGCCAGAGGTGCCAGCCGATCAAACGGCGCTGCGCCATTTATTGCGAAAGCGCCGCGACACGGCGCGTGCTTATTTTGACGAGCTGGCCGGGCGTTTCGGCAAGGACTACGTGCCAGGTCGTTCTTGGAAAGCTCTGGCAGAGGCGCTGATCAAAGTGCTCAATTACAAAGTCGTGGCCGATTTGGGTGCGGGCGAAGGCACTTTGGCGCAGCTTCTTGCCCAGCGCGCAGAGCAGGTCATCGCGGTGGATTTGTCGCCGAAAATGGTCGAGTTCGGGCAATCGCTCGCGCTTCAAAATGGCCTGAGCAACCTCGAATACCGAATCGGCGACATCGAGGAACCGCCCATCGCCGAGCAATCGCTGGATCTCGCCGTGCTCAGCCAAGCCTTGCACCATGCCGAGCGTCCGCAGCGCGCGATTGATGCGGCGTTTCGCATTTTGAAGCCCGGCGGACGCTTGATCATTCTCGATTTGTTACAGCATCAATTTGAAGAAGCGCGCGAAATTTATGCCGACCGTTGGCTCGGATTTTCTGAGAGTTCGCTCGCTGGGATGCTGGAAAAGTCGGGGTTTTCTCAGGTTGAAACGATCGTCGCGGACAAAGAAACGACGGCTCCTTATTTCCAGACTTTGTTGGGGATCGGGATGCGGCCTTAAGGGGTAAGGACACTCCTGTCGTTTGTTGAAGATAAAGAAAAGGGACAGGAGTGTCCCTGCTCCTTAGGAAATTTCACTTTGCCAGTTGGCTGTGACCGCTAATGGTCGCGCGCATGTCGCAAGTCACAGAAGAGCAAGTTTTGGTGGTGCCACGGGCGCTTTTCGATGAGATCGGTGCTTTTGAGGGATTAAAAACGGACGGGCTGGAGCAGGCTTTGGCTCGCTTGATGGATCCGAAAAATCACTTTTTCATGAATCGCGCGGCGGCGGAGGAAGATCCGACTCACAAGCAACTGATACCTTACTGCGTGTTTCGTTGTGGCGACCGGATTCTTCACTACACGCGCGGCAAAGCAGGTGGCGAGGCGCGGCTGCATTCCAAAATTTCCGTCGGCGTGGGCGGGCACATCAATCCGGTGGACACCGGCGACGGCAAGACTGGACCAGATGCCTACCACGCCGCAGTGACGCGTGAAATCGATGAAGAACTTGACCTTTCCGAGCCTCATGAACACCGGATCATCGCGCTGCTCAACGACGACTCCAACCTCGTTGGACGCGTGCATCTGGGTGTCGTGCATTTGGTGGATTTGCAGACAGAGAACGTCTCTTCCCGCGAGGATGCGCTGCGTGACCTCGGATTCATGGACTTGGAAGAGCTGAATGGCGCACGTTTTCAGGACTTGGAAACATGGTCTCAATTCTGCATCCGCCACCTTGCGGAAAACGATTCCTGAGAAATCAAATCTCACATTTCGCAGGAACTGATTTTTTCCTAGCAAATGGAAGATTGGAGTGGCGGCTGGCTTGTCGTTTGCTCATGGTTTTGTCGCATACGTTGTCGAATCGTTGATTTAAGAGCCGATGTCCACCAAACCAAAAGCCGCCAAACCCCGGATTCTGATCGTGACTCCGGAGATCACTTACCTGCCGCAAGGCATGGGCAACATGACCCAGCGCATGTCCGCCAAAGCGGGTGGCTTGGCCGATGTTTCTGCCTCGCTGGTGTCCGCGCTTTTTGAACTGGGAGCCGACGTCCATGTGGCGCTGCCAAACTACCGCCGGATGTTTCAAGGCGACGTCTTTAACCTCCACGACAAGGAGCTGAGGAAATACCATGAAGTGCTGCCGGACACGCACATCCACTTGGCGGAGGACCGAATTTTTTATTACCGCGATCAGGTTTACAGCAATTATTCCGATGAATCGATGCGCATCGCCTTGGTGTTCCAGCGCGAGGTGATCAACCACATCATTCCGCGTGTGAGGCCGGATCTGATCCATTGCAACGACTGGATGACGGCGCTGATTCCCGGGATGGCGCGTCGCCGCGGGATCAAAAGTTTGTTCACCGTGCACAACATTCACACCCGCCAAGTCACACTGGCGCAGGTGGAAGAATCTGGAATCGATGCCGCAGAGTTCTGGATGAACCTCTTTTTCTGCGGGCAGCCGGTGGATTATTACCACGCTCGTTCCCACATGTCGGTGGACTTGCTGACCTCGGGGATTTTCTCGGCTCACTACATCAACACCGTCAGCCCGCGTTTCTTGTGGGAAATCGTCGAGGGCTGGCACTCGGTCGTTCCAGACTCGGTGCGTGCGGAACTGCGCAACAAATACTTCGCTGGTTGCTCGGCGGGGATTTTGAATGCACCGGATGTTTCCTACGATCCGGCGACGGATGACGCGCTCGTCCGCAATTTCACGGCGGCGGATGTGATGGATGGAAAAGCGGCGAACAAACTGGCGCTCCAGCGTGAATTGCAGCTCAAGCAGGATGTGAACGCGCCGATCTTCTTCTGGCCATCGCGCCTGGACCCAGTTCAAAAAGGTCCGCAATTGCTCACCGACATCCTTTACCAACTGGTGACCGATTACTGGAAACGCGATCTTCAAGTGGTGGTCGTCGCCAACGGGCCACACCAGCCGTGGATCGAAAACATCGTCGCCGCCCACGATTTGCACGGGCGGGTTTCGGTCGTGGATTTCGACGAGCGGCTCTCGCGACTGGCCTACGCGGCCTCGGATTTCATGTTAATGCCGTCGCTTTTCGAGCCCTGTGGCCTGCCGCAAATGACATCCCCGCTGTACGGTTCGCTGCCGGTGGTTCATGCCACGGGCGGACTTTACGACACGATCGAACACCTCGATGTGGATCAATCGAAGGGCAACGGCTTCCGTTTCGACCACTACAATCCGGCAGGTCTGCGCTGGGCGATTGATCGAGCGATGGATTTCCACGCGCTCCCCGCCGACGTTCGCGAGCGCGAAATCGCCCGGGTGATGAAAGAGAGCGTCCAACAGTTCAGCCACCACGAGGTGGCACGCCGCTACATCGAAATCTACGAGGACATGCTGGAGCGCCCGCTCGTTGAGACGGAATCCGGTGAAGTCATCAAGGCCATCGCGAACACCGCCAATGATCCTGCGTGAGGTCGAATTCTCAAAAACCTCCACAGATGAAAATTTTGGTTGTTGGCAAAGGCGGGCGTGAACACGCGCTAGTGCAGGCATTGGCGGCATCACCCTCCGAGCCCGAGTTGTTCTGTTTTCCGGGAAGTGACGCGATTTTTGAAATCGCCAAACCTGTGAGTGCCGACGGCCTCGAATCCTTAATCGAGTGGATGAAATGCAACGCCATCGATCTTTGCGTCGCGGGCGAGGAAAGTTACCTCGTGAAGGGCGAAGGCTTGGCGAATCTCTGTGTCAAAAACGGTATTCCATGCTGGGGACCGCCGAAAGAATCCGCGCAATTGGAAGCCAGCAAAGAGTTTGCTAAGGAATTTCTCGTCCGAAACGGCATCCCCACCGCCCAAGCTACCGCAACCAACACGCTCGAAGAAGCTCTGGCTGCGATTGGCGGGAAATTTCCCACCGTTCTCAAGTTTGACGGACTCGCCGCTGGCAAAGGCGTGGCCGTTTGTGCGGATGCGGCGTCCGCACTGGCGTTCTTGGATGAAGTTTTCACGCAGCGCAGATTCGGGCCGGGCCGGGTGTTGGTGGAGGACTGCCTGACTGGCCCTGAAGTCTCGATTTTCGCGGCCATCGTGGACGACCGCTACCTGATTTTCACCCCGGCGCGCGATTACAAACGCGCACTCGATGGCGACCTCGGGCCAAATACCGGCGGCATGGGCGCGGTGGCGAGCCGCTCACTTGTTTCTAGTGAAATGCTCGAACGCATCGAAGAAGAAATTGTCGTTCCGACAGTCGCCGGGCTGAATCGCGAGGGGCTGCCCTATCGAGGTTTTCTCTATTTTGGGCTGATGCTCACGCCGGATGGCCCGCAAGTGATCGAATACAACTGCCGCTTCGGCGATCCCGAGTGCCAAGCGGTGATGCCGCTGGTAAAAGGCGATCTCGCGAGTTTCTGCCTCGCTGGGGCAAACGGCGAGCTGCGCAGCGAGTTGCTCACCTTCGATGACGGTTGGAGCGTTTGTGTGATTTTAGCCTCTGCGGGTTATCCCGAAAGCTCGCGCTCTGGCGATGCAATCAGCGGCTTGGAGCAAAGCGGCGATTTCCGGGTGTATCACGCGGGGACTCGGAAAAATGCGGACGGAAACTGGGAAACTCACGGCGGCCGCGTGCTCGCGGTGGTTTCTGGCGGATCTTCCCGGCTCGAAGCGGTCACCAAAGCCCACGCCGCCGCTGATTTGCTCACATTTCCCGGCTGTCAGCGCAGGCGCGACATCGGAATCCTCAACTTTGACTGAACCCTCATGACTCCACGCACACTCAGCGCCGATGAAATCGCCTCCGGCGTCGAACGCCTCGCCAGCGCCATCCGCGAGAAGACCGCCGGAAAGCCACTCGCACTCGTCGGCATCCGCAGCCGGGGTGATGAGGTGGCCGAACGTTTGCTCAATCTGCTCGCAGAAGACGACCGCGAGCTGTCATTCGGCGTGCTCGATATTTCTCTCTACCGTGACGATTTCGAGCACCTGCATGAAAATCCGGCGCTCAAGGAAAGTGAGATCCCCTTCTCCGTCGATGGCGCACACATCATTCTGGTGGACGATGTGCTTTTCACCGGACGCACCATCCGCGCCGCGCTGGGTGCTCTTTCGGACTACGGCCGCCCGGCAAAAATCGAACTCGCGGTGCTCATCGACCGCGGCCACCGCGAAATGCCGATCCAGCCAGACTACGTAGGCATCCTGCTCGACACTCATCGGCTCGACCATGTATGGGTCTCGCTCGAAGGGACAGACGGTGTGGACGAAATCCGGATCGTTGAGCAAACCAACCCATGAGCCTCCTGCCCCAGCGCAAAAAGTCTGCCGAAGAAATCGCGAAGCTTCGCCATGGCTTGGGCGTTCCGGGCGCACAGACGCAACCTGAGGAAAAGCCTCATCTCGAAGAAAAACCTCAGGCCACAGAATCAAGCGAAGCCATCGCCGAAGAGGTGGACACCATTCTTCCCTCCAATCACGCGGCGGCGCTGCTTCACCCTGTCGAGATTACTCCAACGGTTCTGAAGCCGACCGATCACACCTTTGCCCCGAAGGAAATCCATTCCTTCAAGCGCTCTGAGCGGTTGCCAACCGCGACCGCCCCCGCATCCGAAGAAGCCAAGCCAGTGACCTTGCCTGTCCCCGGTCTCAAACCAGTTCGGACTTTGCGGAAATCTGAGCAGCTTCCAGTACCACGCCCGCCTGAGTCACCACCCGATTCCAATCTGCCGCATCAACGCCATAGCGATGCTGAAATCGCGGCGATCCGACGTCGTGAAATTTTGGCGGTGATGAATGCCAAGCCGAATCCCAAGCTTTTTCCCGCCCACCCCGCAGTCACCATTCCCGGCTACCTGACCTCGATCATCGCCGCACTCGGAATCTATTTTTACGAGTTCCCCATCGTGGTCAGCGCGGTTCTGGTCTCGATTTCGTTCCTGCTGGCCGCGTTCATCGCCCTGCGCAAGCCGATCTCCAAGCATCACTCCGCCTTCATCGTTGTAATCG
>JBGSLX010000338.1:0-5461 GCA_041740475.1 Akkermansiaceae bacterium | reverse complement strand
GTTTCATGCACTGCGCTGAGCTCAAGCGCATGGGTGCCGACATCAAGGTGGACAACGGCATGGCGATCGTGACGGGCGTGGAGAAACTCTCCGCCGCCCCGGTGATGGCCTCCGATCTGCGCGCTTCCGCCGCTCTGGTGCTCGCCGCGCTCACCGCCAAAGGCTCCACCGAAATCAGCCGCCTCTATCACATCGACCGCGGCTACGAACACATCGACGAAAAACTCCTCATGCTCGGCGCTGATGTTGAACGGGTGAGAGGCTAGGAGCGGCTAATGTTGGGAAAATGAGGATGCCCCAGCGGCGGCATGGAAGCCGCCTTTACGAGTCATGGCGTCTGGAAAACGCCACTCCACTTGGCGGTCCCATTTCCGAATCGAACATCGCACGCCCTAAACAAAAACCCCGCCACGGATGACCCGGGCGGGGTGAGATGAAGCGGAATGAATTCGCAACCGGCGATCAGTCGATCTGGCTGCTGCGCTCAGTTTCTTCTGGGAAGAACGGAGTGTCTTCGGTGACGGTTTCGACGATGGTTTGGATCATCGGTTCCGTTTCCTCGGGGATGTAGTGCGGGGCGGATTGTGCCAGCGGCTCCACCACCTCACTGACCTGTGTGGCAACGATGGCCGCCGCGACCGGCAGTGGGGCGAGTGAAACAACGCGCGATTCTCTTTCAGGGGACTCTTCGTGTTCCTCGCGCTCGTCTTGGCCTTTCGATTTGGCACCGGAAACGGTCAGCTTGCGACCCATGAAGTGTTGGTCGTGCAAGACTTCCACCGCGCGCATGGCCTCGTCTTTGTGGAGCATTTCCACGAAACCATAGCCTTTCGAGCGGTGGGTGCTGCGGTTGTAAACGATTTCCACGCTGCGCACGCCGCCGATGCCTTTGAAGAGTTCTTGCAGATCTTGTTCGGAAACGTCGTATGACAGATTTCCGACATAGACACGGGTGGATTCCACGGTCGAGGCATCGCCACCACGGGCGCGATTGTTGTTGCGACCACTGCGGTCAGGGCGCTCGCCACGATCGTTGCGCTCGCCCCGGGGTTCGCGTTCACCGCGTTCCGAACGTTCGCCGCGCGGTTCACGCTCGCGTCTGGGCGGACGCTCTGCGGTGGCTCCTCCGCCATCTTGAGTGCGTGCGTTGCGCACGTTGGACTTGGCCGGACGGGGTTCGGATGGGGTGGCATCCGGTCTGCGCTCCGGGCGCTCAGGGCGGACTGGCTCTTTGTAGAGGCCGATTGCCTTGAGCAACTTCTGCCACCAGCTTAATGGCACTGGTTGACGGCTGCGCGGTGGGCGAGGGCCTTGCGGCCGGAACTCCTCAGAGCGGTTGGAGCTGCGATCCTCTCGGTTGTCGCGATACTCACCGCTCTGGCGGTTGTCATGTTGTCGATTGCGATTTTTACCGCCGCGTGAACGCCGGCGCCGACTGTCTCCCGATTGTTGGGATGATTGTGTTGCGTTAGACATGTTGTCATTGGGGTCATGGTTTCAGGCGGCCCGGCGCGATGGGTTTTCAGAAAACCCGGCACCCTTGGAAGGACCTCGTGCGGACCGGCATGTTTCTGAACAAAACGGCTTATTGTTGCCGTGGGTGCGCTCCGCAACGGCTTGCGGAAAGGAACGCCCCAATGTCAGAACAGACCGACCTGCGCCGCCGCCCGCGAGACAGATGGATCCAGATTCCTTGCTCCGCCGGTGGTCCGCGCCGCCTGCGTTTACTGGCGCGGGTCAACTAGCACTCGACCGGGAATGGGCTTCAGAGGTCGGATCGACCTGCTCGGGGCGGAAACTAGAGATTTTCCCATGCTTGGCAAGACTGGAACTCGGCTTGGTTTTTTCAATGCTCAGCCGCCATCCCAAATCCGGAAATACGCGCCGCCACCTGACGCAGCCCGTCCAGCGTGATGTCCGGATCCACCGCGTCGATCTCACTCACACCGTGGGCGATCAGTGCGGCATCACCGCCAGTGGCGATGATTTTTGGTGCTCCAACGAGTTCCATGCGGATGCGGGAAATGATTTCCTTCACCAGTCCACGGTAGCCGAAAATCGCGCCGGCCTGCATTGCGTGTTCAGTGGATTTCCCAATCGCCGACGCGGGTTCAGCGAGTTCGATGATCGGCAGAAGCGCGGTTTTTCCCGGCAGGTAAGCCGACATCGCTCCAAGTCCTGGCGCGATGACACCGCCGCAATAAGCTGGCTGAGCAGAGATGACGTCAAACGTCACGGCTGTGCCGAAATCAATGATGATGGCGGGCGCACCATGGCGCGTCAGCACCCCAGCGGCGTTCGCCAAGCGGTCGGCGCCGATCTGGGCTGGCAGCGGGTAATCGATATCGAGCCCGAGCGGGCTGGTGTGCGTGAGAAAATGCACTGGGCAATGCGCTTCGAGGAACTCCCGCAGCACTTCGGCCTTTTTGGGCACCACCGAGCACACGATGGCCGCCGAAAAGACGAGGTCGCTAAGAGTTTCCTTTAGCGATGCATGACTGATCTCAGGTGTCGGGATGACGGCGCGCCAGTCGTGAATGCGGTCCGGATCGCCGAGTGCGAACTTGGTGCGCGAGTTCGAGTTGTCGATCAGCAGCCAAGCCATGATTACCAGCGGTGGGTGGTGAAATACTCTGCCTTTGAAGCGCCGAGTGACGGTAGCCCATCGCCCGAACGAATGACGAGTTCGCCATCGTTGATGCGGAGTTTCAGAGGACCCTCAAGATCGGCCGTTTCCAGCCAGAACTTGAACCAGAGATCGGTCGTTTCTTGGCCAGTCACTGCGCCGAGAGTCGTGTCAGCGGGTTCATGCTGACGCCCGTCTGAAGTGATTAGGCGCACTGGCTTCATCAGATCGTGGGTTTCACCGGAGTTGAGCTTGAGGTGAACGTCCACCCAGTAGTTTTGGAAATCTTGTCTCACTTGGATACCCACCACTTCGCAGCGCGATGCGGGGTCGGGTTTCCACGCGTAGGGCTTCAACCATGTCCAGGCCGCTAAAAAAGCCGTCACCAGCAACCCACACATTAGAATCAGCCGCAATCTGGAACGCGTCACGTCCGCAAGTGAAACCAAGCGGACTGACATCGCAAACGAAAAACGGGCGGACCCGTGAAGGTCCACCCGTAGTGAGAGGGGAAATCAAGTATCAAGCTTGGCCGTCGCAATAGGCAGGCGAGCCGTGCTCTGCCACGTCCAGACCTTCGTGCTCTTCTTGTTCGTCAACGCGGACGCCCATGATCATTTTGATCACTGAGAAGAGGATGAAGGAAGTCACGAAGGCGAAGACAGAAACCGAGAGAGTTCCGATCAACTGAGTGACGAGGCTGGCTCCTCCGAAGATGCCCACTGCCAGAGTGCCCCAGACACCGCAAACGCCGTGCACCGAAATCGCTCCCACTGGGTCGTCGATACGCATTTTGTCGAAGGCAATGACCGAGAACACCACGATCACACCGGCAATCGCACCCACCAAGACGGATGCCCATGGAGAAATGGCATCTGCACCGGCAGTGATGCCAACCAGTCCAGCAAGCATGCCGTTGAGTCCCATGGAAAGGTCAGGCTTACGAAGCACAACCCATGAGGTGAAGATGGAAGCGATACCACCTGCGAAACCAGCCATCGCAGTGGTCACAAACACCCGTGATACGGATTCTGGGTCCGCACTAAGAACCGAACCACCGTTGAATCCGAACCAACCGAGGAAGAGCATGAAGACACCAATGTTCGCAAGGGGGAGGTTGTGAGGAAGGATCGGCTTCACGCCGTCTTTGGTGTATTTTCCAAGACGAGGACCGAGAACCAGCACTGCGGCAAGAGAAGCGAATCCACCGAATGCATGAACCAGAGTGGAACCAGCAAAGTCTGCGAAGCCCATGGTGTTGAGCCATCCGTAGCCCCATTTCCATGATCCAGTGATGGGATAGAGGAAGGTCACCAAGATGGCGGCATAGACCATGAAACTCTTGAGTTTTACCCGTTCAGCAACAGCACCAGAGACGATCGTTGCAGCAGTCGCCGCGAACATGGCTTGGAAAATGAAGTCAGCCCAGATGGTGTAATTGGCATAAGCGCCAGTGACTTTGCTCACCCGTGTGGCCTCGTCAGCAAAGCCATTCATCAGTGGGCTTCCCATCGCAAAAAAGTCTTTTGAAACACCACTCTCCCATCCGGGATACATGGCATTAAAGCCCCACGCCATGTAACCAAGTGCTCCAACGCATACGATGAACACGTTTTTGAACAAAATGTTCACCGTGTTTTTTCGTTGGCAGAGTCCCGATTCAACCGAGCAAAACCCTAGATGCATGATGAAGACCAGTGCCGCGGATAATAAAATCCACAGATTGTTTACGACGAACATCGCCGCATCAGGCCCTGCCATAAAGGCCTCGTAACTGCCTTCTGCCGGTGGAGCTTCTTCGGCCTCTGTCACTGCTGCCGCGACCTCAGTGGCGGCGGCGGGGGCCGTAACGTCCTCCTGCCCGTAGGCTGGCGGTGCCATCGGTATGGCTGCAAACGCGATTGCTGCGGCTACAAGAGCCCGCACTTTCATTAGGTATCGACTGGTCATGGTATTCAGGATTGATCTGATTGTTGGGTGCTTATTCTGGTAGATAATCTATCCAAGACGGCGAAAAGCGTTGAGCAAACACCGTGCCAACTTTCTGAATCCTTAAAATCCCTTGATTCCATCAGCTAAAAATCACTTGCGAGAGGGTCAAAAAAAACCCCGATTCCCACTTGCAAAGCCAGATGGCCCTCGCTACGGAATGGCCTCGCGGAGATGGAATCATCGACTGAACAAATAGCTGGACAGATCTTACGGAAATGCAAATTATTCGCCTGACCGTATGTTCATCAATTGTTTACAACACGCGATGAGCACACCCCGAGACGCTCCTGTCTGTTCCATTCCGGCGCAGCCAAGGACGCAAGCAGCAACCGAAAACCAACACAACTAAATGCAAAACTACTGCAAAACCATTGGCGCCCTGGCCGCTGCCTCCGCCCTTGTGGCCGGCAACGCTTCGGCGGAAGTTGAATATGAACTCCACACCGGATACACCAACGAGTATCTCTTCCGCGGTCTCAACCTCGGACAAGATCTTGTTGAAGTCGGAGCTGACGTGGCGGGAGAATGGAACGGCATCGGCCTCAGCGCTGGTGCTTGGTATGGTTCCTACGATTTCTCCAGTCAGGGCCTCACCCCAGGTGAGTATGATGTCGATGAACTCGACCTCTATGCTGAAGTCTCCAAAGACTTTGGTTTCGCTACCGCAGCAGCAGGCTACATTTACTATTTCAACGAAGACGCGCTGAAATTATTGGATGACGCACAAGAAGTTTACTTCTCACTTGCACGCGATTTCGGAATCTTCAATGCAACCCTCACCTATTACTGGGACATTGAAACCGACAATGACGGCTATTCCACACTCGCTCTCGACCGTAGTTT
>JBGSLX010000337.1:0-2655 GCA_041740475.1 Akkermansiaceae bacterium | reverse complement strand
CGCCGCCTTCCCCGGCTACCGCCGCACCCGCCACGGCAAACAAGTCCTCGAACTCCGCTTCGACGACCTCTCCGGCTGCCTCCGCACCGCAGAAGGCGGCAGCAGTCGCCAGTTCCTCCTCCTCCACGACAAAGGCCACTGGACCGCCCGCCTCATCACCCCTCACGAAGCCGCCTGCCTCATGGGCGCACCCCGCACCTACAAACTCTCCCCCTCCTACAACGAGTCCTACAACGCCATGGGCGACGCCGTCGTCGTGCCCGTCGTGAAACACTTGGTCGACAACCTCTTCGTCCCCATCACCCAAGCCGCCCATGCCAAAGGAACTTTCCAAGCAACTCCACGAGTTCGCCTCATCGCATAAGTTTCTCGGCAGCAAGGGACCGCTCTGCGTCGCCCTCGTTATTACACGCATGGCGATGAAACAGGGACTTCCTCTGGATGCAGGAAAACTCGTAACCGCCGCCCAAGGACAAGTTCTCGGTTTGGGCAAAGGAGCCGTCCAAGCCATTCTCAAAGATCACGGCATAACAAAAACCCTCGCAGCCGAAGGCGGTCGCACCAGTCGTGGCAGCATGGGAAACATGCAGGACTACGTAGCGTTCCTCAACAATCAGGCCATTCTTCCGGACTTCGACCTCCAACAGATCGAAATCTGGTGGGTGGATCGCGTGCGCGATTTCTTCGAATCATCCCCGCTCAAACTGAAAGTAGATACCGGCTCAACCCTCAAAGCCTGTCTGGTCGGCATCTTCGAAGAAGCCAAACGCCGCCAAAGCGAAAATCGCGGCTCCACCGTCCTCGGAGTCATTATGCAACACCTAGTCGGAGCAAAACTGGAAATGCTTTATCCCGATCAAACCATCAAACACAGCGGCTACTCCGTCGCAGATTCTCCCACCGGCCGCTCTGGTGACTTTGAAATCGGTGATTGCGTGATCCACGTCACCACCGCACCAGCCAAGCATCTCCTCCAGAAATGCCTCGATAACCTGAATCGCGGCCTTCGCCCCCTCGTCATCTCTACCAGCGCCGGTGCCGCCATGGCCGAAAACCTCGCCGACGAAGAAGGCATGAGCAAAAGAATCGAAGTCCTCGACATCACACAGTTCCTCGTCGCGAACATGTTAGTATGGACCGCATTCGACGGCAGCAAAAGACGCAACACCTTCGAAGACCTCATCGCCCGCTACAACGCCATTGTCGAAGCCTGCGAAACTGATCCCAGCCTGAAAATCGAAGTCGCCTAACATTCATGGTCCTCAACCTCGCCAACTTTCAAAACTCGGTAGATGCAGTCACGACACGGTGTAGCAATGCTTCTGACATCATCGGGAGCATGTTCACAATTTTTGCGGATTTGATACACAAGAACGGCCATGGAGATGAAAAAATCATCACCAAGGGCAGCGGATTATCCGAGCTTCCCGGCTTTTATGAGCAAACTACGGAGTGGGATTTCATGGTCATGCGGTGCAGCCGTCTCACAGCGGTCATCCGCTTGAACATCGTCCCAAATCCCACCGAAGACAACGAGCATCATCGTATAGCGGAAGCCGTTTATGCCGCCCATGCGCTTCAAGCTGCCTACCGCTGCGGAATGTTTGGCGAACAAGCTCCACGCCCCTTTGTCGGCTGGCTCATGCTCGTTGAGGACGCGCCCAGCTCGCGTTTATCAACCAGTGACCGCTCTGATCATTTCCCAGTTAGGCCAGAATTTCAGGGCGCTTCCTACCTCGAGCGATACAACCTGCTTTGCCGGAAGTTGGTGCAGGAGAACCTTTATACTTCTGCCGCTGTCCTCGCTTCACCCCGCACCGCCATCGCTACTGGAAAATTTTCCGACGTAAGTGAATTAACCAGCCTCAAAATGTTCGTCACCAACTTCGCCGCTCATATCGCAGCGGAAGCCTCTCGTGGAGAATAGCCACTATCCACGACAAACAAACGTCCATGACAGCAAACCAATTCATCGATGACTGGATTGCTCGACATCCATAAGAATCCTCTCGCATCACCCGTGCCGCAATTCGTTCCTTTTGCTTGGACAGTGACCTCGACACGGGTAAACGATCTATCAATCTGGATATGTATCCCGATTTTCGCGATGTCGATACATCGATGGTGAAAGCCATCCGACAGACTTCGTTTGTCAAAGAAGCAGAAAATTATTCCTCATGACTGATCCCAATCATTTTTCGCCAGTCCTTCTCTATTCCGATGATGCCAAAGCCGTGCATGACGCTCTTATCGCATCCGGCCATCTGGAACTCGCAGAAAAAATCCGAAGCAAAGCAAATCGCAGCCGTCTCGACAAAATGTATGCAGAGCACGTTGACGTTGGCAGCGATAATGAATTTGACCACGACCATGAACCCGTAGTCTCCCACGGCGTAGCAGGTGCCTATGTCATGGTCTGGCGATGGGTTTATAAGGAAACAATCCGTGAAACTATTCGATCTGCTCCAAAGTCCGAATCCCAAAAGAAGTCGGCATAAGCCCATATGGGTTCAATAAATCGCGACAGACACATATAATTGAAAACTTGGTTACTCTTCTGCCCAAGCCGACGCCAATACACTCACTTTCAAAGACTTGGTCTCATCCATTCCCATCCTTGCTTCATTCTCTCTCGCTCCACCCCGCGCTAGCTAC
>JBGSLX010000336.1:0-2501 GCA_041740475.1 Akkermansiaceae bacterium | reverse complement strand
GGGACTGACTCTGAAGGGCAGCGTTTTATCCGAGTCACCGGGGATTTTGGCCCAAGGTCCAGCCTGCGTCATTCACTTGGCAAGGGCCTCAAAATTGATCGCGGGCGCTACCGCCTCTCATTCAAAATTCGCGGCACGGCTGGCCAATCTGTCAGTTTTGAATTGGCTGATTCGGTGGATTTCAGCGTCTCCGAAGGTCCTAGTATTATCGCAAGGATGGAAACCATTCCGCTGACGGAACAATGGCAAGAACACAGTCTTGAGTTTGAAGTCAGCGAGCCGCCCAAAGACCAGACTTTCCTGCGTTTTCAACTGCCTCGTGAAGTCAATGGAACCTTCGATCTGGCATCTCCTCAGTTAAAAATGATGCCGTGAAAAGCCGATGGCCGCTTTCCCGTTGGATGAGCCTCGGACGCCGAATTCGTTGGCTTGGTGCTGATCATCTTCTGTCTCAACGGGCGAGCCGCGCGTGCCCCGCTTTTTTCGCTCACTCGTATTGGTTTTCTTCGAGCAGACGTTTGAGCCGGTTTTTCATCGAGACCTTGCTCACGGCGGTGAGTCGATCCACGAAGAGCACGCCGTTGAGGTGGTCGGTCTCATGTTGGATGGCGCGGGAAAGCAGGCCGTCGGTCTCGATTTCGAGCTGGGTGCCATCGAGCAGGGTGAGCTTGGCGATCACTGCCGCAGGTCGGCGCACCTCGGCGCGGAGGCCGCGAATGCTTAGACAGCCTTCGATGGTGCTTTCTTTTTCTTGGCTGAAGGTCAGCTCCGGATTGATGAAGACCAGTGGCATGATCGAGGCAAGTTCTATATCCTCGCCGTTGACCTTGAGCAGTGTGATGCATTCTGGATCGTGCGAAACATCGACCACTGCGAGACGCAAATCTTCGCCCACTTGCGGCGCGGCGAGGCCCACGCCATTGGCGTGGATCATGGTCTCGATCATGTCGGCGGCGAGTTCGCGGATGGCATCGTCCACATCGGTCACGGTGCGGCATTTTTGGCGGAGGACTGGGTGGCCGTATTGGACGATTTCGCGGATCATGAGAGGCGGGATTTAGCAATAGATCAGTGGCAGGTCAAATCTGGGAATCGGATCACTTCACGGCCAGTGTGCCTTCGGTGACGCCGAGTTTTTCCAGTGCTTCCACCCGCTGGAGCAAGGTCGGCGCGTCGCTGGTGCGATCGAGCAATTGTTGGTAAGCGCGGATCGTGCGGGTGGCGGTGGCTTGATCTTCATCGAGCAATTCCACGCGGAAACGCCGCAATCCCGTTTCTTGCAGCGCCTCGAAAAAGCGCGCGCCAGTTTGTGCGCGGCCATTGAAGAGCGTGTTGCGGCAGCCGACGTCGGCTTGCAAGCGGTGGAGCTGGCCGACGCGGTCGCGCAGATGCACAACGTGCTTTTCACACGGCCTGCCACAGTCCTTGTAGCTGGTGCCTTTGCTGAGAAACACGCAGAACACACAGTGCTCCATGTGAAACATCGGCATGTGCTGATGCAGCGTGAGCTCGAACCACTGCGGCGGCGCTGCTCGCAACAAATCCAGCGCTTGGCCGATGTTGTGGTCGTAGGAAATCGTCAGCCAATCGAGATTTGCGTGCTCCATCAACAAGCGCGCGGTGATCGGATTCGCCACGTTTAGCGAGAAATCCGCCACCTTGATCAAGTCGGTGCGGTTTTTGACAGATTCGAGCGCGGCGAGGTTGCGCAGCAAGAGGCCGTGAGGTTCGGCGCGTTCGATGAGTTTCAGGTATCCTTGCTCGCCGGGTTTGAGAATGCGTGGCGTGGCGAGAATGATGGATGAGTCGGGATTTGAAATTTGAGATTTGAAATCGACCACCGCCTGTTTGTAGCGGCGCGGATCCTCGAAGTCGCAGTAGATCGTTTCCACGGCGCATTCGATGGCGGCGTGGACTTGATCGAGATCGCGGCAAAGAACCGAGAGGGAAGGGGAGCTGAGGGATTTTTCGCTGCTCTTAAGACTCGGTATCAAGTCGTGATAGGTCGTGGAAATGCGAGCGCGTGGCGCCGGCGTGGATTGGCAGCGATCCAGCTCGGCGACGAGTGCGCGGCGCACTTGGTTGAGCGCGGAAAGCGGCAGGTGGCAATCGCCTAACAGGTGATTTTCGAGCGATGCCAGTTCGTAGCCAGTTCCGCCGAGACGTCCGAGCTGGGCGCTGAGCGAGGTGGCATCGAGAGCATGTTTGGCGGCGGGTTCTAGCGAGGACTCGCTGCGCACTTGCGTGCTGCCGGAGCTGAGAATTAGTGGTTCGCCGGGGCTGCCGGAAACGCTGAGATGCAGTGCAGTTTTCCGCTCTTGCGGCTTGGCGTTTTGCCAGAACTTGCGCAGCTCGCTGTCCAGCTTGGGATCGGATGTTTTGTAAACCGTGTGGCCGGGGCGGATGCGCTCGAAGTTGATGCCGCTGTAGGTTTTGTGAAAAATAATACGGCCATTTTCGATTTTCCAAATGCGCGCGCCTTGTTCCAGATTGCGATTTTC
>JBGSLX010000335.1:0-12517 GCA_041740475.1 Akkermansiaceae bacterium | reverse complement strand
CGCCTTCGTGAATGGTCCAGGCGCGGGTTTCTTGCACGCCGGTGGTGAGGTAGGTGCGGAGGCCGAGCAGGTGATAAACGGCGCGGATCAGCGCAGAAACGCCGGAGTCGGAAACGCCCATATCCTTGAGAAACTCAGCGGATTCTTCCGGCGCGAGCTCGCTGAGTTCTTCCTCAATGCGGGCGGAAATCACCACCGCCTCCGAACCGCTGTGTTCGGCGGCGAACTTGCGGACCTTGGCGACGAGTGGATTGGAGTCGGGATTTTCAGTCGTGGCGGCGAGTTCGTCTTCGGCGACGTTGCAGGCGTAGATCGTGCGTTTGGAGGAAAGCAGGAAAAATTCCTTCACGATGGCCGCGTCGTCATCGCTGAACGGGATGGTGAGCGCAGGTTTTCCCTGATCGAGATGCGGCATAATGACGTCGATCAGCTCGACTTCTTTCTTCGCTTCCTTGTCGCCGCCCTTGGCTTTTTTCTCGCGGGTGTTGCGGCGTTTTTCGAGCGCTGCCATGTCGGCAAGGATCAGCTCGGAATTGATGATTTCGATGTCGCGGACCGGATCGACGTTGCCGAGTTCGTGGATGATGTCGTCATTTTCAAAACACCGTACGACTTGGACGATGGCGTCAGTTTCGCGGATGTTGGCGAGAAACTGATTGCCGAGCCCCGCGCCTTCTGAAGCCCCTTTGACCAGCCCGGCGATATCGACAAACTCGATCGCGGTGGGCACCAGTTTTTGCGAACCAGAAATCTTCGACAGCACAGCAAGCCGTGGGTCCGGCACGACGACGATGCCGACGTTCGGATCGATGGTGCAGAATGGATAATTCGCCGCCTCCGCCTTTCGCGTGCGGGTGACAGCATTGAAAAGTGTCGATTTCCCGACGTTTGGTAGTCCTACGATTCCGGCCTTCAGCATAGCGGCGGGAACGTGGGCGAGGATGAGGCGCGAGGACGAGAAAAATCCAAGAATGCGGCATGGAAATGTGCGGATTTTCGCTGCGGTTCACGAATGAAGCCGAGGTTTTCATTTCCATGCTGGCACAGGTGGCGCGGTGCTGGTGAACTCCGCCAGCGAGGAAAATTTGATGGAATGATGACTTACCTTTTTAGTTGTGAACATGCGACCTGTGCCGTGCCGGAGGCCTATCGAGAGACCTTTCGCGGCTCTGAGGATGTGGTGGAGTCGGTTGAGGGCTGGGAGCCGGGATCGCTGAATCTTGGGCAGGGCTTTGCGATGAAATTCCGCACGCCGCTGGTGCATGGCGATGTGACGCGCTTGCTGATCGACTTGGAAAAAGATGGCGAAGCACGCTGGAGCCGATTTTCGCTGAAGCTGCCGGAAGCGACGCGCGTGAAAATCGCCGACCGCCATGAGCGCCCATTTCGCACGCAGCTCACCCAACGCATCACAGAAAACTTACGTCGGCACACGGCAGTGGTGCATGTGATGATGCACACCTCGCCACACATTGATCGCCGTCTGATGCTGGAAACGCCGAAGTCTGCGCCACTTGCGGAAAAACTGGCGGCAGATTGGCGCGGCCACCTGAGAGCGGCGGAAGCGGATGTATTGCACGCGCGCGAGGCCGAGTCGTCGCCCTTGGAAGCCTTCTTGCAAGCGGAGTATCCGGCGGCGCAGTATGCGCAGATCCGCCTAACAGTGTCGCAGAGTTATTTCCTCGAAGGGCGTCCGTGGCGCTGGGAGACGCTCAAAAAAGTTTTGATTGAGACATTGACTCGCTCGGTGGCTGAGCATGAGGCGGTCAGCGCCCCAAAATCCCTTTCGACTGATCCAAGCTGAGAGTCCGCTGTTGCCGCCAGTCGATGATTTCCGGCTGCTGGAAAACATTGCGGCGCTCGTCAGTCTCGGCATCGGCTGGGCGGTCGATATTGCTCTGTGAGCTTTCATTGGCTGACGAGGTGGCGTAGTTGCCAGTCTGGTAAGGATCTGGCAGATCGGCGGCTCCGCCGCTCTCACGGGCACCGATTCCATCGAGTCGCGAGTTTTTCTGAAATCGGCTGCCGTCGGTGTTTCCTGAGTAGGCTTTGCGACCGTAATCCTTGTTGCCCCACCAAGACTTTTTGGCGAACTCGCCCGTCTTGTAGTCAGTTTTGCCGTTGAGCTTGGCGGTTTTGCTTTTGGAAAATTGCGAGGCTCCCTTGGACTCGAAAGAGCTGCGCTTGTTGTTGCGTGGTTTCCAGTTTCCTTCCGAATCCACTTTGTATCCGCCGGTGTCGGAAAGTCGTTGGCTGAGCGTTTGGTGGGACTCGGCAGGTGCTGGCGCATCGCCTCTGTCAGTGGCGCATGAGGTAAGCAGCAGTGCGATGCAACTCGCTGTCAGACAGAGAGTTTTTCTAAGATTAAAGTCCATCTGCGTTTGGCTGGGGTTCCTGAACATCCAAGACCTGCTCCAGCGCGGGATCTGGCAGTGCGCCGCGTTCAAGCGCCTTATGATAGTAGTTTTTAGCATCTTCCATGCGTTGATCGCGCGAGCAGAGCAGGGCGAGATTGTAATAGGCTTCGCTGGGCAGCGGGTCTGCGGTGATGGAGGCTTTGAAGTGGGATTCCGCTTCTCCGACGCGGCCGAGTCGGTAGCAAAGCGTGGCCAGCAGCATGTGGCTCTTGGCATCGGTGGGAGAAATTTCGACTGCGTGGCGCAGTGCCTGTTCCGCCGCTGGATAGTCGCCAGTTTGCATCAGCGAAAAGCCGAGCATGCGTGAGGCATAGGGATTGGTTCCATCCAGCTCGACCGCGCGGCGGAATGCATCGGCGGCGGCGGTGGGTTCCTCCAGCCGCAGGTGGACGATTCCGAGTTTGCACAACGATGGCGTGTGGCCCGGATGTTGCTCGATGATCATTTGATACAACTCACGGGTCGGCAACAAACGACCTGCGAGAAATGACTTCTCTGCCGTGCGCTCGAACACTGCAATGTCCCGGTTCAGCTCGGAAGTGGCACGGTTCACAGTCGCGCGGTCGCGGGCGAATGGAGAAACGAACTCGCCGTCCACTTGTGTGTCGGCGACGAGCTTTTGTTCTTCTGGGGTGAGCGAGATTTCTTGGGCGTCGAACATTTCGATGGCGTCTGCCAATCGTTCGTCGCGCGAACCGAGTTCCTTGGCGGCCTCGACCAAGGCATCGCGGGCTTGGCGGCGGCGCTCCTGCACGCGGAGTTGGCGTTTGATTATCTCGCGCAAGGTCTCGATTTCTGCGGGGTCCGCGGCCACTTGGCCTTGTGCGAGTGCGAGTTCTTCGTTTTTGAGGCGTTTTTCCAATTCGTCGAGACGACGCTCTTGCTCGCGTTTGTCCTGCTGGAGTCGGTAGATCTGTGACTTGGCGATGGCGAGATCGCGCAGGGCGTCGGTATAGGCGTCTTTATCGGTATCGCTCTCGGATTTGAGGCGCTCGACGTTTTCGTTGGCTTCGCGCAAATCGCGGGCCATTGCCATGTTTTGTTCGATGAGGTCTTGGATGCGACTGGCTTCGTTGAGCTTGAGCAGCGCGGCCATTTGCTCGCGTTCGCGCAGGAGCGAGTCGCGTTCGTCTCGGAGCTGGGAAAACGCTTCGCGGCTTTCGGTGAGCTCGTTCATCAGCCCGGTGATGCGCTCGTTTGCTTTAGCGAGTTCGTTGTTTTTTTGGGTGAGTTCGAGTTCGAGTTCATCGAGTTGCCGACGCTGACCGGCCACCACCGAGTTTGCGACTTTGCGTTCGGTTTCGAGATCGCGTTGGAGGTCCGCGTGCTTTTGGCGCATGCCGTTGAGGTCGGCTTCGAGCGTGGCGCTCCGCGCCATCGCATCGGTGTGAGAGCTGCGGCTTTGATTGAGGGCGAGGGCCATCGCCTCGCGTTCCTGCTCCAGTGTCTCGATGCGGCGGTTGAGAGCGGTCATTTCTTTCTCCACGGGAGCGGCCATCAGGCGCGAGCGCAAATCTTGTACGGTGGATTCTGATGCGCGGAGTTGTGCTTGCAGCTCATCGACCTGTTGTGAGGAGGCCGAGGTGTTGTCGGTCGCGAGTTTGCGCAGGCGCTGGAGTTCTGTTTCGGCGTCTTGCAAACGACGGGTAGTGAGTGGGTCCACTTTCAGAACGCTTGGAGCAGGCGGCAAGGCGGCCTCTATGGGCTTGGTGGACTTTTTCACGCCGCCCTCAAGCTCGGCCACGGTGTCGCGATTTTTGCGGATTTTCTCATCGGCGAGTGGGCGCACGCGGTCGATGGATTTCGCGGTTTTGCCACTGCGGATGCCGACCATTTCCGGTTTCCAATCGGGGTGGTAATTCTTCACCGCATCGAACAATTGGTTCGCTTTGGACAGTTGTTCGAGCGCCCCGGCGAAGTCACCAGCGGCTTCGAGTTCATCCGCCGCACGGATTGCGAGGTAGCCCTGAAAATACACATCCGAGGGATCAAACTGCGCCGGTGCTGCGGGTGGGCGTGCTTGGCCAAGCGCTGCGGGAACCGGCATGCAAGCCAGCATCAAACCGAGAAACATAGCAGGCAGGCGGCATGGGTTATTTGCAGTCCAATCCAACATAGGAAGCGAAAACTAGGACCGTGCCCGTGTTTCGGCAAGCAGGATTGCGGAGTGGCGTTTTCCAGACGCCATGAATCGCACAGGCGGCTTTAAGCCGCCGATGCGGGATATGGCTCGAAGTGGCGTTTTCCAGACGCCATGAATCGCACAGGCGGGTTTAAGCCGCTGCTGCGGGATATGGCTCGGAGTGGCGTTTTCCTAGACGCCATGAATCGCACAGGCGGCTTGAAGCCGCTGCTGCGGGATATGGCTCCCATAGAGAGCCACTCCGGCGGTGCGAATCTTATATCACGGCGTGACTTGCTCGGGCAGGGTAGGGGGGCTTTTTGCGAAGTATCTCAGCCAATCGGTTTTGGCGGTGAGGAACATCAGCAAAGCGAGTGTCACGATCGCCAGCACGGTCAGAGTGATGCCCGTTAGGCCATCGATGAAAAACGAGGCGCTAAAGACGACTAAGTAGATGCTCTGTGCGGGCAGTGCGATAAGGAACAACGGTTTTCCTGCCACGGCTTTGAGGTAGCCGCTGACCAGCAGAAGCGAGGTCACCGCCGCGATGGCGAAGCTGGTGAGCATCGGCAGCAGATCCACTAAATAGGCGAATAGCAGGTGAAATGCGAAGAAGCCCGCTGAGATGAAAAACACATGCATCGGGTGAAGCGGGATGCCTTTCATGCCTCCGATTAGCAGTACCACGGTGACGAAAAACAGCAACGAGACCGGGGCGAAAAAGGCAATGCGAGCTGCCACGGGTCCAGCATTGAGGCGCTTGGGCATATCCATGCCGATGTCTTGCGCGGCGATGACATCGGGATAGTCCCACGTCAGATTGTAGCCAGTGGCTGCTGGGATTCTCTCGCCTGCCGAACCTGTGCCGACTGGGAAATTGATTTCGTGGAAGTTGGTGCGCAGGGATAGTTGGAAGCCGGAAATCCTGCGTTTGTCAGGAAAGATATATTTCCATGAGTCGGTCCCGCGAGTGCCGTAAGCGGCCCGCAAGGTCACCGAGCCGGAGGACGGGAGTTGGATCGCACGGGTCACTACGCCGGATGCGCCGGGTACGGCTTGGGTCGATTGCTCCTCACTGCTGAGGCGGAAATCAAAGCCGTGCAGACCAGTCGTTCCCTCGGGGAGCGGAAGGGAGATATAAAATGTCTGCGGGATTTTGGTGGGGTTGGTGAACGTGTATTCGCCCTCGAAGCGGACGTCATAAGTCCGGTGCCAGATCAGCCCGCGGCTTTTGGGCGCATAGTCGAGATTGACGTGAATCTGTGACTTGGACGGCAGCACCTGAGCTCTGCCGCCCGGCGCGTTTGGCGTATCGAACCACGCGTGCGGGTGTTGTTGTGTGACGGCTGGCCCCCAGACGTTAGAAACTTCGTTGCGCATGGCAGTGTCTGAGACAGCGGTGCGTTGTGATAGTGCGGCACCGAGGATAAACCACGCGAAGGTCGTGCAGCCGATGATGAGGAGTGAGGCGATGAGATGGGTGAGTTTCATAATAATATAGATCGTTAAAAGTGATGAATGAGTGATGTGTTTCAGCGGTTGAGATCGGCGCGTTGATAGAAGACTTGCACTTCCGGGCGTTCATCGCGGCAGAGGTTTTTCCGCAGTGAGATGCGTGAAGCTGCTGCACCAGTGCTCGACAAACGAGTGAGATTGCCATGAGTTTCAGCCTGATAGCCGAGCGGTAGATCGATATGCCAGAGCAGTGAGTGCTGAAAAAGTGGCGTCTGTGGCAGCGCAAGTTTCAGTGTGCCCGAGACGGGATCGAGCGCGGTTCCGGCACTGGTAAATGAGCAATAAACAAGCGACTCCGTATTCACTGACGGTAGAGAAATTTTCAGCCGACCGTCACCGAGGTCGATGGGTGAGACAGGTTTTCCCCGGAGTTCGCAGGATAACAGTTTCATGTTTTCGGGCGTGTCGAAGATGAAATCCAGCGGCCCTTTGTGTTCGATGTTGAGTGCGCCTGTCGCGAGCATTGAGCCATCGGGTTCGATCTTCAGTGACCACTCCGCTGACTTGATGACACCTTCCTCAGTGACAGCGACGGGGATCGGTGTCGCCGAAATTTCAGCGGAAGTGGCTGCTTCGAGTTGATAACAAGTCGCGCCATTCAGATGGCTCGCAAGTGCGCTGGGAAGAGCTTGGGAATTCACTGGGCCGCTCAATCCTTCCGCCGCGTAGTCGAGCAGCGGTGATCTCGCGATGAGAAAGCGGGTGCGGGTTTCCTCATTTCCCGGTGCCTGCAATTTCCATCTTTGATCGAGCAGGCGAAACGGCATGCGGTAGGAAATCATCAACTGCCGATCCAGAATGCTGCGGGTTTTCCATACCAGCGAAAGTCCGAGCGAGCGGTTCTCGCCACGGACCTTGGTCTGGGAAGCGAGGTCATCGCCTGTGACTGCGATGTCTTGAGCATCAGGCGGCAGCGGCAACAGCGCCTGCACGCCAGAGCCGTTCGAGGCAGATGCGCGGGCAATGACTTGATAGATAAGCTCGCCCTCGCTGGGCAATACCAGTGCCTGTTGTTGCCACGTCCATGTCGAGGGCTCCGGCGGGCTGAGTGCTTCGCGGGTTTCGCTGCTGTCCAGCAGACGGATGCGGATGGTGGGTCCGTCGTTGGGCAGCGGCTGGATTTTTCCTGCGCCGAGCGTTTCCTCGCGGTCGTCGATTTTGAGCACGACCGATTGATCTGCGGGAAGGTCGCCAGTTTCGAATATCACGGCTGGGCACGGCGGAATGGTGATTGAGAATTCGTTTTCACCGAGCAACGGGAGCAAACGGAGTTCAAGCATCCGCGCGCCTTGCGTGCTGCTAACAAGACTGAGCCCGTGCTTTTCTGCGATCACCACTGCGTCGTCCGGTTGTTGGCTTTCGAGCGAAACATCGCCCTCGATCAATGGAACCAGCGCGGAAACCTCGTCGAAGCCGTAGGTCCGGTAAGTGGCATGGAGGATCGGACTTCCATTTTCGAGCGATAGCCGCAGCCGCGCCGAGAGCAGTGCGGGTGGTGGCGACTTGGTTTTTTCCGGTGGCTCTGCGCGAGCGAGCAGTTGTTTGAGTTCGCCGTAAGTGATCCGCACTTCGGATTCATCGAGCTTCTGTGCATCTGCCAGAATGCTGAGTCCGAGAAATGCGCCGCCGATGAAATGATATATCTTTGCCATGCGCCAAGTCCGCTCACTTGCCCGTGATGCGATGATGAAGCCCGCGTGAAATTACGAAGAATCATTGACGCGAGAACTCGCTCTGCCGCCACGCCGGAGCATTTCCTTGGATTCGGTGGTGTTTCGCTGCAACGTAACGACACAATGACCGATATGAACCACATGGAAAAAACTGCAATGATCACCGGAGCCAATCGTGGGCTCGGATACGAAGCCGCACGGCTATTTCTGGAAAACGGCTACCGTGTCGTCTTCGCAGGACGCTCGTTGGCTGCACTCGAAGACGCCCGCCACAAACTCGACCCTGCAGGTGCCAGAAGTCACGTCTTTACTCTCGATGTGTCGTGCCCGAACGACATTCAGAGCATTCCCGGGCGATTGGCAGAAGCTGGCATCCAGCTTGATATTTTGGTCAACAACGCCGGAGTTTTCCCTCGTGATGGCGATCCAGTGGACGGTCTCTCTCATGCGTTGCAAACCAACGTCATTGGAGCCGTGGCATTAACGATGGCGCTTTCTCGTCACCTGCTCAGTGCTCCGCAGCCACGCGTGGTGATGGTTTCCTCAGCGCTTGGATCATTCGCACAATGCGCAGGAAATGACGCCCCGTTGGCAGAAAAAAGTTTCCTCGCCTATCAAACGTCAAAAGCCGCATTGAATATGGCCACCGTCTGCCTCGCGAAGCAATTTGCCGCCACCCCGCTGATCATCAACGCGATTTCTCCCGGCTGGTGCCGCACCGAGATGGGCGGGGATGACGCACCACGCAGCGCCGAGCAGGGTGCCGAAGTCATCTTTCACGCGGCCACGCTCCCGCCCGGATCGCCAAGCGGAACATTTATCGGCGAAGATGGGATTCTCGCTTGGTAGATCTTGGCGGCGAGGTAGTGGCTGGTTGACATTTTGGCCAGAAATGCAGATTTTCCCAGAAATGGACAAAATACCAACCTTTCAACTGCGTAATCCGAGTCGATTGATCCGGGACATTGGCCAACGAATTCGCGATCACCGGAAGGCACGCGGCTGGAGCCAGGCTGAGCTTGCCGAGCGGGCGGGTGTTTCACTTTCCACGCTCAAGTTGCTCGAACGAGAGGGCAGGGGATCACTGCAACGGCTCGCGAAGATCGCAGTGATTTTGGACATCGACGAGGGGCTCAGACAACTGTTCGGCTCCACTCCCACTTACGCCAGCCTTGATGAAGTGCAGGCCACTCATCGCCGCAGCAATCCATCCACATGAAACTCGATGTCCGCCACCTCGGCTTACCAGACCAGCCGCTCGTCGGTTCTCTGGCCGACGATGCGAGGGGGCGCATTTTTTTCCAATACGACCCGGGCTGGGTCGCCCGCGGCATCGAGCTTTCACCGGTGCGTTTGCCGCTCCGCCTGACTGGCGCGGTGACGACTTCCACGCCGGAATTCAGCCCGTTGTTTGGTTTGTTCGACGACTCCATGCCAGATTGGTGGGGGCAGCGAATCATGCGCCATCATTTTGAAAGGCTTGGCATCCCGTGGAATGGGGTCCGCGCTCTGGATAAACTGGCCTGCCAAGGTGCGTTCAGCATGGGAGCGCTGGCCTACGAGCCGGATCTCTCGCCTGCATCATTCCGTGCGACTCTGGCCACTGAGGTGTCCGAGTTGGTCGCTGCGGCTCGCCAGATTCTAGCAGGTGACGCGCATGAAGTGCTGCCTGCGCTGGTTCGCGGCGGATTATCGCCGGGCGGCGCACAGCCAAAGGCGCTGGTCGCATTCGATGACGAATTCACTCACGCCGTGGCATGGGGCGGCGACGCGCCTGCGGGATTCACGCAGTGGTTGGTGAAATTCCAACTCGACGCAGACGATCCGGTGGGGCGTTCCGAGCAGGCGGTGACGCGGATGGCCGCCGCGGCTGGAATCCGCACGCCGGAAACTCGACTTTATGAAACACCAGACGGTCTCGCCCACTTCCTGACCAAACGCTTTGACCGCCAGCCTGACATGCCGCCCTTGCATCTGCATAGCTTTGCCGGTCTCACCCACACGCCAGTGCGTGAATTGATCGACTATGGCGACCTTCTCGGTCTGTGCCGTGAGCTGACGCAGCGCGAAACTGAGGTCGAGCAGTTGTTTCTCCGAGCAGCGTTTAACATCGGCGTCGCCAATGACGATGACCACTCTCGCAACCACGCGTTTTTACTGGATCCCGCAGAAGGCTGGCGGCTCGCACCGGCTTACGACCTCACGCGCGCAAGTTACCCGCTCGGCTCAGGCTATCGCGCGGCGGGAATCAACGGGAGATTCGCCGAACTTGGGCCGGGCGACCTTCGCAAGCTAGGCCGCGATCAGGGCGTCCGCCGCATCGATGAAACTCTTGGGCGGGTTATCGGCGTGATCCGCCGCTGGCAGGAATTCGCAGCCGAGGCGGGCCTATCGAATTCGCATGCCGCGATGCTTGCCAGCGAAATGCCAGCCAGCAGATGGTAAGCGATGTCTCATAAACGAAGAGGACCTTTTGCAAATGAGCAGACTCGTTCTATTCTCCCGGTCTTCCATCAATCCAATTGCACGACCCGTGCCATGAAATTCCTTATCACTTCGCTCGCAATCTTTGCTTGGTTTCTCCAGTCCGTCACGGCCGCGGATTCCTTCGTGGAAGGTGAAGTGTTGGTGACGTTTCGGCCTAACATGACGGAGGCACAACAAGACGCCGCCCTTGCCAAAAATGGCCTGCGAATGGGCAAGCGTTTTAAGATGCTGTCCGCCCGAGGCGGTGGCGCAGTGAGCTGGATCCGTGAAAAATCACGAACCACCGCTCAACTAATCGCGATGCTCAAAGCACGCCAAGAAATCGCGACCGTGGAGCCAAACTACATTCGTCGTTTCTCACGAATCATCCCTAACGACACCCATTTTCCACAACTCTGGGGACTGGAAAACAAGGCGCAATTCGTTAATACCTCCATTGGTATTGCTGGCGTGGACACACAATTCGCCGCCGCGTGGAGGCTCGCGAATCCAGTCGCGAACGAAATCGTCATCGGCATCATCGACAGTGGATTGGACATCGACCACCCTGATATCAAGGCGAACCTATGGATCAACTCAGGCGAGATTCCCGGGGATGGCATCGATAACGATTCGAACGGAAGAATCGATGACATCCATGGCTTCGACTTCGCCAGCAATGCGGCGCAGATCTCGGATTCTGGAGATCACGGCACGCATGTTGCAGGCACTGCCGCTGCCGTGGGGCGCAATGCCAGCGGGGTGATCGGGGTGGATTTCCGAACCAAGCTGATTGCGATGAAGGCCTCCATTGATGGAGATACGATTCTAACTTCATCTGCACTGGCAGCATATAACTACGCCATCACCATGAAGGCGCGGGGCGTCAATATCGTCGCGCTCAATGCCTCCTTCGGCGGCAATACCTTTAGCACCACAGAACGCAACGCGATCATTGCCCTGCGCGACTCAGGCATCATCCTGTGTGCCGCAGCAGGCAACGAAAGCACCAATAACGACCTCACTCCGTCCTATCCTGCAAACTACGATGTTTCTAATATCATCTCCGTCGCTGCCATCACGTCCACCAATGGACTCGCCAGTTTCTCGAACTTTGGTGCGACCAGCGTGGATCTGGCGGCCCCCGGCCAAAACATTTATTCCACGGCCCGCCTAACAAGCTTCCCGTTCATCAGCACCGTCACCGTGGGGGCCACCTCGTATGCGGCTCAGTCGATCCTTGGCGCTGGTGCGGTCATCCCACCTGGCATTTCGGGAAATGTCATCCGTTGTGGAATCGGAAACCCCGGTGAATTCCCGCCAGAAGTCAGCGGCAACATCGCTCTCATTCAGCGTGGCACCATTACCTTCGCCTCAAAAGTTGCCAACGCCATGAAAGCCGGGGCGGTCGCTGCCATCATTGACGACAATACCGCCGACGATCTCAGCGTCAGTGCCTGGCAGTTGAGCAATGCGGAAAACTACATTCCAGCGGTGCGGGTGACCCGTGCCAGCGGGCTCGCCATCGACGACCAACTTCCCAGCGCTGGCATCGTCGTCAATGGCCCATCGGCCTCGGCTCCCTATCGATTTCTCAGCGGCACATCCATGGCGACCCCTCACGTCACCGGTGCCGTTGCCTTCGCTGCTAGAAATTTCCCGACGGAAACGATCAGCCAGCGCATCTCGCGGATTCTCAACAATGTCACACCCGTCGCTGCCCTCACCGGGAAGATGACTAGCGCAGGCCGCCTCGATCTCCTCGGAATTGTCGATACCGACCGTGATCAACTCCCAGACTGGTGGGAAACTGCTCATTTCGGAAATCTCGCACAGACCGCCACTGATAACCCAGACTCTGACAATTTCTCTAACCTTGAAGAGTTTCTCACCGGCACCTCTCCCGTCAGCGCGGCGAGCCAGCTCGCATTTTCATCCGCTGCTGCTGCAGCTGGAAACGATTTCCAGCTCGCTTTTCCCAGCGAGTTAGACAGCGCCTATGAGGTGGAATACAGTGACGATCTCGCCACTTGGTTTTCCCTAGAAACATCGATCCAAGGCACCGGTGGAGTCATTGAGATGACAGATCCGAATGCACTTTCGGAGAGCGTTGGGCGTTTTTACCGCATCAGCCTGCTGCCGCATTGAATGGGGAGCACACGCGCCCTCGCGTGTTCTGGGGTGCGCCCTCGCGCGCCAGCCTCTGCCAATGCGTAGCCACGGTTTCTACAACCTCATTCCACAAATGTGATGACGCATGATACACCAGCATGGGCGTATCACCTGAATAGCCTATTTCCTGCTAGACTTTCTCTCTTATTCTG
>JBGSLX010000334.1:0-2599 GCA_041740475.1 Akkermansiaceae bacterium | reverse complement strand
ACATTTCGGCATTTCGCAGCAGCGTGCGGCCGCCAAGAGTCTTCGTAAGCTTTTTAATCGTAAGCACGAGTGGGGTTTAGGGGACGATCCAGCGGGGGGCAAGAAATTCGATGGGCCGGATGAATCACAGAGGCCCTTCGTTTTCCGTGTCCTCAGTGTGTTCCGTGGTTCACTTCTTCCCAAACGGCTAATCTCATCCGTTTTGCAATCGAGCCTAGACCTCAAGCAAGGAATCACGCAAGGATACCGAAGCACGTAGCAGCCCAACTTTTTTACCCATGGAAACCATCGTCAAAGTCCCTGAATCCACCACGCCAAGCACCTTGGTGGAGATCCTAGCCGCCCTACGGAAGGAACATCTCGAGCCACGCCACGAGTCGAAGTCATGGGGCGATTGGATCTACTTGGAGTGCTACAACACGGTCATCAGCATCGAGGTGAACCATGGCTTGAGCAGCTCCGCGACCATTGAACACGGCGATGGTGAGGAAGATGGTGAGCCGGTTGCTTCGATCTTACGCGCCTTCGGCAAAATCGGCTGGCACGGCGTGGACGAAGACGGAGAATTTCCGCTGGCCTGAGTGAAGACCAAGATCGCGCCGCTCATTATTTCGCGGACTTGTCCTGCACCTTGATCCGCGCAGGAACTTCACCGATGGGAATGCCCGCCTTGGTGAGCGCGTCCCAGACTTGTAACAGGCGTTCGAGCGGCAGCTTGCGGTCCGCTTCGAGTTCCAGTTTGCGGCCCGGATTTTGTTTCTGATAGGCGGCGAGGTAGGACTCGAGTAACCCTTCCGGCACGGCGAGTGAATCGAGTGTGATGTTTCCGAGCGAGTCCACCGCGATGGTGGAACGAGAGTCACTCACGGTATCCGATGGAATATCGCGAACAGTAGGCAGCTCAATGTGCAGGATTTCTCGACGTTTCTTGAACGTCGTGGAGACGATGAAGAATACTAACAGAATGAAAAGAATGTCGATCATCGGGACGATCGGCACCTCGGCGCGCTTGCGTGTGATGCGGTGGAAATGCATGGCTCAAGCGTGGTTTTCTTGGCTTTGGCAGGCGCTCGCAAGATCGGCGAGCAGTGACTCCAGCCGCGCGGTTAGCACCTCGATGCGGCGAGTGAAATATCCATGCGCGACCACGCAAGGAACTGCGATGGACAGGCCAAAAATGGTCGTGTTGAGCGCAATCGCGATGCCGCGCGCAATCGCGAGGTGGTCCGCCGTATCGCTCAGACCTTGGAAAATGGCGACGAGTCCCGAAGCCGTGCCGAGCAAGCCGAGTAGCGGCGCGACAGTGATCACGATGTCTAACACGCCGACGCCTGCATGCAGCCGCGATATTTCCTCACGCGCGGTGGCCTCGACGGCAAGAATGATGTCACGCTGTGGCTTGCCACGGTGCCGCAATGCCACTGCCGCAAGTCGCGCTAGCGTGCTTTCTCCTTGCTCGCACTCCTTGAGCAACGAATCCAGCGGCGGTGCGGGGGCACCTACGAAAACCGTCAGTTTTTTGGCTAACGCATCGGGAATCACGCGGTTTTTCGAGAGCGATAAGAATTTATAGAGAGTGGCCATGGCACCCACAATCGAAGTCACGCCGAGCGGGATCATGAAAAGCCCGCCTTGGGAAAGAAACTTCCATGAGGTCGTCAGAGCATCGGTGGCTGAGGTGTCGGCAAGCAAGAGGTCGGCAATGGATGTCATAATGGGATGTTAAAAATAAAACCTGAAGATGAGCTCAAGCGGATCGTCATCATATTCGCCACGCAGCGCTTTGGGCATGGCCGGGATTTCAGCGTCGCGGATGGCGTTTAAGGTGAAGCCTTTCTGGACTTCACCCGTTTCCATGTCACCGACGAATTGGACGGAGCGGACCTTGCCATCGGTCTCGACGAAAAAGCGGACCGTCAGAAATCCTGGCGTGATGAAATCTCGGTGGCGCACGCAATTGCGCTGCCATTCCTGCTCCACCGCGCGGCTGATCGATGCTTGGTAGCGGCCGAGTGGTGTGTCGGCCACATCCAGAGCGCTGCGGCCGGTGCGAGAGATCGAGCCGACGACGGCGGTTTTGCGCTGATTGCCGCTGAAGGCTGGGTCCGCTGCGGGTTTGGGTTTGCTTTGCGGTTTGGTCGCATCAGCAGCCGGGGTCGGCTCGCGTGGTAGAGATTCTTCGGCTTTTTCAGCTTTGCGAGCCTCAGTCGCGGGCTTGATTTGCTCAGTCGCAGCGGTTTCACGCGGAACTTGGACGTCCACAGGATTGGGTCCATCGAGCAGGCGCTCGCGAGGTGGCGGCAATGCGGCGACCACTTCTTGTTGCGGCTTCTGCGGCGGAGAAGGAGCGAGTGGCTTCGCGGGTGCTGCCGATTCTGGCTCTTGGGTCGAGGAGGTCGTTCGCGGCACAATTTCGCCGTCTTGGTAATTGCTCTCGGTCGTCTCGATATCGAGTTCGTCGCGGGGTGTCACGCCTGCCTGCGATGGCAAAGGCGGCGCGCCTGCGAGCGGTCGGCGGTCGCTGGTAGCTTGGGTGTCACGTTCGCCGATGAATGCGGTCTTTTCCGGCGGCGTGGCCGATTGATCCGGGCTGGTCCTG
>JBGSLX010000333.1:0-3194 GCA_041740475.1 Akkermansiaceae bacterium | reverse complement strand
CGGGCGCGGAAGCTCTGGGGGGTGGACTGCTCGAGTGGCTGGGCATCGAAGGCGATCATTCACGCGCTGGAACTGGCGTGCGAATCGCCATCCTCGACACGGGAGTCGCCACTCATCCTGCATTTCAGAGTATGATTCGCTCGATCAATCTGGTCGATCTGCCCGCAGATCTTGCGACCATGAATGGGCACGGCACTGCTGTCGCTTCGATGATCATCGGCAATGGCGACCTCACTCCCGGCGTCGCTCCGGGCTCGGAAATCATCTCCGTGCGCATTGCCGATGATTATGGGCAATCGAACACGTTTCTCATCGCTCAAGGAATCATCGCTGCGGTGGATGCAGGTGCGAATTTAATCAACATCTCGATGAGCGGCAGCTCTAGCAGTTCGGTGCTGAACAAAGCCATCGAGTACGCACAGGAACGAGGAGCGTTGATTTTCGCGGCTTCTGGAAACAACGGCATCGGCAAAGTTTCGTATCCCGCTGCGAGCAAGGGCGTGATCGCTGTGGGTGCGGTGGATGCGAACGGAAATCACCTCGCCTTTTCCAACAGTGGCGACCAGCTCGCCATTTCGGCCCCTGGTTACGGTGTGAATGCGGCATATACTGGCGGGACTGCTGCGTCTGTGACCGGCACCTCCTTTAGCTCGCCCATCGTGGTCGGAGCGGTGGCGCACATGATGACCGAGTCCGGCAGTGGCAAAATCCAGCCTTGGCAAGCATGGGAAAAAGTCAGCACCAACCTCAAAGATGGCGGTGCCGCTGGCCAAGATCCCTACCTCGGCGCGGGCATGCCCGACATCGGAATGGCGAAAAACGCCGGCAAACGCGGCATTTACGATGCCGCAGTGGCGTCCCAGCGAATCCTTCCGCCCGATCCAAGCAATCCTTACGGCCAGATGGAATTCCTCATTCAGAACCGTGGCACGGAAAATTTGATCAATACCACAGTCCATGTTTCCACTGGCGGCTACACGACCACCCACAATGTCACCACACTTGGACCGAGAGCTGTGGCGGTAGTGCGCACGCCGATCACTCGCCCACCCACTGAGGGCTCCGCAGAACTTCGTGTGAGTTCCCAAGTTTCGCTCTCAGGCGGCATCGTCGATTCCAAGCCTAGGAATAACAAACGTGCAGAACGGTATGCGCCTGCTGCGGCTCCTTAGTCTGCCACTCATGCTGCTGGGATGGAGCTCGCTCCACGCGGACACCTCCATGCGCGAGGCACCCAATGCATCGGCCGTTCCAGCGAATCAGTTAGTCGTTGCCGGTAATGCCTGTGGGCCGACCGCGCTGCTCAATGCATTCCGTTTCGGAAGCGCGAGCTGGCAGCAAGTCTCCACATCCATCATCGGAAAAAACGACCGCGAACGCATCTTCACCATCATCCGTGAAATCGGTATGCGTCCATCCAAGCACCTTGCGGATCACCCGCGATGGAGCCGCCGCGGCGTGGGCTTGGCCGATCTCAAAGACATGGCTAACGAAATGTCTCTCAAGCATGGCTTGCCCGATCTGCGCGATGAGGTGTTTTTCATCAATCCTCGCGAAACCCCGGATAAACTTCTAACGAGGGTGCACCAGCGGCTGGAGAAATCCCTCGCAAAAGGCTTTCCACCGATCATCAGTCTGCGCCGTCTCGCCTTGCGCAAGCCCACGGATGGTGTCGCCCAGTGGGTGATCATCGACTCCCATTTCGTCACACTCATCGCCGTCCCGCGCAAGCTTGAGAAAAATGCCCGCTCATTCCCAGTGCGCTACATCGACCCCTGGGGCGGACTTCACAGCGAGGGGAAAATCGGTATTTCTGAGAAGCCAGTTCTGAAAGATCCGCGCGGTCACTCCTCATGCCTCGAAGCACAATTCCCAAAGGCCAACGTCGGCAACAAACGACTCCGTTCCGGCGAAACCAGCGTCCTCACCATCGCCGCCGGCATCGGCAGGTGGTAGCCAAAAAAGGGGCACTGGCGGCCCGCCCGCCGGAGTGGCTCCCTCCGGCGAGCCATATCCCGCAGCGGCGGCTTCAAGCCGCCTGCATCTGTTAGCCCGAGTTCGCGGACTCAACTCAACAACCGGCGATTCGTTAGGCGCTGAAACCCTTGATTTCACGAGGTGCTCCTCCCCAAAGCGCTTGTACTGCCGACCCGCCCTAATGCACCGCTTTACCTAACAATGCTCTAGCCTTTTCATGTTTTTGCGCTGCAAGAAACGTCACAAGGATGGCAAAGAACATTCTGACTGGAACATTGTTGAAAATCGCCGCGTCATCGGCGGACGCATTCTCCAGCGTCAGGTCCTCTATTTGGGCGAACTCAACGGTGGCCAAGAAGCATCTTGGCGCAGAACCGTAGAACTTTTTTCCCATGACCAGTCCGCCTCTCCCACATGCGACTCGTGCGCCCCCCGGCAATGGGGAGCCTGCTGGCTTGGCTGCGAACTCTGGCAGCAACTCGGGCTCGATGCATACTGGCTCGATAAACTTCCGCACGGCCACCAAGGCGCACGCTGGGACCTCATTGCCAATCGCTGGTTCTCCACCGCCTCTACGAATGCCACGACAAGCTTCTAGATCACAAAAACGCGCTCTTCGATCACTTAACCGAACGCTGGAAAACCCTCTTTGACGCCAAATTCGAAGTCCTACTTTATGATCTAACCAGCACCTACTTCGAAAGCACTCCGCCCGAAGATCCCAGCGACATCCGCCGCTTCGGCTGCTCCCGTGACAAACGCAGCGACTGCGTCCAAGTCGTCATCGCCCTGATCGTCACACCCAATGGATTTCCGATCGCCTATGAAGTTCTATCAGGAAACGCCACCGAGGAAACCCTACTTCAAATACGCTGTAGCGACTCGCCCGTAACCTATCTCGTCGGCACCCCAAAGGCCGTCTCACCACATTTGAAAAACCGCCGTTAGATATGCCGTGGCACACCGCCCGCCCATGCGTCAAAGTCAAACTCCTCACCCGCGAAGATGAAACAACGTCTTCTCCCAAAGCGAAGACCGCATCGCCAAAGAACGCTCCATGCGTCGTCGCCGCCTGCGAAAATACCTCAAGACCCTTGCGGACCTCATCGCCCGCAAGCGCCCGCTCAAACGCGACGAACTCCATCAAGTCCTCGGAGCCGCCAAGATAGAAGCCGGTCGAGATGCCCGCCACATCAAAATCCAAGTCACCCACCATG
>JBGSLX010000332.1:0-2637 GCA_041740475.1 Akkermansiaceae bacterium | reverse complement strand
AACTTCTTTGCTGGGCGAGGTCAGCCATTTGGCGACGATTTCGGGAGTCGTGCGTCTCGGCAATGGCTCGCGAATTCTTCCCGGCTCGGTGATCGAAGGACCCGTATTGATCGGCCCACACAGCCAAATCGGCCCGAACGCTTATATTCGCGGCTCCACCAGCATCGGGGCCAATTGTTACGTCGGCAACGGCGCGGAAGTGAAAAATTCGATCATTTACAACAACACCTACATTTCTCGGCAATGCTACGTCGGCGACTCGATCATCGGCACGCATGTCACTCTCGGAGCTGGCACTTGCACCGAAAACCACCGTCACGATGGCCGTCACCACATTTCCATGGTCCAAGGAAAACCCGTGAACACCGGCCGGACCAAATTTGGAGCCATCCTTGGCGACGGCGTGCGCACCGGCGTGAACACCTCGATAGAAGCCGGCGTGAAAATTGGCATCGCTCGCACGACCTCACCCGGCAGCGTGATCAGCAAAGATCTTTTGTGACTAAATTGTCACAATCGACATATTCCGGCTCAGAGAGAAGCCCCGGTAATTTGTAGCTCGATGCAGAAAATACTGATCGTAGAGGACGAGCAAGATATTGCCGACCTCGTCTGCTTCAACCTCCAGCGTGCTGGTTTTGAGGTGTTTAAAGCTCACGATGGAATTGTGGGCACCGAGATGGCTCTCTCTTCGCGGCCGGACCTCATCGTTCTCGATCTCATGCTGCCGGGTCGCGATGGCTACGGAGTTTTCCGCGAGCTGCGCCGTGATTCCCGCACGGTGGACATCCCTGTCATCATGCTCACCGCGCGCGCGCAGACGGAAGACCGCATCCAAGGCCTGGAAGCAGGTGCTGACGATTACCTTACCAAGCCATTCAGTCCTAAGGAGTTACTGCTGCGCATTCAGGCGATACTCAAGCGCACCGACGGCGGGCCTGGAATGGTGGATTTCACCCACGGGCCATTCCGTTTCGATAAAAATGCGCTCAAATTTTACGTCGATAACGAGCCTTCTGAGCTCACGTCCACTGAGTTCAAACTCCTGCTTTTCCTTTGCGAACGACCGGGCAAAACCCAAGACCGCAACGACCTTCTGCGCACTCTTTGGGGCTATAGCGACGCCGCACACAGCCGCACTCTCGATACTCACATGAAACGGCTGCGCCAAAAACTCGGTGCTTACGGCTCTTGGGTTGAAACCATCCGCGGCGTCGGCTATCGAGTTTCAAAAGCCGACGAATGATCACCGAACTCGCCATTTTCACCGCCATTGTCGCCATTGTGGCTGCGGTGATGTTTTCAGTGAAACGCCGTCAATCCCTCACCCTGCTTCATCAAATCGAACAGCAATGTAAAACCACCTGCGACCGCCTTCAGCAGCAAATCCGCGACGCCCATGACGAGCGCGACCGCCTGCTGGATGCTCTGGGCGACGCCTTTCTGTTGGTGGATGCCGACGGGAAAATCTGCTTTGCCAACGCTGCCGCACACTCACTTTTTGGCGAACGTGAACTCCTCGGTCGCCCGGTCCTAGAAACTCTGCCCGATCCGCGCCTCGCCGAGGCCCCGGCGCGCTGCCTTGAAACCGGCGAGCCAGCGCAAGCGCGGGTGCTTTTGCCCCAGCAAACCTCACTTCGTGGCGATTCCGAAACGCGTGGTTTCAACGCCTGGATCGTGGATGCCGCCCGCCTCCCAACGCCCGATGACGGCACCATCACCACCCGCCTGATTCTTCGCGACGTCACCGCTGAGCATCAAACCGAGCAAATCCGCAAGGATTTCGTCGCCAACGCATCCCACGAACTGCGCACCCCGATGGCCATCATCAACGGCTATTTGGAAAATCTGCTCGATGACGACATGGTCGATGACCCGCAAATGGCACGCCGTTTCCTCTCCGTGATGCGCAAACACGCGGACCGAATCTCGCGCATCGTCGAGGACATGCTGGTGATCTCGCGCCTCGAATCCGGCGAAGCCGCCGCGCTGAAAATCGAGCCGTTCCGTTTCCGCGCCTGCATTCATGACGTGCTCGAACGCCTAGAATCGCTAATTCGCAGTCAGGATGCGGAAATTTTGATCCTCATGCCGGACGAAAAACTCACCCTCATCGGCGACCGCTACTACTGGACTCAAGTGCTCTTCAACTTGGTGGAAAATGCGCTCAAACAAAATCCATACCCCGGCCTGCGAGTGCAAATCGGCTGCGAACTCGTTGGTAACTCGTATCACATTTGGGTCGCCGACAATGGCATCGGCATCCCAAGCGCCGATCTACCGCACATTTTCCGTCGCTTCTACCGCGTCGAAAAACACCATTCTCAGCAGGAAATCAAAGGCACTGGCCTCGGCCTATCCATCGTCAAACGCGGCATCGAAGCACACGGCGGCACCATCCACGTCACATCCGTCCCCGGCCGCGAAACGAAATTTTTCATCAGCATGCCGAGTTCCAAGGACTGGGTCGAAAAGCAACCGCTCGAGGCGATGTGATAATGAGACGGAGCGCGAAATTTATTCCGCTTCTTCTCTAACGACGTTGGCGGAATGAATTCCGCGCTCCAGTTTCTCAGCGCTTCGTCGCGAACTGCCGCATTGCTCGGGAGAGCATTCCGCCGGAGAGATTCGCGGCAT
>JBGSLX010000331.1:0-8794 GCA_041740475.1 Akkermansiaceae bacterium | reverse complement strand
ATACCAAAATCCTCTAGCTTTTAGACTTCCAATTGCTGAAGGTTTACCAAAGCATTGGGCATGGCTCGAAACTTACCGGCATTAGGAGCGGAACTGGTCACCCAGATCGAGGAGGCGTGGCAAAAACCACAGCCGGATTGGGCGCGCAAGCGCCTGCTGGTGGTGCGGCTTATCGCCCAACACCAACACAGCGTCGCGCAGATCGGAGAGATTGTCGGCGTTTGCCGCCAAACCGTCTTCACCTACCGCGACACGGTGGTGGCTAAAGGAGTCGAAGGGCTGCTAAAGCGCGAATGGGCCGGTGCTCGCGAGTCGGCTGTGACGGGCGCAGATGCCGTGGAATTTACCCGCAAGCTCGAAGCTGGCGACTTTCGCCAAGCGCGCGACGCGCAAAAGTGGATCGCCCGGCGCACCTCCAAAAAGCTCACCGAGAGCGGAGTGCGTAAGCTCATGCACCGGCTCGGCGGCAAGCTCAAGGTGCCACGAAAAAGCCATCGCAAGAAGGATCAGGCTGCCTCTGATGCCTTCCGCGCAGAACTGCCTCAACGTCTTACCGAAGTCGTCGGACCCTGCCCAGACAAGCCTGTGCGCCTGTGGGTTCTCGACGAACACCGTTACGGGCTACTCCCGGTGATCCGGCGCGTCTGGTCGCGGCGCGGAGTCCGGGTCCATGCGCCCTACGCCACGACCTACAAGTGGGGTTACCTGCACGAGGCCTTGGAAATCGACGGCGCAAACGACGCGCAACTGTTCTTCACTCCGGCCATCAATCAGGACATCCACGCCATCTTTCTCCAACAGATCGCCGCCAGCGATCCTAACTCACTGCATGTCGTCATCGCGGATCGGGCTGGCTTCCACTTACAAGCGGGCGACGAGCGGTTGCCCACCAACGTCCGGTTGCTGCCGCTGCCCGCATATTGCCCGGAACTCAACCCGGTGGAAGGATTCGGTCGCCTGCTCAAAGCACCGACGGCCAACCGACTTTACCGCAATCTCAAGCGACTTGAAGATCATCTCATTGCGGTGTCCAAGCGCTGGACCACTCCGGACAAGGTCCAATCAATGATTCACGGCTGGATGCGAGATCAAGCAAACGCTGGCGCTCCGAACTAAAGTCTAATTCCTAGAGGACTTTGGTATAACTCCTTCTTCTTTCGCCCATTTCGTCGATTTCGTTGTCAATATTCCTAATTTTAACCCGCCGCAATCTGGCGTGCGGCTTGCAGTGTGTTTTTCATCAACATCGCAATCGTCATCGGCCCGACGCCGCCGGGAACGGGTGTGATGGCTGAGCAAAGCGGCGCGACTTCTTCGTAAGCGACGTCTCCAGTCAGCCGGTAGCCGGATTTCTTGGTGGCGTCTTCCACGCGATTGATGCCGACATCGATGACCACGGCGCCGGGTTTCACCCAATCGGCTTTGACCATTTCCGGGCGACCCACTGCAGCGACTAAAATGTCCGCGCGGCGGCAAATGCCGGGCAAATCCTTGGATCGCGAATGCGCAATCGTGACGGTGGCGTTGGAGAGTTTGGAAACCAGCAACAGCGCCATCGGCTTGCCGACGATCATGCTGCGGCCAATCACCACGGCTTCCGCGCCAGCCGTCGAGATGCCGGCGGATTCCAGCAGCTTCATACAGCCGGCTGGCGTGCAAGGAACAAAGCCACTCGGGTCTTCGAGCACCAGTTTCGCGACGTTTTCCGGGTGAAATCCATCGACGTCCTTGCGCGGATCGATGGCGCGAATGATGGCTTCTTCGTCGATGTGCTTCGGCGGCGGCGACTGGACGAGGATGCCGTGGATCGCAGGGTCGGCATTCAATTTGCGGACGACTTCCAGCAGCTCGTCTTGTGTGGTGGTCGCCGCCAGCTCGATTTTCAGCGAGTGAAATCCCAGCTCTGCGCAGGTGCGGACTTTTGATCCGACATAGACTTTCGAGGCTGGGTCTTCGCCGACAAGAACCACCGCCAGGCCGGGGGTGATTCCTTTTTCGATCAGTACAGCGGCTTCGGATCGGCACTCGTCGAGCACGGCGGCAGCAAGAGTCTTGCCATCAAGAATACGGGGTGTGGACATGGGATGTGGTGGGTTTTGGGTGATGGTTGGGTTTAGCAGAAGAAAGAGCTAACCATGGAAGGCACGGATGACACGGAAAAGAGGTTTGGGCTCACAACTCCCCCCATCCTTCCGTGGTTTCTGCGTATTCCGTGGTTCTCATTTCTTAAAAATCAGGCGTCGTCGGTGCCTTGGATCATGGCTTGTTCGAGTTGGAGCCGCGCGTTTTCAAAAGTTTCGGCGTCCATCCCGCGCTGGAGATAGATGGGCTTGGAAAAGGTGACTTGGACCCGGCTGAACGGCTTGGGAATGACGAAGCGGTCCCATGTTTTCAAGCGCCATGCCGAGGAAAAGCGGACGTGGACGGGGACGATTGGCGCGCCGGTGGATTCCGCAAGTTTGATGACTCCTTGTTGCAGTTGGTAGCGCGGACCGCGCGGGCCATCGGGCGTGAGGCAAACATCCGTGCCATCCTGCAGCGCGCGCTTGAGCCCGACGAGTGCCGCCACGCCACGGCGTGATGACGAGCCGCGCACCGAATCGAAGCCGAACACCGCCATCGCTCGGGCGACCATATCGCCATCGTGGCTGGCGCTGGTGAGCGTGACCGCCCGCCGATGCCCGCCACAAATGCGTTGCCATGCAGGCGGTACGCAGAAAAAGCGATTGTGCCACAGCGCATAAATCACCGCAGGAGCAGGATTTTCCACATCGCTGATGCCCGCCTCGTCGCGGATATCGAGGCGTAAGATCGAGGCCATGAGTTTCATCGACCATCCGGCAAGCGTGCCAATCAGCGCGGACTTGCGGCTGCTGCGGATTTCGCTGCCTTTTTTAGAACTCATTGGAAAAGAAGCCAGTTCGCATCTCGATTGGCTTGGGCGTAGTCTCGCGATGCTCATCGCTTTGACAAGTGCTGCGGCAATTTCGGCTGGCGTGCATCCCATCTTCCATTCTGATTCGCCGCGTGAAACTCATTTCATGGAACGTCAATGGCATCCGCGCGGTGCTGGCTAAAAATTTCTGCGAATTCGTGACCACTGAGCGCCCGGACATTCTGTGCCTGCAAGAAACCAAGGCGCGGCCAGAGCAAGTGCCGTTGCCGCTGGAACTCGCGGGATACCACACGTTTTGGAACTCCGCGCAAAAACCCGGCTACTCCGGCGTGGCGGTCTTCACTCGTGACCAGCCACTCGATGTCAGGCTGGGCCTCGGGATCGACGAGCACGACCTGGAAGGCCGCGTTCTCACGCTGGAATATCCGGATTTCACGCTCGTCAATGTGTACACCCCGAACGCGCAAGACGAACTGAAGCGGCTGCCCTACCGCTTGTCGTGGGACCAAGCGTTCCGCGCTCACGTCACCCGCGAAGCCGAGCGCAAGCCGGTGATTTTCTGTGGGGATTTGAACGTCGCGCACCAAGAAATCGACCTCGCCCGACCTCGCGAAAATCGTCGCAATCCCGGCTTTTCCGATGAAGAACGCGAGAGTTTCACCCAGTTGTTGAGCGCGGGTTTCACCGATACCTTCCGCCATTTTTACCCGGACAAAACCTCGGCTTACTCGTGGTGGTCCTACCGGGCTGGCGCGAGACAGAACAACATCGGCTGGCGCATCGATTACTTCGGAGTCTCCACGCCGTTCATGAAACACGTCGTCGATGCGGAAATTCTGCCACACGTGCACGGCTCCGACCATTGCCCGGTCGGGATTTCTCTATGACGGAATTTTCCCGGCTCAGTCCCACTGCGGGCGCATGCTGCCGAGCCACGCGGCGATCAGGCCGGCGACGATGTGTGCGCCCAGCACCAAAAGGCACACGTCTTGCGCGGATAGCCCGGTATCGATCACGGACTTCACCGCAGAATGCACTTGCGGAATCAGCGCTTCCACCGAGCCAGACCACGCCCAATACGCCGAGATGAACGGGCGCGTGAACGCCTCGATGTGCTCCGGTAAAGCCAGCACCGCGCCAGAAAGTGGAAGCTGAAAACCGACCAAATAAATCGACAGCAAAGACGCTTGTTCCGCCGTGCGCATCAATGCCGAGATTGCCAGACAGATCGAAGTCATCGCTGCATTCACCAGCAACAAAAACCCGGCGTGCTGCACAAAATCACCTCGAAACGCGCCGAAGAAATTCACGAAAAACGCCATCCACAGCGATTGCGTGACCACCAAGCAGGCGAGAAACGCGACTTTCGACGCGAGGTAGGCCGACGGTCGTAAGCCGCCAAACTTTTCCTTTTCATAAATCGGTCGTTCGCCTGCGATCTCCCTCGCGGAGTTGTTTGAGCCCATCAACGAGAGCAGCACCACTTGAAACATGATGATTCCAGAAACAGCGGAGCCGACTTTTGCTTGGTCCGCACGCACGCTTTGTTGCTCCTGAATCTGATCAAACACATCGGCGGGGCGGGTGTCGGAGTAGCGACGGATATTTCCAGACGCCTTGTCGCTGAAGATCGTCACCAACAGCGGAAAACAAATCAGAATGGCGAGTTGAAGCAGTACTTGGCCACGGTCGCGCGAGAAAATGCGCCAGCGCCGCCCGAGCAACGTGAAGAACTGGCTGAAAAATCCCGGCAAACTGAGCGGTTCCGGCGACTTCTTCTCAGTCGCGGAACTCGGCTCGGTTCGCTCTTTTTCGGCGGATTCGGGGACTTTCAGCACGCCGCTGGCGATGAGTCTCGAACGGTTCTGCGCGATCATTTTCTGATAAGAAGCGCGGTGTTTGGCCCATGAGGAATGCCAACTCACCGAGGATTGGGACGCCAGCCGCGGATAAACTTCCTCGGTGTCGTGCACGGAGAAATAATGAGTCAGTTGCTCCGGCGGTCCGTGAAATGCCACGCGGCCTTCGTGGAGAACGAGGATCGAGTCGTAGAGTTCGAGGTGTGAAAGCGAGTGAGTCACCGAGAGCACGATGCGGCCATCCTTGCGCGATAGATCGTGCAAAAGGTGCACAATTTCCCGCTCCGAGCGCGGGTCCAGACCGGATGTCACTTCATCGCAAAGCAGGATTTTCGGATCGGAAACCAGCTCCATCGCCAGTCCGAGTCGGCGTTTTTGTCCGCCCGAGAGTACTTTCACATGACGGTCGCTAATCGCAGTGAGGCCCGTTTCTTCAAGCACCCGGTCGATGCGTTGATCGAGTGCTTCGCGATCACGGGAACGCACCCGCAGGCGCGTGGCCGCTTCCACGGACTCGTCCACCGTGAGCGGATCGTAGGCGATGGAAAATTGCGGCACGTAGCCAATCTCGGTCGGCGAGAAATCACCCTCTTCCGATAGATTCCGCCCGTTCCAAAACAGTGCGCCGCCACTCTCTGGGTTAAGCCCGGCGATGGTCTTGAGCAGCGTCGTTTTACCGCAACCCGACGGACCGACAATCGCCATGAAGTGCCCGACTGGGACGTCGAGCGAGATTTGATCCAACAACGGCATCTCAGCGCCATCTTTGCGGATGATGAAATTGACTTCTTTGAGTTCTAACACGGCGCGTGATTGAGAAGAGGTTTATGCAAGCGAATCATCAAGCGGCACGATTCGGATCTTGCCCGCAGTCTGTTGGTGCAAAGTCGCCGAGAGCGTGGGCGCGGTGGCGGCGGCGATTTCTTTCGGCGTGGAGTGATCGAGCGCGTTGCGCAGTGCTCCTTCGACCAATTGGCCGCAGTGGATTTTCATCGGCGGCAGAGCACCCAAGTCACCAGCCAGCTCGCGGGCACTGAGCTGCCTCGCCTCTTCTGCGGTTTTCCCTTTGAGCATTTCCGTCGCCATCGAGGCCACCGCAATCGCCGTCTGGCAGCCAAAAGCTTGAAACGAAGCGCGGTCGATCACGCGCTTGCCGTCCTTTTCGGTGAACTTGAGCCACATGCGCAGCATATCGCCACATTCAGGAGAGCCGACCGTCCCCACCGCATCCGCATCGGCGATCTCGCCTTGGTTTTTCGGATTCGCGAGGGCTTCACGGACGTTGTTTTCAAAGGTACTCATGGTGACGGTTTCAATTATTAAAGGCTGAATCACGCTGGTCCTAGAAAGAAATCGGAACAACGAAAATGGCAAAATCACCGAAAAAAGAAGGTGGCTCTATTTTCACGGAGTGGCAGTGGCTTTCGCGGGTATTTGCGTGGGGTGACGTGAATTTTCTAAGGGGAGCACACGCGCCCTCGCGTGTACTTTTCAGCGCCCTCGCTGAAAATATGCGTCTGCTATGGATGATGGACTCATTGGTAGTTCATCCCTCCCATGCCGCGAGGCGCGACATGGAACACGCGAGGGCGCGTGTGCTCCCCTTCTCTATCGGAACTTACTCCTTGAGAGAAAATTTCCGGCCGCGGCCGCTTTCCCATGCGTTGCGCACGCTCTCGTGAAGACTGGTCAGCTCCTCAGCGGATAGCAGCCGATACTCGATCGTCCGCGCATGGGTGGTTTCAGGAAATTTTTTGACCACCATTTCGTGGATTTCAGTGCCAGCGGTGTTCGCTGCTTTGCCTAACAACTCCATACCGCGTTCCGCCATTTTTGAGGCCGTGTTGCCTGTCGAGCTGCCGCTGGCTGCATCAGTGATTGGGCTGATGAAGTAAAACCGTGCAAGCGCTTGGCCGAGCGAATCGACGGTCACCTCGTCCACGATCACCGCTCCATCTAGCACATAACGATGCCGACTGACCGATGAAATGCGATCCAGCGCGACCATGTAGTGGCCGCCGGGTAAGGTGGCCTGCCAGAAGCGATTTGGTGCAGGCGTGTCATCGGTTTTCTCTTTAGGGGTCGGCTCTTGGGCGCAGAGCAGCGATGCAGAACCGATCAGGATGGCAAAGAACAGTCGGAGGATTTTCGATTGCATGGGCGGAGCATGAATGCACTGGGGCGCTTTGGCTAGCACGCAGCGCAAAGCTTCGGATCAGTTAAAGATTGCCGGGACACACCCGAGAATGCAGATTCTTGGCATGGTTCGATATCGGTCAAATGTCGCGGCTTTGATAGTCAATCCAGTCGGCTGTTTGCTGATCTGCGAGAGGACGACCATCCCCGGTGCTTGGCAGTTTCCGCAAGGTGGCGTGGACCCGGGAGAAACCATCGAACAAGCGCTTCATCGCGAAGTTTTTGAAGAAGTGGGCTTGGGTCCAGAGCACTATGAGATCGTCGATTCGCGCGAGGGCTACCGGTATCTCTATCCGAAAGATGCGCGCGGCAAAAAACTCCGCAAACACGGCAATCACGGCCAAGAACAAACGTATTTCCTGTGCCATTTGAAACACGGCGCTCCGCCCGTAAATGTGCATCAAAGGTCGCGTGAGTTCAGCGCCTACCGCTGGATTCCGCCCGTGGAGTTCGATCTCGATTGGCTCCCGACTTTCAAACGCGATGTCTATCGCGAGGTGATGAAGGATTTTTTCCGGGTGAATCTTTGATGCCTGCCGGATCGCGGCCCAGCCCGATCAGCAGCGCCAGCACCCGCAGTGAAAAATCGATTTTCCCACGCCAAGGACGCGGTGGACGCAGGATGCGCCAGCCAGCTTGCTCCGCTTTGGCGGTGAGGCTCGGCGATGGGTTCACGACCGTGGCTCGATCACACAGTTCCAGCATCGGCAGGTCCGCAGAGCTATCACTGTAGCCGTGGCTATTGCGCAGTTTTCCATTCTCCAAAAACGCAGTCGGTTGCACGTTTCTCAAGCGCTCCACCTTGGCAGCGCCCTTGTGATTTACCAGTTTGGGAAAAAGCGAGCTGATCTCGACCACCGTGCCCAGAGTGAGATCGAAGCCCAACCTACGACCAATTTCCGACACATAGAACTCTGGGCTCGCAGATGCGAGAATCAGGAAATCGCCCTGCGCCCGGTGGCGTTCGAGTTCATCGCGGAGCTGCGGATAGATGACGGACATCAGATGGTCGGCAAAATCGCGTGAGTGAGCGGCAAGTTGATCCGGACTCATGCGCCACAAGAAACTCAAAAACACCCGCTTCATTTTCCCAGTCCCGAGCCATCCGGCAAACGGCAGAAACATCAGGAAAACAGGCAGCAAGACCACGCGCCATGGCTCGCGCCGCACCACAAAATGCCGGAATAACAATTGGCAATCCCAAGCTAACAGCGTGCCATCCAAATCAAACCACGCGATCCCCCTGAGCGGGTTAACGCTTGGCGATGACGGTGTGGCAACTGGAGAGGAAAAACTCACGAAAATGAATGATGGGCGAGGTGCAGCACATTCATGAGCCACCGCTTCACCGCGCGAAAGCAAACTTTCATCAAGCGGCGCGTCAGGCGTCATTAGTGCAGGTTCGCGCGCCAACTATCATGTGACCTCAACACTCCTGCACAACCCTTTCAGGGTTGATGACTCATATCGCACGTGCACCCGGGGTAGGCCTCGCGGCCAACCCCGGGCTATGCTGCAAAACCCCTATCAGGGTTTTATGGGAGAGCTTTCGCTCAAATCTTGATCTGCGGCTGTAAAGCAACGCCCCGAGCTTGCCTCACAACGGCGTTTCACCAAACATGACCAGCATGCCGCGCATCGCTCTACTCCAATCCAAGACTTTTGCCACCAAGACGGAGGCCTTCGATCATCATGAAACGCTGATCCGCCAAGCTGCCGCGGACGGTGCGCAGATCGTGATCACCCAAGAGCTTTTTCTCACGCCCTACTTTTGCACCGTCCAAGATCCGGCCCGTTTCGATCTCGCCGATCCGCTGCCCGGGCCAGTGACCGACCGCCTCGG
>JBGSLX010000330.1:0-11242 GCA_041740475.1 Akkermansiaceae bacterium | reverse complement strand
TCGCCAAGGCTACGCCGGGCAAGCTGTTCCGCCGCTCCGTGAGTGCGCACACTTTCAGTTACACCCGAGAAAGAGCTCACCCATGCGGCGAGCGGATTCATAGCGATCGGACTGCTTCTATCATCTCCCGCTCCATGAACTTGCGGGAACCCCGCACATATTTCTCGGCCCAGTGTTTCACTTTTCCCTGCTCATCGAGTGAAAGCGTGCGCACGACTTTCCCTGGCGATCCCAGCACCAATGAACCCGGCGGAATCACCGTCCCACCGGTCACCAGTGCACCTGCGCCGATGATCGAGCGCTCACCAATCACCGCGCCGTCGAGCACGATGGAACCCATGCCAATGAGCACCTCGTCCTTGACGGTGCAGGCGTGCAAAATCGCGGAATGCCCGACCGTGACGAGTTCCCCCACATAACAGCCGAAATCATCGGCGAGGTGAATCACCGCATTATCCTGAATATTGGATCGCGGGCCGATGACGATTTCATTGATATCTCCGCGCAAGGTCGCTTGATACCAAATGCTGGTTTCTTCATGCAGGGTGACACGGCCGATGACATCGGCGCTGGCTGCGATGAAGGCGGATGGATGAATGTCCGGTGTGAATTCTGCGAATGTTTCAATGGCCATGCCGCACGCTAGGATTCTGAGTGCCCGACATCAAGCCCGGCGCATTTTCAACGCGGCAATGGCTCGGAGCGGAATCGCTCATGTTGGCGACGCAGTAGAGTATCCGCTGGCGAGTGAATGACTGCGATTTGCGACCACTCCAGTGCCTTAGCGCGATGCCCGCGGGCGAAGTGAATCTCCGCCATGGTGTCGAGATAGGCGGATTGGTTCGGGTTGAGGCGCAGCGCTTCTTTAAGATGGTCCTCTGCCGCATCCAGCTTGCGCATCGCACGAGCAGCGAACCAAGCGGCGGTGTTGCGTGTGTTGTCGCTGGCAGGATACTTCTCGATCACTTCCTCGATTTTTTCCCACGTAGTTGAAAACCATGCATCGTGCTCTTTGGTCAGCCCGGCAACGCGCACGGATGGAAAGAAAAAATCTGCGAGTGAGCCATCTGTGGCAGAATTCCGATGGCACTTTTCCAGCAGCGCGAGCGAACCCGCACGGTCAGTCGTCAAGTGGCTCAGCGCACGGGTTGTGTCTGCTTGGAGGCGCTGGCGCAGGAGTGGAAGTTGATTGGACCACTGGTATTCCGAGCCTGAATACATCGCGGCGATCACCTCCGCCGTCGCTGCCGCCTCAGGCCATTTCTGCTGCTCAAGCAATATGTCGGAGTGCAGTTTGATCGCTTCGATCAGTTCTTCGGAATCAGGGTCTGCCTGCATTGCAGCGCGCGCCCACCACTCGGCGGCACGTTGGTAATCGCGACCATAAGCGTATCCTTTTCCGGTGCGAATGGAGATGACGGCACTGCCTAAAGCGAGGCGCTCAGCCCACTGGTCGTTCTCTTTTGCTTCCTTTTCGCGGCCCGCAGCACGCAATGCGGAAGCGGCGAAAGCATACAAATCCGCAGGAGGTTCTTGTCCAGCCTCGGTGATGGCGGAAATTTGTTTGAGAATCAAATCCACCGCATCATCCCATCGCTCGACAGCAGAGAGGTAAAAAATTTGCAGGCCCCAGAAAACCTGATCTCTGGCGGCGGGTGCGAGTTCGTCCCAAGCTCGGAGTGCGGTGGTCACATCGCCCGTATCGAAGGCAAGTTGGTATATTTGTGCGACGAGCATCTCGCGCTCCGCTGGCGGTGCTGCATCCACCGCTTGCCATATCAGACCGATCCACTTTTCTGCGAGGCGTTCAGGATCGGTGCCCATGCGGAACAGCGCGAGCATGGCATCCAAACGCTCACGATTGTCAGTCGCTGGGCGAATTTCTGCCAACCAGTCCCACCAATAACGGGCGCGGTCGTCATCGCCAAAAGCGGCCACGACCACCTCATACCAGCGTTTTTCGTCATTGCCCGCCCACGCGACGCCGACCTTGCTGGCAAGCCGTGGTGCGCCACTGGTGCTATCTCGCCCACCAAAAAGCGCGTCCAAAAAATCGACAAAAGCACTCGAGTCTTTTTCGGCAATCGCCGCCAAGGAATCGCCATAAGCTTGCTCCGCCTCTGCGTGAAGACCGCGACGCTCCAAGAAATTTGCCAACGCAACCAACTCCTGACCGTGATCCGAAACTTCGGTCTGCTCAGCGACATCTTCGGTCAACAAATCACCGATCGCTTTTTCCACCCAAGCGTTAAAATCGGGTGCCTGTGGGTCCAGTCCGAGTACGCTTAGAGCCTCGGGGATTCGCTCTAGTGCTTCGAAATAACGAAATGCGACCAATGGCTGATTCTTCACCAGCGCGGTTTCCGCAAGCTGCGCTTCACCCAGTAGCAGCAAGGCATTGAGTGAAGTGCCACGTTCATCGTGATGGCGCGATTGAAGCATTCGGTTGAGCGGCTCCAAACTGCCGGGTTTGGGCAGCTTCGACTGCCAGCGGTCGGCAGCAATTCCGGCGTAAAGCGCAGATACCGGCATTTCCTCCCGCCTGGTCCCGAGTTGTTTCAAAAAAGGCAATGGATCACCACCCAGCGCAGCCATCAGTGCGGCGATTTCGCCTTTTCCTGCGGCGGTGGCTTCGCGTTGTGCTGCATCCGAATTGCCAGCCGTGCGCTGCAAAGCCATCCGCCACTCTGCGGCGCGTCGATCTTTTCCGGCTGCGGCTTTTTCAAGCTCTTGTTGCAAACTGCCATGACTGCGGTGGAAATCTGCTAGCGCTAACAAACCTTGTGTATCCACAGGCCCCATCTCAAGAAACTCGCGTGCTCCCACCGCATCCTTCAGCATCAAGCGCTCGCGTGCTGCCTTAATGGACACCGCACGCATGGTGGTTTGGAGTTTTTCCCTCACTTCTGCGTCGGTCTCCGAAGCATACAGTTTGAGCATTTGCCGCCACGCACGCTTGCCGCGCATCCGGCCCATCAAGGCGGCTTTTTCACCGGCTGATGCGGTGCCGTATAGTTCGACCAGCGTGATCACCGATGGGTCGGTATCTGGCGTGATGTGCAGCTCGATCATGCGCATCAAATCACGCGAGCGGATCGCCTGCTCAGGGTCTGTCGATGAGGACGCGTCTCGCAGCGACGGCAGCACCAGCTCGCCCATCTCCCACAATTCTCGGGTAGAATCCTCCCGCACGCGGAAACTCTCGTCTGCCAAACCACGCAACAAGGACTCAATCTTGAGCTGCTCCTGAGACAGATCGCTGGCACGAGAATTTTCGCTCGGCACTGCGTGCAAATAGCTGCCACAGAGCATTCCCACGATCATCGGCAGCGTGAGGAGTTTCATCGGCGATTGAACGTCATGGTTGCGCGAGATCATTCAGCGTAATGCGGTGATGCGTTCGTAGTTAAGCGGCGAAACTCTCGCCACATGAGCAGGTTACTACCGCATTCGGATTGCTGACTTTGAAGCCGCCCTGCTGCAAATCATCCGAAAAGTCGAGTTCGCTGCCGCTCACAAACAACGCACTTTTCGGGTCCACCACCACATTTACGCCATTGCTCGGCACAAGAATGTCGCGGTCACGTGGACCATCGACCAGATCCATCTTGTACTGCAGCCCGGAACATCCACCGCCCACGACCGCGATGCGGAGTGCTCCGTCCGGGCGACCTTGGCGATCCAGCAGCCCACGCAGGTGACTCGACGCACCGTCGAGCACACGCACAAGCTTTTCGTTGCCGATCTTGAAGTTCACCAGTGCCGTCATGCGCGTAAAATGCATCCGGTGAGCGGCTCCGTCAATGCCTGCCAATCAGGCGATTATCACGCGAATGCGAAGCTCAATCTTGCTTCTCAGTCGTTGGCTCGGGCTCGATTGTTGGCTCGGGCTCGATTGCTGGCTCGGGCTCGATTGCTGGCTCAGGCTCGATTGCTGGCTCGGGCTCGATTGCTGGCTCGGGCTCGATTGCTGGCTCGGGCTCGATTGCTGGCTCGGGCTCGATTGCTGGCTCGGGTTCGATTGCTGGCTCGGGTTCGACTGCTGGCTCGGGAGTTTCTGCAACTTCAGGAGTTTGCTCGATGACTTCAGCAGGAGTAGCCGCTTCAGTGCCGATTTCTTCCACCAATTCGGGTGCCTCTTGGTTGTCACTGACGACTGCTTTTGTCGCTACTTTTTTGGCTGGGGCTTTTTTGGCGGCAGCCTTTTTAGCGGGAGCTTTTTTGGCAGGAGTGCTGGCGGCAGATTTCTTGACAGTCGGCTTTTTGACGATGCCGTCGAGTTTCGCCAGTTCCTGTTTGCGCTTGAGATAGACAGCGCGGCGGCGGCGTTTGATGACTTTATTTGATTGTTGGCCCATGGTTGGTCCCCATTGGCTAGGGACTCGCCATCGGCGGATCAAGTGAAAACCTATTCATGCCGAAAAAGGCTGGATGGCCCAAAAAAAGAAGCGCGCGCTGGAATTCCCCCCGGATCTCACAGCGCGCGCCTTTTTATTCCGAACCACCCGGTTTTGACCCTGTTTGAATGACTTCCCCCCGGAGACCATTCAAATCAAAGCGGTTAAACTCGGAAGCGGTTAGAGTTTCGCCTTGCTAGAAGCAGTCGCGTAACAGGAATGAACATGAGACATTTTTCGGTCATGGGAAGTCATTTTTTTCCTCAAAAGCGGTCTTTTAGTCTCAATATCGGACACAAGAGACGAATGCTGCAAAATCGCGGCAAAGTGCCCACTGGATCAGCGATTTTTGTCCGTTTCCAAGCTGGTCAGAAGCGACGCAGCCATCGCACGAGCTTGCTCTCCGCCACCGCCTAACATGCGCACGAGTTCCTGTATGCGCGTCTCGCCCTGCACCGCGAACAATCGCGAGCGGGTGCGACCGTTGGTCACTTCCTTCTCCACCACAAAATGCGAGCTCGCGGTGGCTGCGACCTGTGGAAAATGGGTGATCGCCACCACTTGGTGACGCGTTCCGAGCGCTGCCATTTTGCGACCCACGGCGCGCGCCACTTCGCCGCCGACGTTGGCATCGATCTCGTCGAACACCATCAGAGGCGTGTCATCCTGCTCTGCCAGCGCGGATTTGATCGCCAGCATCACGCGGCTGATTTCCCCGGAAGAGGCGATTTGACGGAGCGGCATCAGCGGTTCGCCGGGATTGGGGCCAAACTGGAACTCGATGGCCTCAAATCCCTGAAAACCTGGCTCCACGAGCGACTGGAGCGGTGCTTCGAACGACGATTGCTTGAAGCCCAAATCCTTGAGCTGGCTGGAAATTTCCTTGGCGAGCGTGGGTGCGGCTTTCTTGCGTAGCGCGCTCAGCGACTTGCCTGCGCTTTCCAACGCAGCGCGACAGGTGGCGAGTTCTTGCTCCAGCGCTGCGATTTTCTCGCCGCGATTCTCGATGCGATCCAGCCGTGTGGAGGCATTTTCGCGTCGAGTGAGCACGTCGGCGATGGATGGGCCATATTTGCGTTTCAGCGATTCGATCACATTGACGCGTTCTTCGAGAGCAGCGGATTCGGCTGGGTCAATATCGAGCTGTTCAGCGTATTCAGTGAGATTGGATTCGAGGTCTTGAAGCTCCAAAACGGCGGTTTCCAAAGAAGCCGTTTGTTCGCGGATCGACGGATCCAGTTTTTCGAGATCGCGCACCAGCCGCTGCACGTCGCTGAGTTTGTTGAGCACGCCATCCTCGCCACTGAGCGCGGTGGTTGCGGCAGCGGCAGTTTCCACCAGACGGCTGGCATTCGATGCGCGCCGCCAGCGGTCTTCGAGGTCTTGTTCGTCTTCCGGCTTGAGATTGGCGGCTTCGATTTCTTGGAGCTGGTAACGCAGCAGCTCGACTTCTTGTTCGCTGGCATTTTCCGCGTGGCGCAGTTCATCGAGTTCTGTGGCTTTTGCGCGCCAAGAACGATGGTTTTCGCGATAAGCGGAGTGTGCTTTTTCGGCACCAGCGTAGGCGTCGAGCATCGCAAGCTGCCGCTCGGCGGAAAGCAGCGATTGATGATCGTGCGGGCCGTGGAGATCCACCAGATGTTCGCCCAGACGCTTGAGCAATTGCAGCGTCACAGGCGAGTCGTTGACAAACTGGCGGTTGGCGCTTTGGCCGATCACGCGGCGCACGATGAGCTGTGTGTCCTCGCAGCGCTCCAATCCACCGTCTTCGAGGATGGTGTTAATTTCGCTAGAGTCGCGGAGTTCGAAGACGGCTTCCACGGAACAAGTGTCTTCGCCGGTGCGGATGAGTGATTTATCGGCGCGCTCGCCGAGCACGAGCTTTAGGGCACCGACGATCACGGATTTGCCGGCTCCCGTTTCTCCGGTCACACCGATCAGCCCGGGACCGAGCTCCCAGACGAGTTCATCCACCAGAGCCAGATTGCGGATTTTTAGCAGAGTGAGCATGCGTTTTGAGGACGGGTGGGGATGATGCACGGAAGGAAATGCGAATCAACCGCGTGTTCTCATGCCACTCAGTCCAACAGCTCGCCGTAGTGCTTGCGCGCGAGGTTGAGCGACAAGTCGAGCACGCCTTGGCTGCGGTTGTGGCGCAGTGCTTCATCGGACATCGCGGCGCATTCGGCGTAGCTGAGCGAGCGGATCGCCTGACCGACGATGGGAACTTGCTGCGGGCCGACGGAGAGTTCTTCCACTCCCAAGCCGATCAGCAGCGGCGTGAGGCGGATGTCGCCGGCCATTTCTCCGCAGATTCCGGTCCAAATGCCGTGGTCGTTGCCGGCATCGATGGTGCGCTTGATCAAACGAATCACCGCCGGGTGAGTGGGCCGATAAAGATCCGCGACGTGTGGGTTCACCCGGTCTGCGGCGACGGTGTATTGGATCAAATCGTTGGTGCCGATGGAGAAGAAATCGACCTCCGGCGCGAGCAAGTCCGCGCACACTGCGGCGGCGGGCACCTCGATCATCACGCCCACTTGGATTTCTGGGTCGAAAGGCACGCCCTCGTGATCCAGCTCGTCCATGCAGCGGCGCACCATTTCCTTGCAGCGCCAAACTTCGGACAACCCGGAAATCATCGGAAACATCACCGCCACCTTGCCTTTCGCGCTGGCACGGAGAATGGCCCGCATTTGCTCGCGAAACATCGCGGGCCGCGCCAGCGAGACGCGGATGCCGCGCCAGCCGAGGAATGGATTCGGCTCGGGCTCAGTGAGCGGCTCCACCGGCAATTTGTCACCACCCGCATCGAGCGTGCGGATGATCGTGACATGCGGTGACATCGCGCTGGCGATCTTGGAGTAAATTTCCGCCTGCTGATTCTCGTCGGGCATTTCCTCGCCATCCAAGAGCAGATACTCCGTGCGATAGAGCCCGATGCCCTTGGCCGCGCTGCGTTTCACCAACGGCAGTTCGTCGATGATTTCGATGTTGGCAGAAACCGTGATCGCCCGCCCCTCGATGGTCTCGGTGGCGGCTCCGCGTTTCGCATCCAGCGAGCTGCGAACCTGCGCTTTTTCCTCACTGAGCTTGTTGTAGCGCGCCAGCGTTTCCGGCGATGGATGCAAGATCAGCTTGCCGCTGTAACCATCGAGAATCGCCGGCGTCAGCGCCATCATGTCGATCACGGAGCCTTCCAAGCCGACGATCGCGGGAACGGCAAACGCGCGCGCCAGAATCGCCGTGTGCGAGTTCACGCTTCCTTGTTCGGTCGCGAAACCCAGCACATTGCGCCGGTTCATCGATGCCGCGTCGGATGGCGCGAGATCGTAAGCCACCAGAATGTGTCGGTCGTCCGGCCCGAGTTGGCGGGAATCCACGTCTGAGGAAAAACTCCGCAACACCCGCTGAGCTACGTCTTCTATATCAGCGGTGCGCTCGCGCAAATACGGATCTGGAATCCGGCGCATCGCCTCCAAGAAATTCTGCATCACCGCATAAAAGGCATACTCCGCATTTTGCTGACGGCTTGAGATGGCACCCAGCACCTTCTGCACCAGCGCACGATCTTCGAGCATCATGACGTGAGCCTCGAAAATTCCGCTCTCATTTTCCCCGGAAAGTTCTTCCAAGCGGCTCTGGAGTTCGAGTAACTGGCGTTTCGTCAATTCCAGGGCTTGGTGGAAACGTTCCTGCTCATCCGACACAGCAGACTCCTCGATTTCATAAACCTCAGGTGCAGAAAATCCCCGCGCTATGACGTGTAATGGAGCGATGGCGACACCCGGAGACGCTGGAATCCCCTCGTAAACCATCTCTTTCTCTAATCCGGTCTTTGGCATGAACTGCGCAAAGGTTGATTCCCTGAAAGCATCGGTTCAAGGCGCAATTTTTTCCTCAGAATGCCAAATGACCGTGGCAAATCGAATGAACCCTACAAAGGAGAGTGGTCGAGGCCAGCATCTTCGCCGGGTTGAGGGTTCTGATCAGTTGTCCTCTTGGAGCGGGCGGACGTGCATACGGTAGAAGTGTTTTGGCCTACCAGCCGTGCTCACAGGAAGCCGGTAACGGCTGCGTGTGGCGTTGGAGCTGACGAATTCATCGCTCTTTGGTCCGGCTGTGAGCGGTCTTGCGAGCCATTCGTTGAGGTCATCCGATTCTTCGATTGCGGCGGTCAGGCTGTCGATATCCGCTTCATTGGAAACGGTGTAACTGTACCAAATGCCGTCTTCATCGCGTTCGATGCGGTCGAGTGGCAAATTGGGAATGGCCGGGGCGGTTCCTTGAATGAATTCGACGCCGTTAGAAACCCTGTCGCCGTCTGCGTCGTCCCTCGCTTGGCGCTCGGAGACTGGATATGCGGCAAGCCGATCTGCCGCCCAGACATCAAAAGAAATGAGCTGGCGTTCGAAGGCACCCGCATCCGGTTCGCTGCCAGATGGACGCGGCTGGCCGCGTTGGTCCTCTGTGGCAGTAGAGGTTTCCGCGAAATTGACTGCGGCGGCGAGTGGCTGGAGCGCGTGGGTCAGTGTCGCGCCGCCATTGTCGGCAAGCGGCAGCACTCCGGCGGGGATGGGATTCTCTGGAGTGCCAACGTCGTCCCCTCGGCCTTCGAAGGTTCTGCCGCTTCCGGTGGAGTCTCCGATGACATTGCCTCTCAGCGAGGATAGGGTGCCATTAGTGATAATGTATGGAAACTCAGTGGTGCCCTGAACATCGGGGTAATGGGTGCCGCTGGCCCGCCCATCGGTATTTCCTGCGATGAGGTTGGAGGAGAAGCGAATGTTGGCGTCTTCGGAGCAACAAACAGCACCGGCGTCGCTCGTATTACCAGCCGAGTTGGCGACGTTTGCAGTGATAGTGCAGTGTTCGAGAAGCAGATCGACTAATTTCCTCACGCGGACGGCGGACCCGCTTGCTGTCGTTTGATTGCCACTGAAGGTGCAGTGAGTGACCGTTGGCTGGATGATTGACTCGCTGAAATTGGCAAAATAGATCGCACCTCCAGTTTTTGCGATGTTGCCTTGGAAAAGGCTTCGGCGGATTATTCCAGAAGAATTATCCATGGTAATCGCACCACCTACATTCAAAACTTCATTTTCTGAAAACAGGCACCTGTCGATTTCTACGGACGGGCATTCTGATAAGTCGAGTGCGCCTCCGAAGCCGTTGGTGGAGGTGACCTTGTTGGCGATAAAGTCGCAGAGGGAGATTGAAAGATGCTGCGCGTATGAAATCCGCATCGCTCCGCCGAAGTCATCAGAAATATTTCCCTCAAAACGGCAACGGTCGAATTCGAAACTGAATGTGTTCGTATTGGAAAAAATTGCGCCAGCTAGACTGCCGAAGTTATCGATGAAGTTGCAGCGCTGGAATATGAAGTTCGTTGTAGTAGGTTCAAAACCGCCGTTTACGCTGATGGCGTTCTCAGAATTACAATCGCGAATAGTCAGGCGACTCACAGTGACGCTGCCCGAAGTGGAGGGCTGAAAGCGAAAGGCTCTAGTGTCGCCTGGGGTGGGTGTTCCCGAGGCGTCTGAGTCGCCGGAAATGACCACTTTGTTGCCGCCAGACGCATTGGCGATTCCTTGAATAGTGATGAGTCGATGTGTGAGAATGTCGCCACTGGTCAGTCTGATGGTGACGGTGCTTTCTGGTCCGGTGAAAGCCGCGCCGCCGAAGGTGATGATGTCGCCATGATTCGCATTGGCAATAGTGTCCCGCAACGAGCCGGGGCCGCTATCGGCGGTGCTGGTGACGGTAAGTGTGGCAGCGGGAAGGGCTGAGACTGCGGCTAAGAAGAGTAGGATGGGGAGTTTCATAGGAGAAACGCTAAACCTGTCTTGTCTGTGGGATTCTGCATACCCCCCAAATCTGGTGGTTAGATCAAGAAACCTCGCGCATTTCCACCTGATCTCCGCCGTTTCCTTTCGATAGACGTGCCAACAGCTCGGCCTGCGAGTGCACGGAAAAATGACGGTAGATCTCTTTCACATAGCCGTTCAGTGTATTGATCGAAATCTCAAGGCGGTCGGCGATCTGCTTGCGGCTCCAGCCTTCGATCAGGAGATTCAGCACGGTGCGAAGGCGTGGATATAACTTCGCCATCGATTGCCCGCGCTCCTCCGGCCAGCCGGTGAGATGGAGCCAAGCGACCTCCGTGAGAACGATGTGTGCGATTTTCGAGTCGCGCTCGGTAAACAGTTCACGGTCAGCCGTGCGGTAAATGCCGATACTGCTGAAGCCGCCGCCAGGCAGAGGTTTGCAGGACAGCATCACCGGCCCGATATTTGCTCGCAACCAAGCTTTTTCGGCGTTGGAGCCGATGAAGGATCCAGTTTGGTTGATCTGCTGACGCAGTCGCGTCAGGTGCATGCCAGTCGTCGCCAGTTCCTCTGAAAACGGACGCGCGAACTCTTGCATCTCGGGATGATTCACCGCCTCCATCAGCCGAGCGAAGCGCTCGTCATCGATATTTCCGCGATTGAAGGCGATGTAAAATGGCGTGTTATCGGGATTGTGCTGGCCTACGCCCCAGATCCAAGCGCTGGCATCGATGAGGCGGCATAGACCGTCCATCAGCATCTGCTTTTTTTCGCTGTGTCCGCCTGGTGCGGCAATAACATCGCCGAGTAAGCTGACGATTTTACGGACATCAGACAGGGGGAGGGAATCGGTGTCGGAGCAGTTCACTTGGAATTTCGTCCGATCATAACGCAAGACCGTTTGGATGCCACAAGAGGTTTTACCGGATTGAGGCGGGAAATGAACGTGCGCTGCGGAGTGGTGGCTTGAAGCCGCCATGGTTCGCAAGAGCGGCTTCCAGCCGTGACGTACGTTGA
>JBGSLX010000329.1:0-2473 GCA_041740475.1 Akkermansiaceae bacterium | reverse complement strand
GCTCAGTTGGTAGAGCAGTTGACTCTTAATCAATTGGTCCTTGGTTCGAATCCAAGCCGAGGTATCTGAAATCAGGGAACAGGACGCAGCAGAATGCGCTAAATGCTTTCAGATTCGTCACGTCGTGCAAATTCGCGGGCGAACACCAAAGAGGCAGGCACGCGTATTTCCTTATTTTGCTGTCTGGGGCATGGTGAGTCTCTTCGCGGCCTATGACGGAGCGTTGAGAAAATGAGGAAATACTGCCTCTTTATTCTCATAGCCGGGGTAGCAATTGCAAATGAAGCACCGCATTTTTTCACCGCCGAGTTTTTTGAGCCTCTAATTATCTCTAATAAATGCGCTTTATTTGATCAGATGTATCGTTTAAAGATACTTTGTTGTGCCTATAAAGCATCCATTCTCGCTGCCATCCACTGCACCCTTGCTCTCCCATGGGCAGCTCAAGGATGCGCTGGCAGCTTATGGAAATCCGCGGATGAAGGTGTCGCGGATGCTGGCGGCAGGAGAATTGATTCCTCTGCGACGGGGACTTTATTTGCAGGACCGAACGGTAAATCCGCTTGCCTTGGCTCCGGCGATCCACGGACCGTCCTACGTCAGTTTCGAGTCTGCTCTGGCATGGCACGGGTTGATTCCCGAGCGCGTGGAGGAAGTTGTTTGTGCCACTCTCAAACGCCCGGCTGAGTATGAAACTCCTATTGGCCGCTATCGCTATCGTCATGTCCCAGTCCGGGTATTCTCAATCGGGATCGAACGCGTGGAAGATCCATTGATTCCGTGGTTGCTGGCTTCTCCCACGAAAGCTCTTTGTGATTCTGTGGCCATCGACGCCTCTATCCGTTCGCAAAAGGATGTCTGTGCTTGGCTGGAGGCAATGCGTATCGGGAATCTTCCACCTCTTGACGCAGAACAACTCGCCGCCTGTGCCAAGAATTATGGACGGCCTGCAGTGCGCCACCTCGCCCGATATTTCCAAAAAATCTATACCACCACATGATTCATCCCGCGCTCGCCAGTCTGATAGACCACTACCATCCCGAATCGTCTAACGACTACCAAAACGCTGTACGCGAGATCGCTCAGGAGATCACGCTACTCGGACTTTGGCGCACGCCGTTCTACGAACATGCCGCGTTCTACGGTGGCAGTGCCTTGCGGATATTTCATGGCTTGCCACGGTTTTCGGAAGATCTGGACTTTTCGTTGCTCGCGACGATGCCGGAATTTTCACTCAGGTCGTATCTTGGTGCCGTGGCAGATGAGTTGGCGGCCTGGGGCTTCGAATTCACGGTGGAAGGAATCAAGAAATCCCATCCGTCTCGCATCGAATCCGCATTTTTTAAAAGGCAGCACCGTGATCTACCTTTTCCAAATCGGAGCGCCGCCGGAAATCGCGTCGCGGCTTCCCAAGGGTCAACTCATTCGGATCAAACTGGAAATCGATACCGACCCGCCAGTTGGCGCGACTACCGAACTACTTACCCGGCTCATTCCCACGCCCCATCAAGTCCGCGTTTACGATCTCCCCAGCCTGTTCGCCGGCAAAGTCCACGCTGTGCTGTGCCGGAATTGGAAAAGCCGCGTCAAGGGGCGAGATTTCTACGACCTTGTCTGGTATGTCGGTCGCCGCATTCCAATGAATCTCTCGCATCTGGAAGCCCGCATGCGGCAGTCGGGCGATTGGTCACCTGAAACGCCGCTCACTCTGCCGGACCTCCATAAGCGCATGGAGGAACGATTTTCCATCATTCATTTCGATCAGGCGAAGGAGGACATCGCACCATTTGTTAGAGACCCACGTGAGCTCAGTCTATGGTCCGAAAGCTTTTTCATGAGTTTGATCCCGATGATTCGAATTCGTTAGATCGTCCGGCGGTGTCATAGGTGAACTCGTATCGGGCGGGTGCGTGGCTGAGCGTGAGCGACGGGTGACCCGTCGGCGCGGCGATGCTGAGCAAGTCGCTACTAATCGCATCGTAGCTGCGGCTGATCGACTGGCCGTTGAAATCCCGGTGAGCTATGAGTTGGCCGAGCAAGTTATAGGTCATTTGCTCGCGCTGGCCCTGTGGCAGGACGCGGGCGACGCGGCGGCTCATGGCATCGTATTCATACGTGGTCACGCGGTTGAGCGCATCGGTCTGGGCGATTTGCAGGCCGCGTTGGTCATAGGCGTAACGGGTGATGGCCCCTAACGCATCGGTGACGGCGATGAGGCGGCCTGCGCCATCGTATGCGTATTGGGTGATGTTTCCTTCTGCATCGGTGGAGGAAATGCGGCGGCCCAGAGCATCGTAACCCGTGAGGATGAAGTTCCCGTCCGGGAGATCGGTGCGGGTGAGGCGGCCTGCGTCATCGTAGGTGAAGCTGGTGGTGTTCCCCCGGGCATCGGTGCTGGAGGTTTGGCGACCAGTGGCATCGTAGAAATAGCTCATGCGGTTCCCGAGAGCATCGATCACTGCGGTGCGGCGTC
>JBGSLX010000328.1:0-6252 GCA_041740475.1 Akkermansiaceae bacterium | reverse complement strand
GATCTGGTGTGGGTGGGTTTTAATCTGCAAGCTGCGATTTCCGGCGTTGGAGAAAGAGGTCGATGCCATCGGCGAGTGCGAGCCAGCTTGCTTCGATGATGTTTTCGGAAACTCCGACGGTGCCCCAACTGTCCACGCCATCGCTGGAGACGATCAATACGCGGGTCTTGGCGGCAGTGGCATCGTGGCTGTCGATGATGCGCACTTTGTAATCGACGAGTGAGACGCCGGAAATTTCTGGGTAAAATGGCAGCAGAGCCTTGCGCAGTGCGAGGTCGAGCGCGTTGACCACGCCATTTCCTTCCGCGACGGTGAGTTCGGGAGTGCCGTTGACCGAGAGCTTCACGGTGGCTTCGCAAACGGGCGAGTGGCCATCGCGGTATTTGCGGAAGCTGGTGTGGTATTCGTTCAGCTCGAAAGGCTTGCTGAGGTCGCCCAGCTCGCGACGGATCAGCAGTTCCAGCGTGCCGCCGGCTGCTTCGAAGGCGTATCCTTCATTTTCGAGTTCCTTCACGCGCTTGAGAATCGACTTCGCGGCATCTGAACCTTTGGCCAGTGGCAGGCCGAGTTGCTCGGCTTTTGAAAGAATGTTGTCTTGGCCGCTCAACTCGGAAACGAGGATGTTTTGTTCGTTGCCAACGCTCGCGGGTTCGATGTGCTCATAGCTGCGCGCGAGTTTTTTCACCGCATTGACGTGCATGCCGCCTTTGTGGGCGAAGGCGGTGCGACCGACAAATGGCGCGCGGGCGAAGTGTGGATTGTTAGAAACATCGTCCACGAAATAAGAGAGTTCGCGCAGCATTTCGAGCTGTGGCACGACAGCGATGCCCATCTTGAGCTGAAGAATCGGGATCACAGAGGTGAGATTGCAGTTTCCGGTGCGCTCGCCGTAGCCGTTGATGGTGCCTTGGATTTGCGTAGCGCCGACATGGACCGCTGCGATGGCATTCGCCACGGCAAGCTCGCAATCGTTGTGGGTGTGGATGCCGATGGGCGTTCCGGGGATGCGAAGTTTGACCGCTTCGCAAATCTCCGCCACTTCGGCTGGAAGCGTGCCGCCGTTGGTATCGCACAGCACCAAACAAGACGCGCCGCCTTCTGCTGCAGCTTCTAGCGTGGTCAACGCGTGCTCGGGCGAGTCCTTGTAGCCGTCGAAAAAATGCTCGGCATCATAGACCACTTCACGGCCGTGTTTCACCAAGTGAGCGACGGTATCGCGGATCATCGCGCGGTTTTCCTCCACGGTGGTGCGCAAGACTTCGGTGACCTGCATTTCCCAGCTTTTGCCAAAAATGGTGACCACTGGAGTTTCCGCTTCTAGCAGCATCCGCACTTGGGCGTCTTCTTCCACTGGGGTGTCAGCTCGGCGCGTGGAACCGAAGGCGGCGAGCTTGGCGTGCTTGAGTTTCAGGTTTTTCGCCTCGCGGAAAAACTCGACGTCCTTGGGATTGGAACCGGGCCAGCCGCCTTCGATATAATCCACCCCGAAGGCATCAAGCCGACGCGCAATGCGGAGTTTATCAAGACCCGAAAGCTGGAAGCCTTCGCCCTGCGTGCCGTCGCGCAAGGTGGTGTCGTAGAGAAATACAGATTTGGCGCTCATCGCTAGGGAGGCGGACGCTAGGGGCTGCACCCACGATGGGCAAGGGGGAAGAATCCGGTGGCGCAGCGGGCATCTGGCGAAGAATGCCTTGCGTGGGAGTCGAGCGTGGCGCACACCGCAAGTGCTGTGTCATGGGTGCTTGCCAGTCTGGTTTCCGCGTTTTTCCTCGGGCTGTATGACCTGAGCAAGAAGCACGCGCTGCGCGAAAATGCGGTGCTGCCGGTGTTGTTCCTCGGCACTGTGTGCGGCGCTGTGGTTTGGGGTGGCTTGATGCTCGCGGGCCTGATTTTTCCGGGAAAATTCCCATCAGCGCTCACTCCCGCACCGCTCAGCTTGGCTGAACATGGGATGGTGTTTTTCAAGTCGATCATCGTCGCTGCTTCGTGGACGTTCAGCTACTTCGGCGTAAAACACCTGCCGCTTTCGCTGGCCTCGCCGATCCGCGCGACGGGTCCGCTGTGGACCTTGATCGGTGCCTTGTTGGTGCTCGGTGAGCGACCCTCCGCGCTGGAAAATGCCGGCATCGCCATCACGTTGGTCTCGTTTTTTAGCTTATCCGTCGCGGGCCGCGCGGAAGGAGTGCATTTTCATCGGGATAAATGGGTGGGTTGCATGATCGCAGGCACACTTTGCGGCGCGGTGAGCGGGCTTTACGACAAGCACTTGCTCAGCCATGTGGGACTCAGTCCGGCGCAGATGCAGGCATGGTTCACGCTTTATTTACCGGTGGTTTTGGCACCGCTGGCGCTCGGTTGGTGGCGGCGATGGTGGCCGCGCAAGAGTTTCGAATGGCGCTGGAGCATCCCACTGATCGCGGCATTTCTGCTGCTGGCAGACTACGTGTATTTTACCGCGCTGAGTGACCCGGAAGCGTTGGTTTCGGTGGTTTCCAGCCTGCGACGGGCGAGCACGCTGGTCGCCTTCGCCGGTGGCATCTGGTGGTTTCGCGAGGCTCGTGGCGCGGCGAAATTGCCAGCCGTGCTCGGAATTTTATGCGGAATCGTGCTCACGCTGTGTGGGTAAATCCGAAAAAAGAATTAGGAACAACGAAAGGGGCAAAAAGCCTCGAAAAAAGGATGTTTGGGACTTTTCACTGAATCCTAAAAGGTGCGAACGGAAGCATTCTTAACTTTTTCAAATTTCGTCACTTTTGCGTTTCTCGTTGTTCTAAATATCGGCATTCGAGTTAAATCCGGCGTTTCTAGCAATTCGCGGATTTTTTGGAAACCGCTCTTGTCCGCCGGCGCGTGCCTGTCATACGCTCGCCCAGATTTTCAAATGCGTGCAGCAAGACTCCTTCAAATCTCACATTCTCGGCGTCCTGCCCGCGCGCTGGGGCTCCACTCGCTTCCCCGGTAAGCCGCTGCACGCCATCGCCGGGAAACCTCTCATTCAACACGTTTGGGATCGCTGCATGAAATGTTCTCAGCTCGATCAAATCCTCGTCGCGACTGACGACGAGCGCATCCTGAACGCGGTCCACGATTTCGGCGGCACGGGGGTGATGACCTCGCCCGATCACACGACTGGCACCGACCGCATCGCCGAGGCCGCACAGTCAGTGCCGCAGGCCACGCACATTCTCAATATCCAAGGCGATGAGCCGCTGATCGATCCCGAGCTGATCGATCAACTCGCGGCAGTTATGCTCGCCGATCCATCGCTCGATATGGCGACAGCCGCCAATCCGCTCGACCCCGATGATGCGGCTGTGCGCGATCCCAACGTGGTGAAAGTGGTCACCGCTCTCGACGGCCGGGCGCTCTATTTCTCGCGCTCGCCGCTGCCATTTTTTCGCAACCCGGTGGCGGGTCTGCCAGTGCTGCGTCACAAGGGAATCTATGCGTATCGACGCAGTTTCTTGGAGCGCTTCGTCGGCTGGCCGCCCTCGCCTTTGGAAAAAGCCGAGTCGCTCGAACAACTTCGCGCCCTCGAAAACGGCGCATCCATTCGGGTTCTTTTGACAAACGACGCCTCACCCGGTGTCGATACTCCCGAGCAAGCTCGCGAAATTGAGAGATTGTTAATGGTGATGAGTTAGCAGCCCAAAGTGAAAATACTCCTGCTCCACCCTTTCCAAATTTTTTCCCAATCACTTTTTACCCATCACTTTTGACCTCATATATGAAATACATCTTCGTCACAGGCGGCGTCGTTTCCTCACTCGGTAAAGGCTTGGCCGCCGCGTCCATCGGCACGCTGCTCGAAGCCCGCGGCCTCAAGGTGCTGATGCAAAAGTTCGACCCCTATCTCAATGTTGATCCCGGCACGATGTCGCCCTACCAACACGGTGAGGTGTATGTGCTTGATGACGGGGCGGAGACGGATCTCGACCTCGGGCATTACGAGCGCTTCACCTCCGGCGTGCTCTCGCGCATGAACAACCTGACGTCCGGCCAAGTCTTTGACGCCGTCATCAAAAAAGAACGTCGCGGCGAGTATCTCGGCAAGACCGTGCAATTCATCCCGCACGTCACCGATGAGATCAAATCCCGCATCCAGCAAGTCAGCGCGAACAACCCAGATGTGGACGTGCTGATCACCGAAATCGGCGGCACCGTCGGCGATATGGAAGGGCTGCTTTTCCTCGAAGCTCTGCGCCAATACGCGCTCGAAGTGGGCAAGGAAAACGTCTGTTTCATCCACGTCACGCTGCTGCCCTACATCAAGGCCGCCGGTGAAGTGAAAACCAAGCCCACCCAGCAATCGGTGGCGAAACTCCGCGAAATCGGCATTCAGCCCGACATCATCATCTGCCGCACCGAGGCTGATCTGGACGAGGACAACCGCAAGAAAATCGCCATGTTTTGCAACGTGGATCGCAAAAACGTCGTCGCGTTTCGCGATGTGGCACACACGATTTACGAGTGCCCGCTGGACTTGCGCCGCGACAAAATCGACCGCCTAGTGGTGGACAAAATCGGCCTCGGACATACGCCATCTCCAGCATTGGAGGATTGGGAAAATTTCGTGCAACGCGTGATCCACCCGAAGCACAAGGTCACGATCGCAGTCGCCGGCAAATACATCGAGCTGCAAGACGCTTATAAGTCGATCTACGAATCTCTCATCCACGCCGGTGCGCATCACGATACCAAGGTGCGGATCATGCGCGTCGATACCGAGGCGGTCGAAGATCACGGCGCGAAGTCCATCATCGGCGATGTCGATGGAATTTTAGTGCCCGGTGGATTTGGAGATCGCGGCACAGAAGGGAAAATCCAAGCGGCTGGATACGCCCGCCTAAATAAGATTCCATATCTCGGCATTTGTCTCGGCATGCAAATCGCGACCATTGAATTCGCACGCAATGTCTGCGGCTTGAAAGATGCGAATTCCACCGAGTTCAACAAAACCACCATGCACCCGGTGATTTGTTTGCAAGAAGAGCAAAAAGGCGTGGAGGACATGGGAGCGACCATGCGTCTCGGTTCGTGCAGCTCGATCCTTTTTGCAGGCACCAAAGCCGCACAGTTGTATGGCAATCAGGAGCGCATTCACGAACGCCACCGCCACCGCTACGAGCTGAACTCAGACTACCAAGAGCAATTGCAGGAAGCAGGATTGGTCATCTCATCGGTCTCTGCCGAAGAAGGATTGGTGGAAATCATCGAACTCGCCGATCATCCGTTTTACCTCGGCGCACAGTTTCACCCGGAGTTTCAGTCAAAGCCGAATCACCCGCATCCACTGTTCGCAGGATTCATCGCCGCAGCGCTGGAACACGCGCAGAAAAAAAGCTGAGCGCTATCAGTTGTGCTCTAGGTCGATCAAAAAGCGTCGAAAAACTACAGGTTGACCGGGCTTGAGAATATCCAGATTTGGAGATTGTCAAAAAAGCCTCCATGGAGATGGTAAGCATGTGTTGAATAATTTCATCCATGCGACACAGCCAATGCTTGGCATCGCGATTGCTGGTAGCAACCAGCGGGATGGCGACCCCTCTCATTTGTCCATTCACCCGAACCACATCCTACCCCATCCATGATTGATCGAAACGACGACGTCACCCAGTGCGCATTGTTTGAGGAGCCCACACGCCAAATCGCACTCACCCGAAAGCGCAAATCCAACGGGCAATCCGCACAACCTGCGGATCTCGGACTCACCGCCCCATCCCAATTGGTGAAAAACTATGTGCTCGATACCAATGTCTTGCTTCACGACCCGGCCTCGCTTGAGCGATTCAAGGAAAACCACCTCTGCGTCCCGGTGGACGTGCTCGCAGAACTGGACAAGTTCAAGAGCGAGCAAACCGAGCGCGGAGCGAACGCACGCCGCGTCCACCGCCGCCTGACAGAGATGTTTTCAAATTCGTCCACCATCACACAGGGTGTGACCAATGGCTTTGGCGGCACCGTGCGCATGGTGATCTATGATCCCTCTACCTGCCCAAAGAACTCAGAGCTGCTGGATCGTTTCCACCGCATTTTCCCGGATCGCGAGCGCGTCGATCACCGCATTCTCGCTGCTTGTTTGTTGTTGATGCAGCACAACAGCGCGCCCGTCGTTTTGGTGACCAAAGACATCAACATGCAGCTTAAGGCCCGCGCCGTCGGCATCGAGTGCCAAGACTATCTCAATGACAAAGTCGATGCCCGCGAGGTCTCGAACTACGAGGTCCGTCGTATCGAAGTCGATGCCTGTGA
>JBGSLX010000327.1:0-9220 GCA_041740475.1 Akkermansiaceae bacterium | reverse complement strand
CTTCTCCGATTTCCGATACCACTCAAGGCAGGCTTTCAGGGTCTTCGGAGCCCAGACGACCGGCTCGGCGCGGGGGATTTTCATCGAAGGCACTTCGCGGGCAGGATTGTGACCCTTCGGCACGAAACCCCATACGCGTGCCCGTTCATAAAGGTGGCGCAGGTGGGCCAGGATGTTGTTTCGGTATCGCTTCGAGCCTTTAAGCTTGGTGTCCCGCCATTCCTCGATGTCCCGCTCGGTGAGCGAATCGAGGTACCGCTCTCCAAGCGTCTCTTTAATGACTCCGGCCTTGCTGGTGGCGTCATTGCGGGTCATCGAGCTATCCCGGTCTTTGTATTCGGCGATGTAGAGGTCGCAGCAAGCGGCTACGGTAGCCCGCTTGAAATTGCCCTGCCGGTCAAGTGCTTCCTGGAGGATGGATTTTGGGTCCCGCAGCTTCCGGCAGATTTCCAGCAACTGCTGTTCCTCGGTCGTCGCCCGGTGGACTTGGCCGATTTCCCCGCGCTTCAGCTGTCGTTTGATCTCCTTCGCCAGTTTTTCGGCTCCCGCCTTGGTTTTCCTGTCCTTGACCTGTCGGGTCATTCCGGGCGGAGTCCATGTCACGCGCCACGGCTTTCCAGGAGCCGACGGCGAGTAGAGTTTCACAGAGCCAATTTCCGAGTCGAAAGGCATGGTTTGGAGTTTACCCAAACACACAGAAAACACACGGATTTTTTGCCAAAATCGGCTATTTTCCGCCAATATGGCACCTTCAAAATTGCCCACAAAAAACCCGTAACAAGCTGATTTAGAACTCATTACGGGTGATTTTGAAATGGTGGAGGCGAGGGGAGTCGAACCCCTGTCCGGAACGCCGTCAACACTGGCATCTACACGTTTAGCAGGCGGTCTGGGATTTCGGAGGGACTGGGCCCGCTTGCGGCGTTGTCACTCCTAGGAACCTGTTGTTTCTCGGTGCAAAACCCGGTTTCCCGATTTCACACCCAGCCTTCTAAGTGTCGCCATCCCCCCTAGAAGGCGTTGGGGTTCTGACGTGGTCGTCAATTAAGCGGCCAGTGCGAGCTCGTTAGAGTCTGCATTTATTTTGTTTGAACGGCTTTTTTAGGAGGCCAGCCGATCAACCTCCACGTGCAACCAGCGCATCAGACATTCCGTCGAAACCAGAACGCCCCCTTTTGCTGAGAAAGTTAAGTCGCACTCATCAGACACCGACGCAACCCGAATCTTGAGTTTTGCAGTCAATAACCGTGAATCCATTGGCACGTTACCTCTACAAAAAACACAGGCGTCGGTTCCCTACTCCGACGCCTGTGGACCCCTCTAGGAAGGAGTTCTATTTGCAATCCCTTACGCGGCAAACCATGGCGGTTGTGGGCCGAATCACCATCACGCAATCACGTACAAAGGCCTCAAATTCTGCCTGCGGCTTTGATGTCGTTGTAGCGATTTGCCAAAGCTACCGGGAGTTCTGCGGCGGTGGAATCAAGAGTGAGCACACCCAGCGATCCTAGCGCTGCAAGGATTTCCCGCCGCTCTCGCACGTAGTGGCCCGCAGCAAGATGACGCAGCGCCGCTGGAAAAGAAGCAACTGGTTGATCCATCGCATCGCGCACGACTTGTTCACGCATGCTGGCGAGCAGCACCAAATGCCGAGTTTGCAACACACTCAGCGCGGGCAGGATTTCCTTGCCGTCCTCGCCGCGTAAATTGGTGAGTAGAATCACCAGTGAGCGCCGCCGCTGATGGGCCATCAGTTTTTCCACAGCCTCTGAAAAATCACTGGGCGCGGCGGTGGTTTGGTAGTCGTAAAGGTGATTCAGCAACACCGGCATGGCGTGACCGCCCTTGACGGGTGGCAGCCAGCGGTCCGTGCCGCCAAAGGACTTCACTGCGACTTGGTCGCCCTGCCGCAACGCGACATACGACACCAAAAGAATCGCGTTCAGCACGTGGTCAAACTGCGGCAAATCGCCATCGACCGCACGCATCCGCCGCCCCGTGTCTAACAAGAAGACCACCGACTGGTCGCGCTGTTCTTGGAAGTCGCGGCTGATCAGCATCTGTCTGCGCGAGCTGGCCTTCCAATCAATCTGCGAAAATGGATCGCCGTCGCGGTAGTCGCGCAGTTGATGAAAATCCCGGCTGGAACCTGCGCGCGGGCGGCGAACGATGCCGAGTGGGTTATCCCGATGCTGCATTGCCAATAAAGCGAAACGCACGATTGGCTCGTAGTTTGGATACACTTTGACGTTTTCCGCTGCGAGGTGGCGAGTGCGGCGCTGCCAAAATCCGAGCCTCGATGCCATGCGCAAGTCCAGCGGACCAAAAGAAGCCTCACCCCGCACCATGATGCGTAGTGGGTAAATCACCTTAATTTCGCGCAGCGGCGGCACTTCACCGGACCACGGCATGCTCTCTGCGAGTGAGTCTTGTGGTATGCCATCGAACCATTCCACGCGGGCGACTTGCTTGCTACGATTGCGCAGCATGATCACTACCTCACCCGGCTCACCGAGGGCAAAACGCCCCGGCAGGCGGCGCTTCACTTCAGGCGGCTTCATAAAACGCAGCCAGATCGCATCGATCAGCACAACGGCTGCCGCGACCCAACCTAGAGTGCTCCACGCCGCCTGAAACTGCGGCCAGATCACGGCTGGAAATGCGAGCAGCAGCCAGCCAAGAGCCAACAATGACAAGCGACGAGTAGGGATCATGTTTCAAGCTTGGGTGAAAGAACCCGAACAACGAAATCGGCTAAAATGTCGAAAATGGAAGCCTAACAAGACACTGAGGACGTCTTCCATTGAGCGGTCGGTCAAAAGTAAATCTCTCATTCTTCTTTCGTTCCTTTCGCGAGTTTCGCTGTTTCCAAATTCAATCACCCGATCAAGCGCGCGGCGCGGGGACGCCATCGATGATTCCGCGCAGCACTTCGTCCACTTCTTGGCCGCTGATGGCGATTTCTGGCGTGAGCTGCACACGGTGGCGCAGCACTGGCAAAGCTGCGGATTTGATATCATCTGGCGTGACGTAAGTTCTGCCTTCGAGCGCGGCGTACGCTTTGCCGATGCGCACTAAGCTGATCGCGCCGCGAGTTCCTGCGCCCAGCGAAATCGCGCGTGACTCGCGAGTGGCGTGGGCGATGGCGACTGCGTAGGCGACCACTTCTGGGACCACTTGCACGGCGGCAGTCGCTTGTTGAGCCGCCACGATTTCCGCCGGGCCACAAACGAGGTTTACCCCATCATTTTCCGCGCCCGGCGTCTCGCAAGAAGCTCGCGCCACGATGGCACATTCCGAGTGCCAGTCGGGATAGCCGATGAGCACTTTCATGATGAAGCGGTCGAGCTGTGCTTCCGGCAGCGGGTAAGTTCCCTCGTGTTCCACCGGGTTTTGCGTCGCGAGCGTCATGAAAGGCGGGGCCAGCCGGAAAGTTTCGCCATCGATGGTGACTTGGCGTTCTTGCATCACCTCCAGCAGCGCAGCTTGGGTTTTTGCCGGAGCGCGGTTGATTTCATCCGCCAGCAGCAAGTTGGTGAATACCGGTCCATGCCTGACTTGGAAGGTCTGGCTCTGCATGTCGAACAGCCTGAAGCCAGTGACGTCGGACGGCATCAAGTCCGGTGTGAACTGGATGCGCCCACTGGCTCCGCCAAAAGTGCGTGCGAGCGTGGTGACCAGATGGGTTTTTCCGAGTCCGGGTTTCCCCTCCAACAAGACGTGACCTCCTGCCAGCAGCGCGGCCAGAACCTGATCGATCACATGATCTTGGCCGAGGATCACGCTGCGAATTTCAGCACGCATGCGCTGAATCAACGCGGCGAGATCGAGGAATGGTGAGGGCGCGGGCGCGTAGGGCGATGGTGCGAAATCGGTCATGGCTTGGAGGTTACTTGGAGTGATTGCTGCAATTGCTGGAGATCGGCAGTGACGAGCGCAAGGCTGTTCGCGTCGGGCGGAATTTCATCTGAGAGCGCGCGGGCGACCCGTTCGAGCGGCAGTCCGGTGCGCTCAGCGAGGAATTGGAATCGCTCCCCCGCCCCGCTGCCAGAGTGGCTCAAAACACGCTGCCCAGCGTCCAGAACATGCTCGCGCAAGGGCGCAATCAACGCGGCCGCGTGGTCGAGCTTCCAATGAAAATGGCCGATCGCCTCAAGATGATGATCGTATCCCCGTGACGCCGCGACCGCCGATTCCTGCTCGACCGGACCGAAGCGGCTCATGTTTTGCCACAGCCAAATGACCAGCCACACCAGCAGCCCGATGAGCAGCGGACTGAGATGCTCTGCCAAAAGTTTCCAAAACGACAGCTCGGCTCCGCGCATGATGCCCACCGTGCCAGTCGCGCCGCCACCAGCATCGATCAATGCCGCGAGCAATGCCGCATGATCGTGCTGATCGATCCAGCGGTTGCGGAAAATGCGGCTGTCGGTGATCACCGTGATCCGCCCTTCGCCAAATTCCTCCGAGACAAACACGCCGCCGTCATTTTCCCCGGACGAGACCACTGCCGCCGATGCCGCATCCACGCGGAAGATCGTGCCGAGAAAATCAATCTCCTCCGCGCTCGCCCCGCCGCTTGTTTCGAGCGTGATGTCCGCACGCTCTAACAGCGACTGGAGTTCATTTGATATCTCTATTTCATATTGAGTATCCGACCAATCGCTGACACTCGCCGTCGCTCGCTCGACCATTAAAATGAGATGTCCGCCATCTTCCGCCCAATCTTCCATGCTGCTGACGAAGCGGTCATTATCCAGCACTCCCGCAGGCATCATCCAGACGGACTCATCGTAAGTCGGCTCAGTCCACGAAATGACCGCTTTGATCTCACTGCCAGATTTTTCGATGAAACGCTCAGCCGCCAACCACGGGTTCACGCGGGCTTTGCCCTTGTAGCCGATTTCTTGCTCCACCTCTTTCCGATTGCAGCCGGTCAGGCAAAGCAGTGCAGCGCATGCGACCCACCAAAATCTCATGCCCGCCTCCTCGGTTCGAACGGCCATTGCCCGCAAAGCGCCGCCACCTCAGCCTCATCGGGATAAAGTCGCGCATAAGCCAGCCGCATCCACACTCCGGTGATGCCTCGGAAAAACTCAGTCTTGGCTCCTACACCCGCCACCTCCACACGTCGCAAGCAATCGCCCTCGGTATCCGACTCGTGGATTTCGATGCCCTCGTGCTCAATCATCACGGAAATCGTCCCGCGATAGAGCAAGGCCAGCGCCTCGTGATGCTTGCCCTGTCGCCACAAGGCCATCACGGCGGAGGGAATATCTGTCGGCAAAGTTTCCGGCGAAACTTCCATTCCCATCACCACCCGAACCTTCGGAGTCTCAGATTGCGATTTTGCAGCCAGCCGCAGTCGGAGTTTCTCACGGTTCGTCCACAACAGCCAAATCAGTGCCACCAGCAATCCCGCACCCAGCACCCAGACCAATACTCTGCCGACCCAAGCCATGAACATCCCCAATGCAGAAAGATCCCAATCCGTGCGATCCTCCTCTACTTCCGGCACCGGGACCATGATTTTGTGCACCTTGAAAGCCTCGTCCGCCTTCACTTCTCGGATCACTTCCGCCGGTTCCTGCGTTTCCTCTGCACGGACTTCCGCAGGCATCCAGCCGCAGCTCGCGATCACAAAAAACAGCGCCGCCACTTCCCCGATCCGACGAGCCAAGCGCCGAAATGCCAGCTCCACATCCCAGCCTTCGAGCCACGTCCGGTTGTTCAAATAAATGCCGAACCCCGCGCCTGTGAGATACAAGTCCGTCAGCGACATCGCGACCATCACACAGGCCACCACCACCCGCAGAATCACCAGCGGAATATCCATCGGATTCGAGACGTCCCAGCTTTCAATCGCATTCAACCACGCACTATCCTGGCCCGCTGGAATGAACATCCAAATCATCATCAGCAGCGCGAGGCCGAACCACACGGACGCAAAATCCACGATGATATACAACCACATCACCGCCCCCTCGCCCCGCCGTGCGAGCTGTTTTCGCCGCAGCTTGTGCGCCTTGCCACGCAGCTTTTCCAAATCATCCACCGCCAACATCACCGGCAGCCACGGCGAGAGCCTTGCAAAAAAGAATCGGTAAAAAAACCGCCGCGTCCATGCACACGGAATCTGCCCCAAGCTATCACGCCACCTCGGCGTTTCGCCAAACAAACGCCTGCTCAGCTCGAACAGAACCACGCGCGAGGCCGCAGGTTTCCACCACCAGAACATGACCAGCCACAAAATCGGCGACTCCCACAAAATCCAGATCACCACCACTGTCGGAGCCAGCACCGTGAGCCACCACACCGCCAGGCAGCGCCAGAAGTCCCGCCGCACCATCGCAAACCCCAAATCCGCCGCCTCCCAATCACTGCGCGGACGAATCTCCGCCGTCACATTTTCAAGCTGCATCCCCTACCCTCCTTCCGACCATCAGGAAATACGCCGCGCATAAAATCCACCCGGCAATGCCTATCGCGTATTTGATTCCGTAATCGATCTTCTGCGCCGACCAAAAACCCTCCACCACCGCCGCAAATGTCGTCATCAAAGCCGCACCATAAATCAACGGCAACGCCTTTTTGGCTGCCTCCGCCAGTGCTCGTGCGCGCGTCAAGCGCCCCGGTCGCAAAATCGCGATGCCAATCCGCATGCCCGCCATTCCTGAAAACACCATGCCGAGCAACTCATAGGAGGAGTGCCCGCTCACGAAGCTCCAAAAAGACGCCGGATTGCACGCATGATTCGCATAACCAGCCGCTGCTCCGAGATACACCCCGTTGAATAACAGGAAAAACAACGTGCCGATTCCTGCCAAGATCCCTCCCGCAAAAATCCGGAAGTCGATGGATACGTTGTTATAGATATAGAAACAAAACATCATGAAGTTCGAGCCATACTGCTCGCGGAGGTGCGCGAGCTGCTCCTCTTCGCCACCATACATCTGCTCCATGTCCTGCATTCCGCTCGCGCCTAACACGGATTGAATCCACAGAATGTCGTGATTTGCAGAAAGCATCATCGCAAAAAAAGGCAACCAAAACACCGCGCTGCACAACCAAAACAGCCGCCACTCACGCCGCACCGCCTGAGGAAAACCCGCAGTTAGAAATTCCGCCACCGCACGCATGCCGCCGCTTTTGCGATAAATCTGCTCATAACCGCGGATCACCAGTGTGTTCAAACGCTCGGTGATGCGCGCGCCATACATCCGGGATTGCGCCAGTGCGAGGTCCGCGCACATCTCGCGAAAGCGCTGCGGCATACTCGCCAGTTGCGGATCGCGCTTCCGCTTTTCCAATAATCCCGCAAGCCGCTCATACTCTGCCCAGCGCTCCTCATTTCGATGTTCGAAGTCTCCGGAGGTCATGCGGTCGCGCGGCTTTCAAGCCACGACCTGCTTGCATTCCCTTGCCCTTGGCGTCGATGCCAAACTGATGAGAAAACTCGGCTTTTCTCCATCAAATGCTGAAGCACAAACTAAATCACACCTTGATTCAGTCACATGTCGCTGATTATCAGTGAAATGTGTATTCGCACCGATTTTATATGCATTGACATAGATCCGTAATTCAACTCCCTTCTTACCGACTGTAACAAATCCTCTTGTCCCCTTACGTGAAACGCCGCGACGTCGAAATCATCCAGCGAGATGGAAGAATCCTAGTTCTTCTAGCCCGTGAACCGATGCCTATTTCACTAGGACAGATCGCTCGCGAGGAGGGCTTCCAAACAGCGGGCCTTTGCGCACGCGTCGGCATCTCAGAACGGCACATGCGGCGAGTTTTCGATGAAGGACTCGGAATCAGCCCTAACGAATGGCTGCGCCAGCAAAGAATGGTGGCCGCACGCAACTTGCTGCGCCACGGACGATCCATCAAAGAAGTGGCGGGCGAACTCGGCTTTTCAAATCCGAAGGTGTTTTCGCGCGATTTCCTAGTCTTCCACGGTGTCCGCCCCACCGATTTCCAACGCAAGGAAGCCGAGCATGTGCTGAACGCCATCTCCGCCTGACCGTGGCGCGGGTGTCTCGCCCGCCGCCAGCTTCAAAAATTTGATCCAAAAGCCCCTTCGACGACCGGCATGCCGTGTCGCTTGAAAACACTCGAAACAAGGCCGCCGCGTTAACGCTGTTCTCCCTCGGCTACCTAACCCCCGCTCAATTCGAGACTAAAATCCTCTCTTTATATTGAGCAGCAAGATTCTTCATCTTGTCGCGTATTCCCAGCCCTCTTGACCCACCAGCCATCCAACCAGAGCAATCATAACCATGAATTACACATCGAGCTTTGTCTCTAGCATCGCCATTGGAATCACCCTGTCATCTCTCACATTTGCGGAAACGGTAGGCATTTTCTTTGACCAAGATGTGAAACAAATTCAGTTCGCTGCTAACGACATTAAGACAGCACTTGAGAAAAAAGATTTCACTGTAGAAATGCTGCCGCTGGAATCCATGAACCCTTCCTATGCAAACAAGAAAGTGGTGATTTCTATCGCAGCAGATGAAGCTGTTACTAAAAGTTAGGAAAGTCAGGGAACGACCAAAATCCCTAGTTTAGGACCACAGGCTTATGGAATGCGGACTACCGAGAAACCGCAGAAATCCTACTGGGTCATCGGCGGCGACGCCAATGGTTCGATGTATGGCGGGTTGCAGATCGCCGAGAATATCCAGAGTCATGGTTTCAAAGACACCTACAGTAGCGAAGAAGCTCCTGCTATTCTGAGACGTGGGATCAAACTCAACCTGCCGTTCGATAAGGAAAGTGGCACCTACGGCAAATCCAAAGCATCAGGGGCGAGGAACTCGATCCTCAATGTGTGGGACATGTCATTTTGGACGACATGGTTCGATGAAATGGCACGCAACCGTTACAACGTGATTTCGATTTGGAGCAATCATCCATTCACTTCCATGATCAAAATGGCCGACTACCCAACGGTGGCGATCCAGAACGTCACACACTTCGATGGGGAAACCAAGTCCATGTCGATCGATGAAAAAATCGAGTTTATGAAAAATGTGATGGCTTATGCGAAAGCTCCCGGATTCGACTTTTACCTCATTATTAACCCGGCAATAAACATTTTGGCATACAATCTGCATTATGATGTTTGATGAAATCACCTGACTCTCGCTCCGTCTCGCTTGCTGTGCTTCATGACCGCCGGATCACGGCTCTTCGTCTTCGTCGTGGAGGAATGAGT